>JAYVSK010000221.1:0-5087 GCA_043775395.1 Lysobacter sp. | reverse complement strand
GAGGATTCTTGTTTAGCGCCTTCGCCTTCAAGGCGCAGGCGCGCGCCACCGATGGTGTACCCCTGTTCGTACAACAGGCTGCGGATCTGGCGGACCATCAGCACGTCGTGGCGCTGGTAGTACCGACGATTACCGCGACGCTTCACCGGCTTGAGGCTCGGGAACTCAGTCTCCCAGTATCGCAGCACGTGCGGCTTCACGTCGCACAGCTCGCTGACCTCGCCGATGGTGAAGTAGCGCTTTGCCGGGATCGGCGGAAGTTCGCGGTTGCTGCCGGGGTCAAGCATCGGCCACGCCTCCGGAATACGCTTCCACGCGTTCCTTCAGTTTCTGGCCCGGACGAAAAGTGACCACAGTGCGGGCGGAGATCGGAATCTCCTCGCCGGTTTTGGGATTGCGGCCAGGTCGCTGGTTTTTGCGGCGGAGGTCGAAGTTGCCGAACCCCGACAGCTTGACCTGGCGCCCCTGCTCCAGCGCTTCGCGAAGCACGTCGAAAAACGCGTCGACGAATTCTTTCGCCTCGCGTTTGTTCAGCCCGACTTCGTCGAACAACCGCTCGGCCATTTCAGCCTTGGTCAATGCCATCCGTTTCCCCCAAAACGAGCCCAAAACACATCCGGCCAAACCGAAACAACCCGGCCTGACCTTGGTTCACGAGCGGATTTCCGCGCCGTGTTCCCCGCGCAACGCAGCGACGATATCAGCGATCACCTGATCCACATCGCGGTCGGTCAGAGTGCGTGATTCTTCTTGGAGAATCAAGCCTGTAGCGAGGCTCTTGCATCCGGTTTCGACCCCTTTGCCGACATAGCGGTCGAACAGGCGAATACCCCGCAGGGACGGGCCTGCAGCACCTTGGATAGTGACTTCGAGGGCCGCCCAGGACACGGTTTCCGGGACGACGAACGCGAGGTCCCGGCGGACGGACGGATAGCGGCTGAACGCGACCGAACGGGCTAGCGGCCGCTGCTGCAGCGCAGCCAGATCGATCTCGAAAGCCACGGCATCGGTCTCCAGCTCCAATGCCTTCTGCAGCCGGGGGTGGAGTTGACCGATCCAGCCGATGCGCTCACCGTCGCGGTAGATATCCGCCGACCTGCCCGGATGACCACAGCGCATCAACGAGGGCCTATATTCCAAAATCGCGCCCACAGCCGTTGCGAGACTGTCGAGGTCTCCCTTCAGATCGTGAAAATCGACCGGCCTTGCCAGCACACCCCACTGCTCGCAGTCCGCGTCGCCGCAAACCACTGCCGCAAGGCGTCGGGTCTCTACCGGCGCCTCACCATTACGCAGTGCGAACACCTTGCCGATCTCGAACAGCCGCAGTCGCGACTGCTGGCGTGCGGCATTGCGGCAGAGCGCACCCACCAGACCCGGCAGCAGCATCGTGCGCATGGTGCTGAGTTCGGCGCTGAGCGGATTGGCAAGCGGAACGCCGCTGTCGGTAGCCTGCCATTTCGCCAAGAGCCCGCTGTCGACGAAGGCGTAGTTGATCGCTTCCAGAAAATCGCGCGATACCAGCTGGCGACGCACGGTGGCTTCGTCCAGCACGGTCTCGCTGGGCGAAGCCACGCGGGTGGCGCCACCCGGCAGAGTGGTGGGGATCGCGTTGTAGCCGTGGATGCGCGCGATCTCTTCGATCAGGTCCTCTTCTATCGCGATGTCGAAGCGGCGTGTTGGCGCGGTCACGCGCCAACCATCGGCCATAGCATCCACATCCAGACCCAGCGCGCGAAGGATGCGTTCGACTTCGGCATCGGGCACCTGCACGCCAAGCACGCGCGCAAGACGCTCGCGACGCAGGGTCACAAGCTGCGGCTTGGGCAGATCCTGGTTGCGCACGGCTTCGACGACGGGACCCGGCACGCCGCCCGCGACTTGGAGAATCAGTTTTGTGGCGTATTCGACTGCGATTCGCGGTAGTTCGGGATCGACGCCTCGCTCGAAGCGGTGGCCGGCATCGGTGTGCAAACCCAGCTTGCGGCTACGTCCGATAATGGCGGAAGGGATCCAGTGCGCCGCTTCGAGAAAGACACTGCGTGTCGTTTCGGTGACGCGCGTGTCGTAGCCGCCCATGATACCGCCCAGCGCGACCGCACGCGCCGCCCTGCCGCCACGACTGTCGGAGACGACCAGAAAATCTTCGTCGAGCGCCACCGTGCGGCCGTCGAGCAGCTTGGCTTCTTCGCCCGCGCGCGCATAACGCACGACGACCGGCGACTGCAGCATGTCCGTGTCGAAGGCATGCATCGGCTGGCCCAGTTCCAGCATCACGTACTGGGTAACATCGACCAGAAAACTGATCGGACGCGCACCGCTGCGATGCAGACGTTCGGCCATCCACAGCGGCGTCGCGGCATTGGCATCGACGTTGTCGATCACACGGCCCACGAAGCGCGGCACGTTCGCACCCGCATCCAGCTCTACCGCCAGCGCGGCATCGCTCTGCGCGGGCACCGGCACAGCATCGAACGGTTCGACGGTACTGTCTAGCGCGGCGGCGACATCAAAAGCGATGCCATATACGCTGAAACAGTCTGCACGGTTGGGAGTCAGCTTCAATTCGATGCTGGCATCGGGAAAGCCGAGATAATCGGCCAGTGGCATTCCAACTGGCGCGTCAGCGGGCAATTCCAGAAGGCCGGACGCATCGGCATCGATCCCCAGCTCTTTTGCCGAACACAACATGCCGTTGGATTCGACGTTGCGCAGCTTAGCCGCCTTGATCGTGAACTCACCGACTTTGGTGCCGATGGTCGCGAGCGGCGCCAACAGGCCGACACGCGCGTTCGGCGCGCCGCAGACGATCTGCAGAAGATGGCCCTGCCCCGCGTCGACCTGACAGACCTGCAGACGATCGGCTTCCGGATGTCTGGCGCATTCAACGATGCGCGCGACCAGCACGCCATCGAGCGCCGCGCCGAGCACGGTCATCTGTTCGACTTCCAGACCGATCGCCGTCAGCGTCGCTGCAAGCTGATCGCGCGACGCATCGGTCTTGACGTGTTGACGCAGCCAGTTTTCGGAAAATTTCATTTCGTCACCGTAGGGTAGGCCCTGGCCCACCGTTTGAATCGTTCCAATATGTCGACGATGATCGGAAATACTTCGCCAATCATTCGCCAATCATTTGATGCGAATCGGCATGTCGCAATGCGGGCTTGAGCCCGCCCTAAGCAAACTGCCGGAGAAACCGCACATCATTGTCGAAGAAATCGCGCAGATCGTTGACGCCGTAACGCAGCATGGCGAAGCGCTCCACGCCCAGACCGAATGCAAAACCGGTATAACGCTCCGGATCGATGCCGACGTTGCGCAGCACGTTGGGATGCACCATGCCGCAACCCAGCACTTCGAGCCAGCGCGTCGAACCATCGGGCTGCTGCCATGCGATATCGACTTCCGCCGACGGCTCGGTGAACGGAAAGTAGCTCGGGCGGAAGCGCATGTCGAAATCGCGTTCGAAGAATGCGCGCACGAATTCGGAAAGCGTGCCTTTGAGATCGGCGAAGCTGGCGTGCTCGTCGACCAGCAAGCCTTCGAGCTGGTGGAACATCGGTGTGTGGGTCTGGTCGCTGTCGCTGCGGTAGACCTTGCCGGCAGCGATCATCCGCAGCGGCGGGCCGGTTTGATCGGCGACGGCATGCTGCATGTAACGCACCTGCACGCCGGAAGTATGCGTGCGCAGCAGACGGGCGACGCCGCAGCTGTCTGCAGGAAAGTAGAACGTATCGTGCATCGCACGCGCCGGATGATGCGGAGGAAAATTCAGGGCTTCGAAGTTGTGCCAGTCGTCCTCGATCTCGGGGCCATCGGCCAGTTCGTAACCGAGCCGGGCGAAAATGTCAGTCATACGCTCCAGCGTGCGCGTCACCGGATGCAGGCCGCCGCGCGCGGCGTCGCGGCCCGGCAAGGTCACGTCGATGGTTTCGCTGGCAAGACGCGCGTTGAGCACGATCTCGTCGAGTTCGATCTTGCGCGCGGACAGCGCATCGCCGATGACGTCGCGGGCACGGTTGATCGCTTCACCCGCGGTTTTGCGTTGATCAGCCGGTGACGCGCCCAAGGCCTTGAGCTGTGCGGTGATGCTGCCGCTTTTGCCGAGCAGCGCGATGCGCAGCGCTTCGAGGGCATCGGGCGATTGCGCACCCGCAATGTCCGCGAGTCCTTGGGCCGATAGTGCTTCGATATCGATCATGTGCTCACAACCTTGTCGTCATCCCCAAGAAATTTGTCTTCCCCCTCGCAAAGGCGAGGAGAGGGATCTGCTGTCGCATTCCAGCCGCCAAAAGATCCAGTCAATTGCAGCGCCCGGCACGGCAACAACAAGATGCATGGCCCGGAAACGAACATGGGGAAGGACTCGCGCCCTTCCCCATGTCGTGCAGTACATCGCGACGGAACGGAGCGCGCTTACGCAGCGCGACCGCCCTGCAGCTCGTCCTGCAGCACTTTCAGCGCATCCATCTTGCCTTCGGCAGCGAGCTTCGCCTGCTGCGGCCAGGTGGTCGGATCGTGCGCCGCAAATTTGCTGCCGGCGGCGTCAAGAATCTCGCGCAGCTTGGCCTGGTCGGTCGAAGCAAGCTTGGCGAAGGTCGAAATTCCGGCGGCGGCAAGGATCTCGGCGATCTTCGGGCCGATCCCTTCGATGATTTTCAGATCGTCTGGCTTGCCGGCGGTCTCGTTGCCCAGCGCCTTGGCGGCAGCTTCGACCAGCACGGCAAAGCCCTTGGCGTCGTGCACGGCGATGTCGGCCAGCACTTTGCGATCGAGGGTGATGCCGGCTTTCAACATGCCGTTGATAAAGCGGCTGTAGCTCATGCCGTGGCTGCGGGTAGCCGCATTGATGCGGGCGATCCACAGGCTGCGGAAATTGCGCTTCTTCTGTTTGCGGCCGATGTAAGCGTACTGCAACGCCTTCGTAACCGCCTGCTTGGCGACACGAAAAACTTTGCGGCGGGCGTTGTAGTAGCCCTTGGCCTGCTTGAGGATTTTCTTGTGACGGCGACGCGCCGTAACACCACGTTTAACTCTTGCCATTGTTCAATCTCCTCACAAGTACGGAAGCATGCGGTCCAGACGGC
>JAYVSK010000220.1:0-9128 GCA_043775395.1 Lysobacter sp. | reverse complement strand
CGCTCGCTGTCCGGCCGTTACTTCGGACCGTATCCCAGCGTGCTCGCGGTGCGCGACACGTTGAATCTGATGCAGAAGATCTTCCGTCTGCGCAGCTGCGAAGACAGCGTGTTCCGCAATCGCTCCCGGCCGTGTCTGCAGTATCAGATCGGCCGCTGCAGCGCGCCGTGCGTGGGTCTGGTGCAGGCCCGCGATTACGCGGATGCGGTGCGTCAGGCGACGATGCTGCTGGACGGCCGCAGCGACGATCTGACCACTGAGCTGACCACGGCGATGGAGACGGCCAGCCAGCGCCTCGATTTTGAAGAAGCGGCCCGGCTGCGCGATCTGGTGGCATCGATCCGCAAACTGCAGTCGCGGCAGTATGTGGACGGGCATGCGGCCGACCTGGACGTACTGGCCTGCGCGATGCGCGGTGCGCAGGCCTGCGTGCTGATGCTGATGTTCCGCGACGGCCGCAATCTGGGTACCCGCAGTTTTTTTCCGAAAACCAACGGCGAGGACAGCGCGGAAGAAGTGCTGGGCGCGTTCGTGTCGCAGTATTACGCCGAACAGACGCCGCCGCGCGAGATCGTGCTGGATCGCGATATTTCCGAGCGCGAACTGATCGAAGAGGCATTGGGCGCGACCGCCGGCCGCAAGGTGCAGATCAAGACCAGCGTGCGCGGCGAACGCGCCGGGTATCTCGATCTGGTCCGCCGCAATGCCGAACAGACGCTGGCCGCCGAGATCGGCAGCAACGCCGCACAGCGCGCGCGCGCCGAGGCGCTGCGCGATATGCTCGGGCTGGGAGAAGTGCCGCAGCGCATCGAATGCTTCGACATCAGCCACACCATGGGCGAGGCCACGGTCGCCTCGTGCGTGGTGTTCGATGCCGCCGGCCCAGTGCGCAGCCAGTACCGCCGCTACAACATCGAGGGCGTGACCCCCGGCGACGATTACGCGGCGATGCATCAAGCGCTTGAACGCCGGTTTCGCAAAGCGGCCGAGGCTCAAGCCGCATCCGAAACCGAACTTCGCCCCGCCATCGACCCGCAGAGCATCGCCGTCCAAGCGGCCCCGGCGCGCACGCGCGCAGTGCTGCCGGATCTGCTGCTGATCGACGGCGGCGCAGGGCAGATCGCCCAAGCGAACGCGGTGCTGGCCGATTTCGGGATCGTCGATGTCCATGTGGTCGGAGTGTCCAAGGGTGAAGCGCGTCGCCCTGGCGACGAGACGCTGCTGCTGCCGGGTGGGCGCGAACTGCGGCCCGGGGCGGCTTCGTTGGGCCTGCAGCTGATCCAGCAGGTGCGCGATGAAGCGCACCGATTCGCGATCACCGGTCATCGCGGGCGGCGGCAGAAAGCGCGCAACGTGAGCCGGTTGGAAGATATACCCGGCATCGGGCCGCGCCGACGCGGTAATCTGTTGAAGCATTTTGGAGGCTTGGCTGGGCTGAAAGCGGCGGGCATCGAAGAAATCGCCCGGGTCGAAGGCATCAACGCCGCGCTGGCCGAACGCATCTACGCGGCGCTTCACGGCACCGAATCACAAGGATCTTCATGAAATTGACGGTACCGACCATGCTGACCCTTGCGCGGATCGTGATGATCCCGGTGTTGGTGTTGGTGTTCTATCTGCCTTACAAGTGGAGCAACTTCGCTTCCGCCGCGGTTTTCGCGCTGGCGGCGTTCACCGACTGGCTGGATGGCTGGGTCGCGCGCCGCTACAACCTGCATTCCGCTTTCGGCGCTTTTCTGGACCCGGTCGCGGACAAATTAATGGTGGCGGTTGCGCTGTTTTTGATCGTGCAGGGTCATCCAACGCCGTGGATGGCGCTCTGGGCGGGCGTGATCGTGGGCCGCGAAATCGCGGTTTCGGCGCTGCGCGAATGGATGGCGGAGATCGGCCAGCGCGCTACCGTGAAGGTCGCCGTGATCGGTAAAATCAAGACCATGGCACAGATGTTTGCGCTGTTGTGCCTGCTGTATTCAGTGGTTCCAGGCGTCAAGCCCGCACCATGGCCGGGCGACGTGATTTTCCATGTCGGCGACTGGATGCTGGCCGCGGCAGCGCTGTTGACGCTGTGGTCCGGCGCCCAATATCTGATCGCCGCGTGGCCTGCACTGATGGCCGATGAAGGCAAGAGTGTTGACAGTTCCGCAGCAGCCGTTAAAATTCTGATTCCACCGCGGGAATAGCTCAGTTGGTAGAGCGCAACCTTGCCAAGGTTGAGGTCGCGAGTTCGAGTCTCGTTTCCCGCTCCAGATTCAGACAGGCCCCGGTTCGCCGGGGCTTGTTATTTTGCAATCAACATAGAAATACATCAAGTTCAACGTCACCGGCCTGGTGGCAGAGTGGTCATGTAGCGGCCTGCAAAGCCGCGTACGCCGGTTCGATTCCGACCCAGGCCTCCATCCTTCTGAAGAACCCGCTTTGGCGGGTTTTTTTTGTTGTGGCTGAGCTTCGTGTCTGCGCGCTGAGAGTTTCAAATCGCATCGCGCTCAGGCACCCTATGTACATGCCCGGGTGGCGAAATGGTAGACGCAAGGGACTTAAAATCCCTCGCTCGAAAGGGTGTGCGGGTTCGAGTCCCGCCCCGGGCACAATTCCACTGACGTTCGGGGAGCGAGAAGAGCCAGTTCGGCCGCGCGCTGCGGTGCGTTCATTGTTGCAGTGGCTTGAAGTCATTGTGGCGCGGTTCGAATCCCGCCCAGGGCACCAACGATGTGCTTGACTATGCGCATCGACTCGCGCAACCGCGCGCATTCTGCCGGAAGTGTCATGTCGCGCTACGCCACTTTTATCGCCAGCCTCGTTATGACTGTTGCATGCGTGATCGCAGCGGTGTCTCTTGGCGGCGCCTGGATCTGGGGCATCGCGATTTTCGGCGCTGTCGCAGCGCTCGGAACCTGGGATTTGCTGCAGACTCGCAGCACATTGCGCCGCAACTATCCGATTCTCGCGCATTTCCGCTATGGTTTGGAATCGATCGGCCCGGAGATGCGGCAGTATTTCATCGAATCCGATACCGCTGAGGTGCCGTATTCGCGTCAACAGCGCGCCTTGATTTATCAGCGCGCCAAGGCCCTGAACGACACCAGGCCATTCGGTACGCAGCAGGATGTGTACGGCAACGAGTACGAGTGGATCAATCACTCGGTGATGCCGACCGATATCGCATCGTCTGATTTCCGCATCCGCATCGGTGCGCAGTCGGCGCAGCCCTACGACGCAAGCGTGTTCAACATCTCTGCCATGAGTTTCGGTGCACTGTCGGCCAATGCGATCCGTGCGTTGAATGCAGGCGCGAAGCAAGGCGGTTTTTACCACGACACCGGCGAGGGCTCGATCTCGCCGTATCACCGCGAACACGGCGGCGATCTGGTCTGGGAGATCGGCAGCGGTTATTTCGGCTGTCGTAACGACGACGGCAGTTTCAGCGATGAACGCTTCGTCCAGAATGCGCGCGACCCGCAGGTGAAGATGATCGAGCTGAAGCTGTCGCAGGGCGCCAAGCCCGGGCACGGCGGCGTGCTCCCGGCGGCCAAGGTCAGCGCTGAGATCGCTGCGACCCGCGGCGTGCTGCAGGGCGTGGACTGCGTGTCGCCGTCGAGACATTCGGCGTTTTCAACGCCGATCGAGCTGCTTGAATTCGCCGCAAAGATGCGCGCCTTGTCCGGCGGTAAGCCGACCGGATTCAAGCTTGCCATCGGCCATCCGTGGGAGTGGTTCGCCATCGCCAAAGCGATGAACGAGACCGGGCTGCTGCCGGATTTCATCGTGGTCGACGGCGGCGAGGGCGGTACCGGCGCGGCACCGGCGGAATTCATCGATCACGTGGGCGTGCCGATGCACGAAGCGCTGATGCTGGTGCACAACACGCTGGTCGGCTTGAATCTGCGCGACAGAGTATGCATCGGCGCGGCGGGGCGCATCGCCAGCGCATTCGACATCGCGCGTACGCTGGCGATGGGAGCGGACTGGTGCAACGCCGCGCGCGGCTTCATGTTCGCGCTGGGCTGCATCCAGGCGCAGAGCTGCCACACCAGCCGCTGTCCGACCGGCATCGCTACGCAGGATCCGTCGCGCTGGCGCAAACTCGATGTGCCCGACAAGGCGACCCGCGTGCACCAGTTCCATCACCACACGCTCAAGGCACTGCGTGAGCTGCTGTGCGCAGCGGGTCTGGAACATCCGTCGGAACTTGGACCGGAACACGTTCTGCGCCGCGTATCGTCGGTCGAAGTGCGTTCGATGGCTGCGCTCTACCATTTTCTCGAACCCGGCGAACTGCTGGCAGGAACGAGCAATCACGCGGTGTTTCGGGATTACTGGCAGGATGCCAGAAGTGATGCGTTTGGGCCGCCAGCGCGTGTACTGGCACTACGGAGCAGCAAGTCGCACTGAAGGCCCGATTGAACTGGCCCATCTGCTGGGCCAACGGCCGCCTTCCCGCGCGGTCGAACTGGTCGCCTATGCGCTGGAGGAGCCTCCTTACTTCCGCACGGACGACATGGGCAGCGTCCGTCATGCGCGCTCGCTTGTGTCATCGAAGCGCGAGGTCAGGCTGATGCTGTCTCTGGAAATGATCGGCTACTTCAGCGATGCGCCGGGCAGTCAAAGTTTTCCAGCCCCAGGCATGCAGTATCTGTACTCGGACCGCGGCAATTTCATTGCGCTGATTGGTGAGCTGGATGATGTCGCGAACATGCGCAGAGCCAAAGCGCTCATCTCCGGCGGATCCGACTTGCCCGTGTATTCCATCAACGCGCCTGCGCTGCTGCAGGGAATCGATTTTTCAGACCATCGAAGCTATTGGGCCGAGGGTTTTCCAGCACTGATGTTGACCGACACCGCTTTCTTCCGCAATACGCAATACCATCGTGCCGGCGACACCTACGAGAAACTCGACTATCGACGGATGGCGCAGATCGTGCAGTCGGTGTTCGCGCTGGTTCAACAATACTGCGCATAGTGGAGAACAAAGGTTGCGCTGGTTTTCAGCGCAACCTTTGTTAGTGACGTTTCGATTGCTACATCGCTCAACAAGTATCTGTAGCCAGTCTTGTCAGAAATTTTTCAAGATCTACGGAAAGCGTATCGGTAGAGCGGCCTTCAGGCCGCTGGAGTGCACCGAAGTCACCCACACAGCGGCCTGAAGGCCGCTCTACCGACGATCAAGTGTGAGCGACCGGTTCCCCATCGGAGATTGCTGAGTTTTTGAACAAGCTTTAGCGCTGACTCTTCACCCAACGATCAATCTTGGCATCCAGCACATCCAGCGGCACCGAGCCGTCCTTCAGCACTTCGTCATGGAAAGCCTTGATATCGAACTTGCTTTCCAGCGCTTTTTCCGCGCGTGCACGCAGCTCGGTGATCTTCATCTGGCCGGTCTTGTAGGCCAGCGCCTGGCCGGGAATCGCCATGTAGCGCTCGGCTTCAGACACCGCGTCGGTTTCGCTGGTCGCTGAGTTTTCCAACATGTATTTGATCACCTGTTCGCGGGTCCAGGCCTTGCTGTGAAAACCGGTGTCGACAACGAGACGGATCGAACGCCACAGCTCGTTTTGCAGCATGCCGAAGTACATGTATTGATCGGTGAGGATCCCCAACTCCTTGCCGATGGTTTCCGAATACAGGCCCCAGCCTTCGATGTACGCTGTCTCGCCGCCGAAACGGCGGAAGCTTGGCAGACCTTTCAGCTCTTGCTGCAGCGCGATCTGGAAGTGATGTCCCGGTTTGGCTTCGTGCAGAAACAGATCTTCGCTGTCCCAGGTTTTACGGCTGGGCAGGTCGTAGGTATTGACGTAAAAAATACCTGGCCGCGTGCCGTCCGCGTTCGGCGGGAAATACTGGCCGCCGGCGGCGGACTGGGCACGAAACGGTTCGACCGGACGGATCTCGAAGCCCGCTTTGGGCTTCAGATTGAACATGCGGTTGAGGCCTGGCTCCAGCTGCGCCTCGATGCTGCGGTAGTGCGTGAGCAGCGCTTCTTCGGAGGCGAACTCGAACTTCTTGTCGGTGTTCACATAGTTGAAGAAGTCCTGCAGCGAACCCTTGAATCCCACCTGCTGCATGATCTTGCGCATTTCGCCGTGGATGCGCGCGACCTCATCGAGCCCGGTCTGGTGGATCTGCGCTGGCGTCCGCCGCGTAGTGGTGTTGAGATATGCATTGAACGCATACCACGCCTGACCGTTCGGCAGGCCGCCCATACCAGCACTGTCGCGACAGGCTGGCAGATATTCTTTGGCGATGAAATCGCGCATGCGCCGGTAGGCCGGCATGATGTCCTGCTCGATCATGGCGGTGTATTCGGCCGTGATCCGGGTTTTGTCGGCATTCGAGAAATCAGCCGGCATATTCTTGATCGGGCCCCAGAACAGGGTTTTGTGGGCCTGATCGGCAATCAACGCGTCGAACTGCGGCAGGACTTTCTTCATCAATACTTTCGGCTGCACCACGCCTTGGCGCATGCCTTCACGCATGTTGAGAATCGCCTGATCGAAGATCGGCACCAGTTTCGCGCCACGGGCGCGCCAGTCGTCGTAGTCTTTCACCGTCTTGAACGGCTGAGCGTTGCTGCCGGAGCCGAGCTGGGCCGCGAGACCGGCGATATTGGTGAATTGATCGACTGGCATCAGATGGTTCGGATATTGCTCGCCCTCCAGCGTGTCCTTGGCGTTCTTGACGAAAATGTCGTAGCTCAGGCGGTCCTGTCCGCTCAGGCCATCGGAGCCGACGGCCTCGACACGTTTGAGCCATGTCACGGTGAAATCGTGCGCCTCTTGGCGCGATGCCTCGGTCAGGAAGTTCGGCAGTTGATCGTTGTATCGATTGTCGCCTTGAAAGGTGGCCTGCAGCGGATTGAGCTTCAGCGACGCTTCCCAGAATTCCGCGTACAGACGATCGAGACGCTGCGTCTTCGACTCCGTGGATTCGGCTGTCGTGGCCGTTGCCGCGTGTGCGGCAAGGGGCAGGGCGGTAGTGCCGATCAGCGATGCGGCGATGGCGAGTGCGATCAGCGCGGGTCTGCGGATGGAAGCGGTGGCGGTCATGACAGCTCCAGCATGGATTGCCGATGGAACGGCGGCGGGGGATGGACTAGCGGCGCGAAGTTTCAGGTAAAGCGGAAGCCTCGCCGGAAAGCCGGCAGAGGGCATCGGCCAAAGGTCATTGCCCACGAAGGTATGCGCGAACGGCTAACGACGACAAAGCGATGCCGTTGGGATGCGGCCTGCTGCTGCTGCAACCGAACGGCGCATACGAAGCGGATCACGTTCTATGGCGCGGCGTTGTCCGTTTGCGTGCGATGTTTCGCGGTGGCGCTTGGTGCCGAGAACACAATCGTGAATGTTGGGCCTGGGCCCGGCCTACATGTCGCGCACCAGCCTGAAGCCCACGTCGTCATAGCCGCGCTGCGCTTCCAGCGGGCGACCGCCGCCGGCGCCGCGCCAGCTGCGGCCCGCAGTCATACGCTTGGCACAGCTGCCCCCGGGGCAGTCGTTGAGCCATTCCGCCACGGCTTTACCGCTATCGCTGCGCGATGCCGCCTGGGCCTCCGCGGCAGTGGGCAGACGATAGCGATGATTGCCGCGCTGACTGTGCCAGCGCGCGTAAGCTTCGGCGTCTTGCCAGGAAACGCAGACGACAGATGCACTGCTTGGCTGTTCGAACCCCGGCGCCTCCCAGGTCCGCGGCGCGAGCACGCGCAGCAGCGAGGCGCGTTCGCGGCACAGCGCAGGCTGACGCTTGGTGGCCTTCGCGAATTCGGCGTAAGCATTGCGGCTTACCGAGCTGCGTGACACCGCAACCACCTTGCCGCCCGCATCGACCAGGGTCATGTCGCCGATATTGTCGGCGACGCGATCGCCGGGCTGCGCGATCCTGCTCGCGCGCGACTGCAGCGCCGCGATCTGCGCACTGTCCATGCCCAGCGTTTTCGCCGAAGCCACTACCCGCTGCGCCGCGCTGCGATCCGCTTTCGCCTGTGCTTGGCTCATGCGCGTCGAGAGCGCGGCGTTCAGTGATTTGCGGGACTGCGCCATCATCGCCGGACCACGCGCAGGATCCTGTTCGGCCAGTCGCTGCATGCGGCTCAGCAAGTCGCGCACCGGCGCATCTTCGCCTTTGAGCACCCGCTGTGCGCTGTCGTCGCCCAGCGCAGCCAATAGACGGCCGCTGATCGCGGACAGGCCGATATGGCTGGGATCCGTGCGCCACGCGGCCATCACGCTGTCGTAGGCGTTGTTGCCCGGGGGTGCGATCAGTCGCCGCTGCTGCAACTGTTCAGTAGCGGCGCCGATAAATGGCTGCGCAGCCGATTCCGGCGCCGCACGCAGCATCGAGTCGGTCGGGTCCAGCTCCGGCGCGCCAAGTGTGGGATCGATACCGCTGGCTGTCGGTGCTTGTGCAGGATGGTCCTCGCGCGTTCCGGCGATGCCAGCAAGCGTGCGTTCCACATTGTGTCGATCGAGCTGCAGCATCGTTGCGACGGCGCCGATGCTGACCGCAGCGATCACGGCAACCGCAGCCAGCTGTTTCGGGCCGAAGCGGCCGATCATCCTGGCGTAGGCGGCGCGCAGCGGCTGCCGTTTTTCATGCGGCACGCGGCGCATCGCTTCCAGCATGTCCTGCGCATCGGTGAAGCGTTCGATCGGCGATTTGGCCAGCGCACGGTCGAAGAAACGCTGCCATTGACCCAGATGCGGCGGCAGGCGCGGAATCGGGTCCTGCACATGCTTGAGCGCCATCGACAGCCCGTCTTCGGCCATGTACGGCAGCTTGCCGACCAGCATTTCCCAGGCCAGCACGCCGAGGCTGTAGAGATCCGCGCGCAGATCCACCTCGCTGCCGCGCGCCTGTTCGGGTGCCATGTAGGCGGTGCTGCCCACAGCCACGCCGGCGGTGGTGACCCGTGACCCGTAACCGCGGCGTAGCGCGATGCCGAAATCGGTAAGCATCGGCCGTTCGGCTTCGTCAAACAGCACATTTTCGGCCTTGACATCGCGATGGATCACGCCGCGGCTGTGGGCGAAAGCCAGGGCGCTGAGCAGCGCTTCAAGGATTTCGCGCACCCGCGATTCGTCGCGGGTCAGGTTGCGCTTGCCCAGATGCCCGCGCGGCAGCACCGGCATCACGTGATA
>JAYVSK010000219.1:0-11117 GCA_043775395.1 Lysobacter sp. | reverse complement strand
CGCCGCTCCTGCAAAAATATCGACACCACCGCAGTGACCTAACCAGGATTTGCTATCGGCAAGATCCGGGGCATGACGAATCGGGGATAGGCGGGGCTGGGCAACGTTGGTTTGCTACCAAGCGCATGCCTGCGCTGATCACGGGGCTTGCCGGTGGCCAGGCCCGGACTATGAAACTCCATATATCGGTCCATTGCATGTGACGGTCCGCTGCATGTGTCGGCGTGTTGTTTGCGATGTTTTCTTGTGGACTGCAGCAGGCGTCGAATGATTGTTCTGGTGCGTTGTTTTTTTGGTCCATCTGGAAGTACCTCTTTGCATCCGAACGGACAGGCCACCACCCCTGCGCACGGAGGATGTCGCGATCGATGATGTCGCGATCGCTGTTGCTGTTTGATCAAGCGGTACGAACAGCAAAAAAAAATTGCTGAAATGCTGCAGCGCGACAAACCCGCCGTGTTGACCCTGCTGGTCGGAAACGATAGGGTGAGCTCCGCTTGCGGCGGACCGTACGCGTTCGAATGGAATCCATCGGACATGATTGTCCTGGAACACTTCAACCCCCCGCGCGACACACTACTCATACAAGGAAGCAGGTCATGATCAATCGATTCGGTAAACATACTTTTACGCTGTTCTCGACCATGGCCTTGCTCGCCGCCGGTGCGCCGGCGACGGCCAGCACGCTGAACCAGAACGTGTCTTGGACCATCGACCGCGCCAGCACCACGGCCAAGTATCGCGTCGTCGCCTACGGCGATTCCATCTATGCCGGCTATAACGGCTCCATTTCCAACGCGGCCAAATACTCGGCGCCCACGATCGATTCCGAATATCTGTCGGCGCTGTGGAATGCGGATATCGAAAGCGTGCGTCGCGCCAAATCAGGCGCAGTGGCTTCCGATGTCTACAACAACAAAATCGTCGCCGAAAGATCCTATATGCAGGCCACCTCGACACGTGTGGTCACGTTCGAGATGTGCGGCAACGATGGCCTGCAGGCGCGCACCAGCTTCAAGGGCCAGACCGGCACCTGCGACTACAGCGTGCTGACCACGGCGGTGAACAACTGCAAGACCTACGTCGCGGCGGCGATGGACTACATCAACGTCAACGCGTATTCGGGCACCAAGGTGAAGATCGTCGGCAATCTGTATTACCCCGGCTACGCTGCGGACAATGTGCAGAGTTCCTGCAACGATCCGGTCACTGGCGCCAAGGTCAATCTGCGCGAGAAGTTCCTGCCGGCGATCGTCCAGATGAACTACTGGATGTGCGAATACGCCAGACAGAAGGGTTTCCAGTGCGCCGACAACTTCGCCCAATACATGGGTGCGGATTACGACAGCAACGGCGACGGCCAGATCGATTCCGATGCGCTGAAGTACGTGCTGGGCGAAAGCGAGTCTGGCTATCTGACCCGGATCACTGCCACGCTGCGTCCTACGCTGCGCGATGCCAACACCCACTTCGTATCGTCGTCCAGCAGCTACGATTACATCCAGTCGGACGATACGCATCCCACCTACACCGACGGCACCGTGTCGGCCGGCTTCTTCGGCGGCACCACCGGTACGGGTGCACCCCGCTACACCTCGTTCGCCGGCGGCAAGAATCCGATCTGGAACCAGTACGGCCATGAGCGTATGGGCTGGGGATTGTCGGTCTACAGCCCGCCGAGCCCGTTTTGATCGCAAACGTTGTGATCGCTAAAACATTCTGACCGCAATGCAGCAGGTTGCGTCTCGATGGACCACCCCGAACCGAAAAACGCCCCGCTGTCCGATCAGGACGGCGGCGGCGTGCGCATCACCGGGCAGGCCGCACGCGGCTGGCGTCCAGACGTGATCTACAAATCGCTGGCCCTGATTCTGGCGGGCGGCTCTGCAGGCTATGTGCTGATGAATCAGAAAACGCCGCCCGATGCGCCCCGCATCGAAACTGCTGCGCCTGCTGCGGACGGCACGGATAGTTCCGCTACTGCCGCGTCCCCACCCGGCTCGTCGCAGACCACTGCGGTGCCGCGAGGCGAGCCGACGCCGACCCCGGTCGAACTTGACGGTCTGGCCGGTCGCGATCTCTCGGAATTCATTCCACCGGGCGAGCCGCCGCCAATGGGCGAAGTGATCGATCAGTTGCACAAGGCCGGCATCCATTCGGGTATCGGCGCGTTTCCACCGCCCGGCACCAGCCCGCCGCTGGTCGGGCTTGCGGTTCCCGAGGATTACGTACTGCCCGAGGGCTATGTTCGCCACTTCCAGGCCACCGACGATGGCCAGCGCATCGAACCAATTCTGATGTATTCGCCGGATTTCGATTTCTTCGACGCGTCCGGCAAGCCGATCGCGATTCCGCAGGACCGGGTGGTTCCCCCGGGCATGGCGCCGCCTGGGCTGGCGATCCGCCGGATCGAAATTCCGCCGCCACTGTCGCCCGGAACGCCTTGATTCCAGCATGAGCAGAGTGTCCAACCCCGGCTGGCGCGCGCTGGCCGGTATCGCTGTCAGCGCGATCCTGCTGGGCACCTATGCGCGCGGCGGCAACGCCTATCTGTTGGGCTTCGTCGGTCTGGTGCCGTGGCTGCTTGCGCTGGATGCGAACCGCACCGCAGCGGGCGCCGCAGCCAGCGGACTGGCGATGAGCTTCGCCTGTGTTGCGGCGCTGTTCGCGTGGTTCGGTTTCGCCGTTGCCGGCTACATGGGCATGTCTCCCGCCACCGGCGTGTGCGCCCTGCTGTTGGCGGCGCCATTGCTGCAGCCGCAGCTGCTCGCCTTCGCGCTGGTCCGTCATCTCGCAGGCCGACACCATGGCCCGGTCGTCCGCGCGCTGGCCGGCGCCTCGGCGTGGGTGGCGACCGAGTGGCTGGTGCCCAAACTGTTCAGCGACACCCTCGGTCACGGGCTGCAGCCGTCGTATCTGCTGCGCCAGATCGCCGATGTCGGCGGCGCGGCCGGCCTCACCTTCCTGCTGATCCTCATCAACGAGAGCATCGCTGCGGCCATCGCGCAACGCCGCAACGGTGTGCGCGCCATGCTGCAGCCGTTGGCGATGGGCGTAGCCGTGCTGACGCTGATGGCGGGCTATGGCGCAGTCCGCCTGTCGATGCTGACTGTATCGCCCGAAGCCGCGTGCAAGCCGCTGCGCATCGGCATGGTCCAGGCCAATATCGTCGACTACGAGCGCCTGCGTCGGGAGATGGGCGCGTACGACGTGGTCCGCCATGTGCTGGATACGCATTACGCGATGTCGCGCGAAGCGGTCGCACAGCATCGCGTGGATGCGCTGCTGTGGTCGGAGACCGTGTACCCGACCACCTATGGCCACGCGAAAAGCGACGGCGGCGCCGAGCTCGACCGCGAGATCCAGGCGTTCGTGACGTCGGCCGGCGTGCCGCTGGTGTTTGGCACCTACGACCTCGATGCGGTGGGCGAGTACAACGCCGCTGCGTTCCTGGAGCCTGCGCGGCGCGCGCCGCTGGGGTTTTATCGCAAGACCGATCTGTTCCCGCTGACCGAATACGTACCGCAGTGGCTGGACGGGCCGACGCTGCGACGCACGCTGCCGTGGGCCGGCACCTGGCGGCCGGGCGACGGCGCGCGCGTGTTTCCGCTGCGTCTGGCCGACGGGCGCGAGATTCCGGTGCTGCCGATGATCTGTCTGGACGACACCGATGCCAGCCTTGCGATCGATGGGGCACGGCTGGGCGCGCGGGCAATCGTGGGGATGTCCAACGACTCCTGGTTCACCGATCACCCGGTGGGCGCGGCATTGCATCTGCGGGTGGCGGCGTTCCGCAGCATCGAAACCCGTCTGCCGCAGATGCGGGTCACTGCCAACGGTATCAGCGCGGTGATCGATGCGGCCGGAACCGTGGTTGCGGCCACCGCGATGGGCGAACAGAAGCTGCTGATCGGCGAAGTGCCGGTACGGGAGCCGCCCGCGACCCTGATGGTGGCCTGGGGCGATTGGGTGGGCCGCGCAGGTCTGGCCGCGCTGGTGCTGCTGGCGCTGCCCTGGGCCGCCGGGGCACTGAAGCGGGCAGCGGGCGCCAAGGCGACGCCATCCGCTGCGGCAGCCGCGCAGGAACCGTATCGGACCGACGCCACGGTGCTCTCACCGGCATGGCGCATCGTGTCGGCACTGCTGCGTCTGTGCGCTGGCGCAGGCCTGCTGTGGATGGGCGCGACGCTTTGGCTTGGCGATGGCGAGCCGATGAACCCGCTGGCGCAGATGCGCATGTTCGCGGCGCTGGTGCTGGCCCCGTTGGCCGCAGCCTGGTGCATTGCGCGCGCCGGTGCCGCGACGATGCGCGTTGAGCGCGACGCGCTGGTGCTGGCGCAGCGCGAACAGCGCGTCGACATCGCGGCGAAAGATATCGCCGCCGTCGAACTATGGGCGCTTCCGCTTCCGGTCACGGGCGTATGGCTGCGTCTGGTTTCGGGCCGGCGCTGGTCGCGAGGGATCGCGGTGGCCGATCCGGCGGGCTTGATCGACGCGCTGATCCGCGCGGGCGCGCCGGGCACGCTTGCCGATGCGCTGACCGGCCGTGCCGCAGCGTACGCGTGCACGCGTCTGGCTGCAGCGCGCCACCGGATCCTCGATCACCCCGTCGTGAAGTTCGCGCTGTTTCCGCTGGTGCCAGCACTGCCTGCATTCCGGCTGCACCAGCACATCGCCTATGGCGGCACCTTCGGCGAATACCATACGTTCGGCCTGCAGGCCTACCTCACCGCGCTGGTGCTCTGGTGGGCATCGTGGGCGATCGGTCTGGTGCTGTTCGCGGCGGCGCTGCGGGTCGCGATCGAGACGGGCACCGGGCTGGCGCTGGCGCTGCGTCCCGTGCGTGCGATCGATGTCAGAAACATGCTGGAACGTATCGGCCGCCTGCTGTTCTACGTCGGCATTCCGGCGTGGCTGCTGATGCGCTTCTGGCCATGATTGCCTACCCTGCCGGTCGATGACGGCAGCAAAGACCATCATCGGCGCTTCGTTGTCATCAATGACTTGAGCGGGCGCGACGGTCGCCCGCCTCACTTCACCCGATGCTTGCCCAGCTTGCGCGCCAAAGTGCGACGGTGCATGCCGAGGCGGCGCGCGGTTTCGGAAATGTTGAAGCCGGTTTCGGCCAATGTTTCGTGGATGCGCTCCCATTCCAGGGTTTTGATCGAAGTGGGGCGCTGGGTAAGTTCCACCGTGGCGTCGCCGACCGCGCGGCCGAAGGCGGCTTCGATGTCGTCGGTGTTGGAAGGTTTGGCCAGATAGTTGCAGGCGCCCAGTTTGATCGCTTCCACCGCGGTGGCGATGCTGGCATAGCCGGTCAGCACCACGATCAGCATGTCGGCATCGTGCGCGTGCAGCGCTTGTACGCAGGCCAGGCCGGAGTCGCCGGCCTGCAGTTTCAGGTCGACCACCGCATAGCCGGGCGACCAGTCGGACAACAGTGCGATCACGTCGCTGAGGTTGGCCGCCGTGCGCACCGCGTAGCCGCGGCGCTCGAAGGAGCGGCTGAGCGTCCGCGCGAACGCGGCGTCGTCTTCGACGATCAACAGTTCGCGCGGTCCTGGCACGGCGATGTCTGACGCAGTGGTGTCGGATGCAGTCGTATCGATTATTTCAGGCAAGGTCGTCATCATGCATCTCTCCGTGCGTGATCGCCGACAGCGGCAGCCGCATGATGACCGCAGCGCCGCCGCTGTCGCGATTGAGTGCGGAAATACTGCCGCCCAGACTGCGCGCCACGTTGAGCGACAGAAACAGGCCCAGTCCGCCGCCAGCGCGGCCTTTGCTGGATTGATAGGGCTTGCCGAATTTTGCAAGCATCGCCGGGGCGAAACCGGGCCCCGCGTCGTGCACGCGCAGCACCAGATGCCCCTGATCGCGCGATGCATAGAACCCCACCCAGTCGGGCGACGCTTCCAGCGCATTGTCCAACACGTTGTGGATCATCTGTTTGAGGCCCCAGTCGGAGATGATCGGTAAATCATCGCCAAAACTGTTGCGATAGTCGAAGCTGCCCACCGGACGCGTGGTGCGCCATTCTGCGACCAGCGTATCGAGAAACATGTGGACTGTGGTTTCGGTCGGCGCTTCGCCGCGCGCATCGCCGGCCGAACGCAGAATGCCGCTGACGATGGTTTTGCAGCGCGCCAGCTGGGTCTGCATTTCGTCGATTTCCTGCTGCATGTCCGGCTGTTCGGTGAACGGCGGCATGCGCCGCCAGTCGCCCAGAATCACCGACAGCGTTGCAAGTGGTGTACCCAGTTCGTGCGCTGCGCCGGACGCCAGCAGCCCCATGCGCACGATGTGGTCTTCTTCCGCCGCGCGCTGGCGCAGATCGGCCAGACGCGCATCGCGCGCGCGCAAAATCCCATTGATACGGGTGATGAACACCACCAGCAGCATCGCGTTCAGCAAAAAGCACAGCAGCAGTCCCTGCACGTACGGATCGGGCAGCGCACGCGCAGGATCGACCGGAATCACGACCGGGCCGGGGAATACGATCAAACCGACGAAACCCAGACTCGTCGCCGCCACCACCACCCAGCTGGAGCGCGCGCGCAGCAGCACCGCGCCAAGCACCACCTGCAGCAGATACAGAAACACGAACGGATTGGCGACGCCGCCGCTGAGGTGCAGCAGCGCAGTCAGCGTGACTACATCCACCAGCAGCGACAGCAGCAGCGCGCCGTCGGTCACTTCTTCGCGTCGACGCGAGCGCAGCAGGCTGATCAAATTAAATGTAGCCAGACACAGCAGCACGGCGATCATCGGCAGCAGCGGCAGACGGATCCCAAAACCAAAGTGCACGGTCGCAATGGTGGCGACTTGGCCGGCCAGCGCGAACCATCGCAGCTGGATGAGCTGCTGCATATTCTTCACGCCGGTGCTGTCGCGTTGTGATACCGGTGCGCCCTGCGCAACCGCACCGTCGGCTTCGGACGTGCCCGATTCAATCTTGTCTGGAACCATTCCGCCCAACATCCGCAGACCTCGTGTATGGATGAACCCGCCCGCGATCTTCGCGCAGCACGCGCCAGACGCCGGCCACCACCATCAACGCCAGCGCGAACCAGGTCAAGGCGTACTGCAGATGCTGGTTGCGGAAGCGCACGACGGTTAGGCCACCCACCGGGCCATTTGTATCGGTATCAGCGGTATCGCGACCAAGCCCAGTAGCCGCAGCATCAATGAAATAAGGCGCGACCCGCCGCAGACCGTGCGCAGCGGCGATCGCCTGCACGTCGCGCGAATACCAGCGGCCTTCTGCCGGCATATTGTTGCGCAGGAAGCCGCCGCCAGGCTCGGTGAGCCGCAGCAGGCCGATGACGGCTACATCGGAAGCGGCAGCGGACTCGCGCAGCGGATCGGGCGCCCAATCCGGCATAACGAAACCGCGATTGATCAGCACTATGCTGCCATCGCGACGCTGCAGCGGCGTCAGCAGCCAGTCGCCGGCGCCGATGGCGGTTACGGCCTGAATGCGGGTGTCGGCATCGGGCAGATAACGGCCCGAGACTTCGACGTGTCTGTACTCGTCGCGCGCGGCAGTGATCGTCGACCACTCTGCCGGCCCGGGTGCGGCGATCGGCGCGGCATGAATGCGGGATTCGACGCGCAGGATCAGATCCAGTTTCCAAACCCGACGCTCAAGCTGCCACACGCCCAGCGCGACGAAGCCGATGAAGGCGATCGCAAGGCCGCTCAACAAAGCCAGTCGTGCGCTTTTGCGATGCGCGTTGGCTGCGCCCATAGCGTGATGTCTCCGCGAATGTTCTCTGATGTAAGAAGCTGGATGGCTTGTGCAGAAGCCATCTTGTCTCGGTAGAGCGGCCTTCAGGCCGCTGCATTGATGGTTTCAAAAGCGCTCAGCGGCCTGAAGGCCGCTCTACCGATGCGCTTTTAAAAAATATTGTAGAAGCACTTGTATGCACTACGAAGCTGGCCAATCAGCATCAACACCCGTCACGGCGCGTTCCGCATCTCGTGCGGCGACATCGGCATCATATTCGTGTTGAGGTGGTACATCACCCACAGCGAGCCGGCCAGCATGATCACCACCAGCACCGTGGTGAAGATCAGCGCCAGGATCGACCAGCCGTGCTCCGACCGGGTGTTCATGTGCAGGAAGTACACCATGTGCACGACGATCTGCACCGCCGCGAACGCCAGAATCACCAGCGCGGTGACGCCTGAACTCACCGCGCCGCCGCTCATCACCAGCGCGAATGGAATTGCGGTCAACACCACCGACAATACGAACCCGTTGACATATCCGGCGACGGTGCTGTGCGCGACGCCGTCGTCATGGGTGTCGTGATCGTCATGGTCAGCGTTGTGATGCTGTTCGACTGCGTGCCCAACGCTCATGGCAATACTCCCATCAAATACACGAAGGTGAACACCGCAATCCAGACCACGTCGAGGAAATGCCAGAACATCGACAGGCACATCAATCGCCTGCGGTTGTCGACGGTCAGGCCATACTTGCTGACCTGCAGCATCAACGTGACCAGCCAGACAATGCCGAACAATACGTGCAGCGCATGCGTGCCGACCAGTGCGAAGAACGCCGACAGAAACGCACTGCGCTGCGGGCCTGCGCCTTCGTTGACCAAGTGCTGAAATTCATAAAGCGTCAGGCCCAGAAACGCCAGCCCGAACAACCCGGTAGCTGCCAGCCACGCCAGCACCGCGGGCATGCGCCGACGCTGCATCGCGATCATCGCAAAGCCATAGGTGATCGATGAGATCAGCAGCATCGCGGTGCTCATCGCCACCAGCGGCAGATCGAACAGATCCGCGCCGGACGGGCCCGCAGCGTAGCTGCGGCCAAGCACGCCGTAGACCGCGAACAGACTGGCGAACACCAGACAGTCGCTCATCAAATACAGCCAGAAACCCAACAGCGTGCCGTTCTGCGGGTGATGCGTGCCCGCAGCGTCGTAGAAGACCAGCGGCGTGGCCACAGGATCAGCGGGGCCCAAGTGCTGGCCGGCGGCGGGAGCGAGGATGTCAGACATAAGCAGCCAGCGCTTGGGTGCGCGCCTCTTCAGTGCGGACGACGTCGTCGACCGCGATGTGATAGTCGCGCTTGTAGTTGAAGGTGTGCACGATCGTGGCCACAATCAACGCTGCCAGCGACAGCACCACCAGCGGCCACATGTGCCAGACCAATGCGAATCCGCACAGGGTGCTCAGTGCTGCCAGCACCACGCCGGCGGCGGTGTTCTTCGGCATATGCACCGCGTTGAATCCCTGCGTCGGCCGCACATAGCTGCGACGCTTCATATCCCACCATGCGTCGTTGTCGTGCACGATCGGCGTGAACGCGAAGTTATAGGCCGGCGGCGGCGACGACGTGGACCACTCCAGCGTACGGCCCTGCCACGGGTCGCCGGTGTGGTCGCGCAGCGCTTCGCGGCGACGGATGCTGACGAACATCTGGATCAGGAAACAGGCAATCCCCAAGGCCACCAGCAGCGCGCCGAACGCAGCGATCACGAACCAGATCTGCAGCGACGGATCGTCGAACTTGCTCATTCGCCGGGTGACGCCCATCAGACCCAGCACGTACAGCGGCATGAACGCGAAGAAGAAACCGCTGGTCCAGAACCAGAACGAACACTTGCCCCAGAACGTGTCGAGCTTGAAGCCGAACGCCTTGGGCCACCAGTAGTTGATGCCGGCAAACATGCCGAACAGTACGCCGCCGATGATGACGTTGTGGAAATGCGCGACCAGAAACAGGCTGTTGTGCAGTACGAAATCCGCCGGCGGCACCGCCAGCAGCACGCCGGTCATACCGCCGATGGTGAAGATGACCATGAAACCGACGGTCCACAGCATCGGCAGCTCGAAGCGGATCCGTCCGCGATACATGGTGAACAGCCAGTTGAAGATCTTGGCGCCGGTCGGGATCGAAATGATCATCGTGGTGATGCCGAAGAACGAATTGACGCTGGCGCCCGAGCCCATCGTGAAGAAATGATGCAGCCACACCAGGTACGCCAGAATGGTGATGACCAGCATCGCGTACACCATCGAGGTGTAGCCGAACAGACGCTTGCCGCTGAACGTCGCCACCACTTCCGAAAACACGCCGAATGCAGGCAAAATCAGTATGTACACCTCCGGGTGGCCCCAGATCCAGATCAGATTCACGTACATCATGGCGTTGCCGCCAAGGTCGTTGGTGAAGAAGTTGGTGCCGGCGTAGCGGTCCAGCGCCAGCAGCCCGAGCACTGCGGTCAGCACCGGAAACGCCGCCACAATCAACACGTTGGTGCACAGCGCCGACCACGTGAACACCGGCATCCGCATCATGGTCATGCCCGGTGCGCGCATTTTCACGATGGTCACCAATAGATTGATGCCAGACAGCAGCGTGCCGACGCCCGCGATCTGCAGCCCCCAAATGTAGTAATCCACGCCGACGCCGGGACTGAAGGCGCTGCCCGACAGCGGCGGGTACGCCAGCCAGCCGGTGGCCGCAAACTCGCCGACGAACAGCGAGATCATGGTCAGGATCGCGCCGCTGGCGGTCATCCAGAAACTGAAATTATTGAGAAACGGAAACGACACGTCGCGTGCGCCGATCTGCAGCGGCACGATGAAGTTCATCAGCCCGGTGACCAGAGGCATCGCCACGAAAAAAATCATGATCACGCCGTGCGCGGTGAAGATCTGATCGTAATGATGCGGCGGCAGAAAGCCGGCCTCGCCGTTGAACGCGATCGCCTGCTGCATGCGCATCATCAGCGCATCGGCGAAGCCGCGCATCAGCATGACCAAGCCCAGCACCATGTACATGATGCCGATTTTCTTGTGGTCGATGCTGGTGAACCACTCGCGCCACAGATAGCCCCACAGCCGGAACCAGGTCAGCGCACCGAGCACCGCCGTACCGCCCAGCGTGACCATGATGAAGGTCGCGATCAAAATAGGATCATGAAACGGCAGCGCATCCAGCGACAGACGGCCCAGCCACAGGCTGTCGACGGCAGGTGCATTTCCGGATGCGGCGGTCATTGCGAACATCACAATTGCGGTACCTGAATAATCGGGAATAGTTGATTGAATGGCAGGTCTTCGACCCGGCACATCGCCGAGCTCACGAA
>JAYVSK010000218.1:0-17273 GCA_043775395.1 Lysobacter sp. | reverse complement strand
TAGAGACGCCTTGCACGTACATCTCCGCCAGCGCCAGATTCAGCGCCTGCTCGGTGCGCGAGCCCTTCTCCAACGCACTGGGGTAGAAGTCGCTGGCGCACACCTGCGGCACAGCAAAGGTGATCTCGCCCATCCGGGTCATGACCGTCTTGGGCTTGAAGCCATTGGCGTAATCGCGACGGCCATCGCTGCGTTCATAGGGTTGAGCATTGAGGTGATGGCTGCGTTCGATCTTGCTCGCTTCGTCCACCAGGATACGCAAGGCCTCGCCTGCGCCGTCGAGGTCTTGTGACAGAGCGCGGCCATCGCCGCTTGCATGGGATCGCGTTCAATGCGTTGTGCCATGGTCTGGATTCTCTGGGTTCGGGGCAATGGTGCCAACGAGGGAACCGCCGCAGGTTGTCGGTATGAAATTACAGAAAGGATGTTGCACTAACCGACACGATCCAGGCACCGGCCATCGCCTAAATCTCTGTTGGGCTTTCGAGCACCAGTCTATGAGAATTTCTTGGGCGAATTCCGATTGACGGATATCATCCGACCATGACTGACATCCTGCTGTCCACGCTCAATGCGCGCTATTCGCACGCTTCCCTTGGCCTGCGCTATCTGCGTGCGAATCTGGGCGGGTTTCACAGCCGTTCGGAGATCGCGGAATTCGTGATCGGGCAGAAGACTGAGGAGATCGTCGAGAAGATCCTCGCCCATCGCCCGCGCATTCTGGGGCTGGGCGTCTATATCTGGAACGTCGAGGAAAGTACGCGGTTGGTGGCGCAGCTGAAGGCGGTCGCGCCCGAACTGATCATCGTGCTGGGCGGCCCGGAAGTGAGCTACGAGGTGGGCGAACAGCGGATCTGCGCGCTCGCCGATTACGTGATCACCGGGTGGGGCGATGTGACTTTTGCATGGCTGGTCGAACGATTGCTGCGCGGCGAATCGCTGCCGGGACGGATCATTCCCGGTGTGCAGGCTGAGCTGAAGGATCTAGTGCTGCCGTATTCGGAATACACCGATGAGGACGTACGCCAGCGCCATCTGTACGTGGAAGCGTCGCGCGGCTGTCCTTTCAAGTGCGAGTTCTGTCTTTCTGCGCTGGACAAGACCGCTTGGCCGTTCGAGCTGGAGCGTTTTCTAGAAGCACTGGAAGCGCTGTACGTACGCGGCGTACGACAGTTCAAATTCGTTGACCGCACCTTCAATCTCAAGGTCGATACTTCGTTGGCGATTCTCGATTTCTTTCTGCGCAAAATCGACGCTGCCGCGGACGACCCGCCTTTCGTGCATTTCGAACTGATTCCGGATCATCTGCCGGACCGGCTCAAAGAGGCTATCGTGCAATTCCCGCAGGGTACGCTGCAGTTCGAGATCGGCATCCAGACGTTCGATCCGGAGGTGCAGACCCGAATCTCGCGCCGTCAGAACGACGAGAAAGCGACTGCGAACCTGCGCTGGCTGCGCGAGCATTCGAAGGCGCATCTGCATGTGGATCTGATTGCCGGTCTGCCTGGAGAAAGCGTGGACAGCTTCGCGCGCGGATTCGACAGGCTGGTTGCGCTGGCGCCGCACGAGATCCAGTTCGGCATTCTCAAGCGCCTGCGCGGTGCACCGATCGCCCGGCATATCCAGGCGCACGATCTGCGCTTCAATCCCGATCCGCCGTACAACATCCTCAGTACCGACATTATCGATTTCGCGACGATGCAGCGGCTTTCGCGGTTCTCCCGCTACTGGGACATGGTCGCGAATTCCGGGCGTCTGCCGCGCGGCTTGCTGCTGTTGCTCGGCGATGCCCCGTTCCTACGTTTTCTGGCATTCAGCGATTGGCTGTACGCTCAAATCGGGCAGACCCACGCGATTGCGCACGAACGGCTGGTGCACGCGCTGCATGCCTTTCTGATCGCCGATGGCGGCGTCGAGACCGAGACCGCGAACCGTGCATTGATCGACGACTATCGCAGCCACGGCGGTCGCTCGCGGCTGGCGTTCGAAGATCAGGATGCGGTGCGGCCGGTGCCGGTTCCGCGCAAGAAGAGCACGACGCCACCACGTCAGGCGCGGCATCTGGCGGGTTGAACTTGGAGATTGAGGCCGCCTACTTATCGATTCAGTTTGAGTTGAGCACAAGGTGGGCCAGGTCAGCACCGCGTTGTCGATATCGATCGGCTCAGTTGGCTCTGTAACTCATCGTCAGGCCGCTTGGGCTGGCGTTGAATTTGAGATGGATCAACGCCTTCTTCGACGATGCGTTGCGGAACAATGCGACCGTGCCAGCCGGCATCTTCAGTTTCATTGATGCCGCTGGATCGATGGTGGCGACAGAACGCTCGATGCCGTTTTCACGCAGCAGAATGTCCACGGATACATCGCCATCGTTGCGTGTTGCGACTACAAGCTCCCTGCGCTGCTCGCCGGCGAAGACGAAGGTCTGACCGGCCTCGATAGAAGTACTGCTGGTGGTGCCGGCGAGCAAGGACAACGGGCTGAACATGAGCATGGCCAGCAGTAGCGCTGCGAAGCCGGCGGTCAGGAAAGCAGCGGGTTTGGTCATGACGGTCCCCGGGGATGTGTTTGGATACGTGTATTTTCGGGAGCTGAAGGATTGCACTTCCGATTTATCTGTTTACGGCGAGGTGCGATACGTGGATGCAAGGCCTGCCATCCGTCATAGTCTCCTCGGCCGAGACCCTTTCCCCGGACGATACCCCCCATGACTGCCATCGAATCTCCCGACCGCTCCCAACCTCTCGTCATCGCGATTTCTTCCCGGGCGCTGTTCGACCTGGAGGAAAGCCACGCATTGTTCGAGCGCGAAGGCGTGGATGCCTTTGCCGCCTATCAGCGCAGCCGCGAAGACGACCTGCTGCCGCCCGGGATCGCTTTTCCGCTGGTGCGCAAGCTGCTGGCATTGAACGCCGATGCCCCCGAGAGCGTGCCGCGCGTGGAAGTGATCCTGCTGTCGCGTAATTCTTCCGACACCGGCCTGCGTGTTTTCAATGCGATCCAGCATCACGGGCTTGCCATCACCCGCGCCACGTTCACTTCCGGCGCGCCTACTTGGCCCTATATCAAGCCGTTTGGTGCGCATCTTTTTTTGTCAGCCGATGCCGAGGCGGTGCGTCGTGCGATCGAGCACGGTATTGCCGCCGCAACGCTGCTGCCTTCGCAGGCGGTGCAGCCGGCTGATGGCGATGTGGTCCGCGAGCAGATCCGGATTGCGTTCGACGGCGATGCGGTGTTGTTCGGCGACGAGGGCGAGCGCATTTCGCGTGAGGGCGGAATTGAAGCCTTTGCCCGTCATGAGCGCGAGCATGCGCACAAACCGTTGCCTGGCGGACCGTTCCGGATATTTCTCGATGCGTTGCACCGGCTGCAGGCGGCGTATCCGGTCGAAGGTTGCCCGATCCGCACCGCCCTGGTCACTGCGCGTTCGGCGCCTGCGCATGAGCGCGTAATCCGCACACTGCGCGAGTGGGGCATTCGCCTGGACGAAGCGCTGTTTCTCGGCGGTCGTGCCAAAGGCCCTTTTTTGCAAGCCTTCGGTGCGGATATTTTCTTCGATGACTCGCAGCACAATATCGATTCGGCGCGCGAACACGTGGCCGCCGGCCATGTGCCGCATGGGGTTGCGAACGATTGATGCTGGGGGGCGCCTTTTATCATTTCCGATGCATAGGCCCCGTTGCATTCTAATGCCGGTCACTTAAGCAGCGAATTAGGCGAAGGTAGTTTTGATGCGATGACTGAAGCGCTGTCCATAACCTCATCCTGTCGCGGCTCCTGCCGCTCCCATAGCAATCATGTTTTTGTAGGAGCGACGGAAGTCGCGACAGGCTGCGGAGAGACGTTCTTCCATCTGTCGCGATTTGACCAGCCATACGACTATTACAAACCGTCGCTGCTACAGAAAGCATTCCGTCAGGCCGCCTTCGCGACCGGCAGGATGAAGCTGACGCTGGTGCCTTCGCCGACCCGGCTGGCGGCCTCGATCGTGCTGCCGTGCAGGTGCAGGATGCGATTGGCGATCAACAGGCCCAGCCCGCCGCCGCGCTGTGTCGCCATCCTGCGAATCGGCGAGCCGCGCACCAGCAGGCCGGGGAGCTGTTCTTCGGAGATGCCCTGTCCGGTATCGTCGATCCGCACTTCGATGCCGCGCGCACGGCTATGCGCGACCAGATAGATATCCCCACCCTCAGGCGTATGCCGGATCGCGTTGTCGATGAGGTTGCCGATGACCCGCTCGATCATTCCGATATCGCCCTGCGCCGACAGCGGGCCAGCATCGATTTCGGTATGCAGATGGATCGATTTTCGTTCGGCGACCAATGCGAATTTCTGCGCGATGTCCTGCACCAGTTCCGACACCGAGAACAGTTCCGGCTGCGGCTGTGTTTCCTCGCATTCCAGCCGTGCCAGTTCGAACAGCTGCTGCGCCAGCCGCGATACGCGATGGCTTTGACGCACGGCGACATCGAGGTATCGCTTGCGCTCGGCGTGGTCCATACCGCCGTCCATGCGCGCCAGCGCTTCCAGATAGCCTTGCATCGATGTCAGCGGGGTGCGCAGATCATGCGAGACGTTGGCGACCAGTTCGCGTCGAAGTTCGTCCTGGCGCTTCAGTTCCGCCATCTGCGCATTCAATCGTTCGCGCAGGCTCGCGAATGCGTCGTGCAGGCGCTCGATTTCGTCGCCGCGCGGCTTCAGCGGCAGTACGTCTTCGCTTGGAAGACTGGCGAAGGCTTCGACCTCGCGAATGGTGCGCTCGAGTCGACGGGTCACTGCGGCGAATGCGGCAAGCCCTGCGATGATGGCTACGATCACCGCCAGCACCGCGACCTTGGCGCCGTTGCGCAGCGCATAGCCTTGCCAGGCATTGGCGACCATTCCACGATACATATCGTTGAGCAGCACGATGTAGACGTATCCGCCCAGTCCGTCGGCGGTTTCGATCGGCGCGACGCTGAAGATTTCGCGGCCTTCGGTATGTCGTGGGTTGTCGCCAGTCACCGGTAAGGCAGCGCCGGCGATCAGGCGCCGTACCGGTTCCAGCGAGACCTGTTGACGCGGCAGGGTGAGTGGTTGCGGCGACGATTGCACGACCTTGCCCTGCGGGTCGAGCAGGTAGACTTCGATGTTCGGGTTCACTGCCATCAGATGATCGAACAGGCGCTGGGTGTTCTGTGGATCCGCCACCAGCGAAGCCTGTTTTGCGATGTGTTGCGCCAGCCCCAGATTCACACGCTGCAGAATTTCGTGCTGATGCTGTTTCGCGGCATCGTAGCCAAGCCAGCCGAGGGTGGCGCCGAGCGCAAGCACGATGCCCGCGAACACCAGCGCGATGCGCGCGTACAGCGATTGCACGGTCATATGCCGCTCCTGGACGCTTCGCCATGCGTTGCGAACTTGTAGCCCACGCCCCAGATGGTGAGGATATAGCCGGGATTCGCCGGGTCGTCTTCGATCTTCGCCCGCAATCGGTTGATATGCGAATTGACCGTATGTTCGTAACCGTCGTGGCTGTGGCCCCAGACGTGGTCCAACAGTTCCATACGCCGGTAGGCGCGGCCGGCATTGCGAGCGAAGAACGCGAGCAGATCGAACTCCTTGCTGGTGAGCACGACTTCGCGGCCATCCAGTCGGACTTCGCGCGCAACCGGATCGATGCTGAGGGGACCATGGCGGATCACGCCGGCGCGACTTTCGCCCAGCGCTTGTGCCGCATTCATGCGCCGCAGCACGGCGTGGATGCGTGCGATGAGTTCTGCAGTGGAAAAGGGTTTGGTGAGGTAGTCGTCGGCGCCCAGCTCCAGCCCGAGCACGCGCTGGGTTTCGCTGGACTTTGCGCTGAGGATGATGATCGGCACGTAGTCCTCGCGTTCGCGCACCTTCCTGCAGACCTGCAGGCCGTCGATGCCCGGCAGCATCAGATCCAGTATCAGCAGCAGCGGTCGTTCGCGCTGCAGCCAGCGCAGGCCGGCTTCGCCGCTGATCTCTACGGCGACCTCGAAGCCTTCGGCACGCAGATTCAGCGTCAGTATCGCGCCGATGTCCGGATCGTCTTCGATCACCAGAATGCGGTTGTGTTCGGTCTTCATGAGGTGATGCGGGTCGCTGCGGGCATGGCGCCCATCTCCTGCCCCTGGAAGGGCGATGTCAAGTCACTTTTTCTTGAACATTGCGTGAGGACTTCGTGAGCCGCAAAGGCCGAAGCTGCGTCACCCGCCATCGAATGCGGGTTCCCCCGAACCATCGCCATGGAGATCCAGCATGACCAGCACTTCTCGCAAACGTACTTCTCCGCTTTCCATCGCCCTGATCGCGGCGCTGGGCACTGCCGCACTCGCGGTGCCGGTCGTCGGCGCCACCGTCGGCGGCATCGACGGTGCTGTCTACACCCTGACCAACAATATCGCCGGCAACGACGTTGTGGTATTCGATCGTTTCGCCGACGGTAGCCTCGGCGGGCAGCGCAGCTATTCCACTCGTGGCGCCGGGACCGGCGGCGGTCTTGGCAACCAGGGTGCACTGGCGCTCAGCGATTCCGGGCATTGGCTGCTGGCGGTCAATCCCGGCAGCAACAGCGTCTCGGTGTTCCTCGCCTTCGGCAATTACTTGTATCGTACCGACACCGAGGCCTCCGGCGGAACGAGACCGGTCAGCGTCACCATCGAAGACGATGTGGTCTACGTGTTGAATGCCGGCAGCGATAACGTACAGGGCTTCCGGATGAGCATCTACGGTACGCTGACGCCAATTGCCGGTTCTCAGCGTGCGCTGAGCGGAGCAGGCACCGGCGCAGCGCAGGTCGAATTCAACCGCGACGGCGATCTGCTGGCGGTGACTGAGAAGGCCACCAACCGCGTGTTGACGTTCACGGTCGACGGCGACGGCCTGCTGAGCCAGGCCAAAGTCCAGAATTCGCCAACGCCGACGCCGTTCGGCTTCGCTTTCGGCCGCAGCGACCAGCTGTTGGTGTCCGAGGCAGCGGGCGGTGCCGCAGGCGCCAGCACGCTCTCGTCCTATCACCTCAATGGCGACGCCAGCGTTAACGTCGTATCTCCCGCGGTTCCCAGTGGCCAAAGCGCAGCATGCTGGGTCGTGACCACGCGTGATGGGCGTTATGCGTACGTGAGCAATACCGCTAGCGGCAATCTGTCGACCTATGGTGTCGGCAACGGTGCAGCGGTATTGACCACAGCCATTGCTGCGACGACCGGTGCCGGCAGCGGACCGACCGATATGGCGCTGGATCGCAACAGCCGCTTTCTCTACGTACTGAACAACACGACAATCGGTGCGTTCCGCGTGGGTGCCGACGGCGCCCTGATCCGTGTCGAGGATCAGCCGCTGTCCGGCGTACCGGCCTTCGCAACGGGACTGGTCGCGCGCTGATTCGCTGTTTGCGATGCTTATCAACGACAAGGGGCCTTTCGGCCCCTTGTCGGTTTCAAACAATGGAACAACAACTCAGCGTGCGATACCCGCGCGTTCACGGCTTTCCAGCGGTGCCATGCGCGACTGATCGTTGAGTTTCAGCGCACGGACTTCGAACGGTGCGCCATAGCCCTGCGGCAGATGGGCACGATCGAACTGCAGCACCAGCATGCCGTTGCCGCGTTTCATCCACGCCGCGCTGTGCGCTTCGGAGACGGGCGCCATCGTGCCGTTGGATGACGTTGCGAACAGCGTGCCGCGGGCTTCGTAACGACCAGTAGAACCGGTCTGCACCGGCAGTGCCATACGCATGGTTTTGGCGTTGAACGCAAACACGCCGTTGAAGCGGGCGGTCGGTGCGGCCACCGCAAACGCAGTGCGTGCGTCGCGCTGGATGCCGTCAGCATTCGCGAACACCTGCAGTTCCCACAGACCCGGCGTGTTGCCGACGTTGGTCGGTAGCTTCACGTTCGCCGCAAGGCCGCCGGTGTCGCTGGCATTCATGGCCACCGGCCAGCTGCGGCCGTCGGGTGCCACCAGCACGGCGTCGGCCTGCAGCGACGACGCCAACTTGCCTGCACGACTGAAGTCGACATCGAAACGCAGGCTGGAGCCGGCGAGGGCGTGGTCGCGATCGGTGCCCGCGCGCAGTACGTCGGAGCTTTGCGGCTCGAACACGTGCACCAGATACTGACCTTCAGCTTTCGGCACGCGGATGGTGTAGATGCCGGCGCCTTCCTGATCGCCCAGCTTGGCGATCACGGTCCCGTTCTGCACATCCATGCCAGCGTCGGTGAGCTGCTTGGCCGAGGCGATGTTCTCGATCTTCGCAGCGCCCTGGCTGTCGCTGATCTGCAGTTCATCGCTGCGCAGTGCGCGGGCGCCCTGTGTGGGACTGATGCGGATCAAACTGCCGGGTGCCGACATTTTCACCTGCACGCCGCGATCGAGCGCTGCGGCGTCGACGGTGTCCCAATATTCACGGCTTTGCGCGACGTACGGCTGGGGCGCGCTGAGTGCTTGGCCCGGATCCAGCTTCCAGGAAAACGACACCGGCGCGCGTTCGATGTTGGCTGAAGGCGTTGCAAGCGCGACAAGACGCGAGGGCGCCTGATCCTTGGCGCCGGTGGGCAGCATCGGCTGCGCAGCGGTGGCGGAGAAGGACACCAGCGCGAGAGTAATGGCGATAGAAAGTCTCATGGTGTTGTCCTCACTGGCCCGCATCGGTGCGGAGAATGGTGTTCAGGCCGAAACAGGCCCGACGGCTCTGGTTGTGCGACAGCGGTTCTGCGCCTGCCATGCGCGAAGTGTCGTAGAACCATACCGACCCGGCACCGGATTGGCTGCTGCAGTTGAGGAAGCCGTCGGAACAGCTGTCCAGCCAGTTCTTGGTGATTTCCAGGCCGACGTTGAGGCTGTAGCCGCCGCAGTAACTGTCGCCATCGAACGGCGAGGAGTCCACATCGGTGCCGACCACACTGCGAAAAGTTTTCGGCAGCGCAGGACGGCCGCTGGTGCCGTACAGATAGTTGCCGTTGTAGAACACCATCCAGCTTTGCTGCTGCTGGCGGACGCCATCGTTCTGATAGCCCAGCAACCAGCCCAGCGCCGCTTCAAACACCGTGCCGTTGGTGACCGCATCGGCCAGCGGAGTGCCGGTGGAGGAGGGCGCCAGCGCATTGACGCGTGCGATCTTGCTGATGATGTTCGGATAACGACTGTCGTAGGTGGGATTCGACATGATCCAACGCATAACGTTGCCGCCGTTGGAGTGCGTGATCACGATCAGTTTGGTGATGCCTTTGGCGTTGATGAAGGTGGTCAGCTGGCCTGCCAGGCAGCCCGCAGCGCGGCTGTCCCACCAATACTGGCCGAAATCGCAGTTGATGACGGTGTAATTGGCCGGATTGGGCAAGCCACCGCGAACGGAGTCCACCATTTCCGGCTGCCAATAATCGTTGTAAGCGTTGGTTTGAGCGCCGGTACCGTGGACGAACGCCACCCCGGTGTTTGCGAGCGCGCAGGGCGCCGCCAGAGCGAGCAACAGCCCGCAGAGGTATTTACGCACGTTGTGTATCCCTCGTGTTTCCTACTTCCATGAAGACGCGGCAGAACGCCGCGCCGGTCCTTTGATGGTCTGCCATTCTCTCAAGACATGGCATCGGTACCGAGGATACGGAGGCGTATTGACAGTGTCATGACGCGATGCGGCAAAACGAGACTGGATTCGCAGCTCAATGCATTTCAATGACGAAGGACAGGGTTGCCTTTCATGGTTTCCTTCTCTCTGCCTGCGGGTAGAGGGGCAGGGGAGTGCGCGTTCACGGGGATGACGAGCTGTCTTTGATCGTTTCAATGATCAAGCGGGTTCCAAACAGCCCTCAGATTCTGCTCAATATGTTCTGAAAGCGCATTGGTAGAGCGGCCTTCAGGCCGCTGGGGGCCGTCGAAGTCATCAACACAGCGGCCTGAAGGCCGCTCTACCAACCATCGAATGTTCGTGAATCGTTTCCCGTCGCGGATTGTCAAGATTTTGAACAGGCTCTCAAAACTCCAGATCCAGCGCAGCGCAGAGATAGTCCATGAAAGGCCCGAGCTGCTGCAGGTCTTTCGACAGCGTGGACAGTAAACGCGGCCCGGTGACGATGGCATCGTCGATTACCCGCATCGCTACATAATTCTTGCGGCGCAGATCGTCGAGGTGGATGAAGTCCGCCGGGAAGCCGCGCGGGGTGCGCACCAGCATTTCGCTGTCGTCCAGATCGAAGCGTTTGCGGAACGCCGCACCGTGCGCAGCGTTCGCCCAACTGCCCGGGTTGTCGACAATGAACTGGCGGATCCGGCGCAGGCTGTCGGGTTCCGGGTGCCACAGTCCGGCGCCGATGAAACAACGACCTGGCTGCAGATGCAGGTAGAACGACGGTGCCTCTACTTCGCGACTGCGCGCATGGAACAGCCGCGCGCCCTGCCAGAGTTTGTACGGGGCCTTGTCGCCGGAAAAGCGCGTGTCGCGATGGATGCGGAACAGTGAGCCGCCAACGGTTTTCGGGTCGGCACGATAGTGTTCGCTGACGTCAAGCAGCGCCGGTCCCAGATCTGCGATCAGCGCCAGAAACGGTGCGCGCACGTCGCGTTCGTAATCCGGTTTGTGTGCATGAAACCACTCGCGCTCGTTATTGCGCCCGAGTGCGCGCAGAAATTTGAAGCTGCGCTCGGAAAAGTAGGTGCTCATGCGAGTTCGTTCTCCAGGGTCAGCGCCCAGGCCTGCAGTTGATCCATCAGCGTCTGCGCATGGCCGTCGTTGACGTGCGCAAGACGCAGTGCGGCGATGTCGGCGCGATGGGTCTCGAAGGTGAATTCGGACCATCCGCGATCTTCGCTCAAGCGTGTGCGCCGGTAGTCGTTCCAGCGCTGGGCATCGTCAGGAGACAGCGATTCCGGCCAATTGCGCGCGCGATAGCGGAACAGCAGCTCCGGCAGTCGCGCATCCTTGAACGCGAAGTCGCGCTGCGCCAGCGCGGCAGGCAACATGCTGCGCACGTCGGCAAACTTGCGTTTGTCGCCGTCCAGCAGAAAACCGTCGTAGAGGGATCCGTCCACGTCGAGCGTCTCTGGTGGCGTTCGCCCGGCGTAGATGCGGCGGATTTTTTCGGCCAATGCCGGGCCCGCGTCGCGCAGCTGTGCGGCACGGGCTTCGGCCAATGCAGGATCGATCCGCAGCCGCTCGAAATCGCTGTCGCGCAGATGCACCCATTCGATCAGCATCGGGCTGCGGTTGAGGTGCACTTCTTTCAGCGGAATCCGCGCTTCGCCCGGTGGCAGGTCGGCAGCGGGCGTGTACAGCCGGTCGGCGATCTCGTCGGCATCCAGCGCCAGCAGTGCATCGGGCGCTTCGTGCAGATCGAATACGATGATGCGGTTGTCGATCTTGGGATGACGGGCAAGCGGCACCACGGCAGCGGCGCACAGACGCGCCGCCGGGAAGCGCTGCGATACGTGCAGCACCGGCGTCATCGCCACGGTATCCAGCATGCGGCCGGCGAATGTCTTGTCGCGCAGTTTGAGGGTGTAGTCCCACAGCTTCGGCTGCGCGGATTTGAATTTACGCGCCATGCCGATCAGCGCGCGCACGTCCGACAGCGCCTCATGCGCGTCGCCTTCGCGCACGCCGTTCGCGGCCGCCAGATGTTCCAGTTTGAACGACGGCGTGCCGTCTTCACGCAGCGGCCAGACAATCCCTTCGGGGCGCACCGCATGCGCCAGCCGCATCACATCGAGCAGATCCCAGCGCGAATTGCCCGCGCGCCACTCGCGTTCGTACGGATCATTGAAGTTGCGAAACAGTCCATAGCGCACGAATTCATCGTCGAACCGCAGCGAGTTGTAGCCCAGCGTGCAGGTTTCGGGCGTCGACATCGCCTCGAAAATACGCGCGAATGCGTCGGCTTCAGTCACGCCTTCGCGCTGCGCACGCTGCGGGGTGATGCCGGTGATCAAGGTTGCGATGGGCGAGGGCAGCAGATCGTCGGCGGGCTTGACGAAAAAATCCCAGGGCTCATCGATTGGATTCAGATCCGTGTCGGTGCGGATCGCCGCGAACTGCGCAATGCGTGTCCGGCGCGGATCAGTGCCGAAGGTTTCAAGATCATAAAAAAGAAAGCTCGCAGCCATTCAGGCCTCCGTCGCCAACGGCGTGAGGCGCGCATCGACCATGCGGTCGACGGCCGCCCAATCCAGACCATCCAGCGTGCTGCGGCCGGCGGTGGCGTCCACCAGCAGCGCCCGCTGCACGCGTCCACGCTCGAATGCGGTGGCGTAGGGCAGCCGACGGAACGTGACCATCGCATAGCGCGACACGAAGCGATCCGGACGACGCTCGGCCAATGCGCGCTCAAGCTCGCGCTGAAGCAGGAAATCGGGATCGTCGACGCGGTCGCTCATTTCGCGATAGTTTTCCAGCGCCATCTGCTGGATCGCAGCGGCGTTCGGCTTACGCTCGGCCTCGAACGCCCCGAACGCCGTGTCGGTGTCGTGATCGTGGCGCAGATGTTCGGCCAATGCGACGCAGTCTTCGAACGCGCAGTTCATGCCCTGGCCATGGAACGGCACCATCGCGTGCGCGGCGTCGCCGATCAACACTGCGCGGCCGTCGAGACGCCACTGCTGCAGATACAGCGTGGCCAGAATCCCGGCGGGGTTAGTCTCGTAGTCGTGCGCAAGCGTTGGAATCAGCGGCACTGCGTCGGCGAAATCGCGTGCGAACAGCGCCTGCGCTTCGCTGCCGTTCGCCACTGTTTCAAAGCTGGTCTTGCCTGCGTTCGGCATGAACAGCGTGACCGTGAACGTACGCTCATCGTTGGGCAACGCGATGCACATATAGTCGCCGCGCGGCCAGATATGCAGTGCGTTGGGTTCCAGCTGGAACTCGCCGTCCAAGCCCGGCGGGATCTCCAGCTCTTTGTAACTGTGCGGCATGACTTCAATGTGTTCGCCCAGATCGACCACCGTCTGCATCGCCGCGCGCAGCTGCGATCCGGCGCCGTCGCAGCCGATCAACGCATGGAAATTGTGAATGATGCGGTCGCCTTCACCGACGAAATGCGCGACGCGCGTATCGAAGTCGACGCTGTCCAAACGCTGATCGAAATGCAGACGCACGCCCGCAGCCTCTGCGGCGTTCAACAGCACGATATTCAGATCGCCGCGGCTGATCGACCAGATCACCTCGCTGTCGTCCTTGCCGTAGCGCTGCAGCTGCTGGCGGCCATCGGCGAAATGCACCATCCGCCCGCGCATCATCACCGCCTGCTGCAGCACGTCGTCGTCGACGCCCGCGCTGCGCAGCGCGTTGAGGCCGCGTTCGGCCAGCGCCAGATTGATCGAACGCCCGCCGGCATAACCGTGCAGGCGCGGATCGCCGCGACGCTCGAACAGGTCGATCTCCCAACCGTCGCGTGCGAGCAGGGTTGCGAGTAGCGGCCCGGCGAGGCCTGCGCCGATCAAGGTGAGGCGACGCGGGTTCAAAGGTTCGATCATGTGGTCCATTCCTGTACGGTGCGCGCAAACCGCAGCACATCCGCGAAACTATTGTAGAGCGGTGCGGGTGAAATACGGATCACGTCGGGTTCTCGCCAGTCGCCCAGCACGCCTTGTGTACTGAGATGCTCGAACAATGCGCGTCCACGCTCACGGCCGCCCACCACGCGCAGCGACAGCTGACAGCCGCGCTGTTCTGGCGATGCGGGGGTGACGATCTGCAGCGTATTGTTCAACTGCGCGCGGATCAGCTGCTCCAAATAGCCGGTCAATTGTTCCGATTTCGCGCGCAGCGCAGGCATGCCGGCGCGCGCGAACAGATCCAGCGACGCGCGCAGCGGTGCAAGGCCAAGAATCGGCGGATTGCTCAACTGCCAGCCGTCTGCGCCCGGAGTGGGCACGAATTGCGGACCCATCTTGAAACGCGTGGCCGCATCGTGACCCCACCAGCCGGCGAAACGCGGGCGCTCGGTGTGTGCGTGGCGTTCGTGCACGAAACAGCCGCCCACCGCACCTGGCCCCGCATTCATATATTTGTAGTGGCACCACACCGCGAAGTCGGCGCCGCTGTCGTGCAGCTGCAGCGGAAGATTGCCGACCGCATGCGCCAGATCGAAACCGACAATGGCACCGGCGGCGTGGCCGAGGCGCGCAATTTCCTCCAGATCGAACGCCTGCCCGGTGCGGTACTGCACGCCGGGCCACAGCACCAGCGCGAGTCGGTCGCGGTTGTCTGCGATGGCGCGTTCGATCGCCACCACTGAACACGTGCCGTCCTCGTGGTCGGGCTCGACTTCGATCAGACAATGCTGCGCAGAGAGGCCGTGGACTTCAAGCTGCGATGCCATCGCCTGGCGGTCGGACGGAAATGCGCCGGCTTCCATCAGGATCACATTGCGCTGAATGTCCGGTCGAAAAAAACTCACCATCATCAGGTGCAGATTCGCGGTGAGCGAATTCATCGCCACTACTTCCGCCGGTTGCGCGCCGACCACATCCGCTAATGCATCGCGAACCATTGCGTGATACGGCATCCACGGTGCGGGTTCCAGGAAATGCCCTTCGACCGCATCGCGCGCCCATTTGTCCATGACTTCATCGACGTAAGCGCGTGCGCCCTTCGGCTGCAGACCCAGCGAGTTGCCGCAGAAGTACGCCATTTCCGCATCGCCGTGACGCGGTATGTGGAACTCGCTGCGGAAAGCGCGCAATGGATCGTTCGCATCCTGCTGTTGTGCGTACCCGTCGCTGATCAGTGCATCGTTCATGCGCGCCCCGCCGGTTGTCCCGGTAGAGCGGCCTTGAGGCCGCTGCTCGTCAGTTGATTCAGCGGGCTGAAGCCCGCTCTACAGGCCGCGTTATCGTGATTCATGCAAACCTCGTCATCGGCAGCCCCAGCCATTCCAATGCAGTGCCGTGATACAGCCGCGCGTTATCGGTTTCCGACAAATGCAACGCGGCGATGCCGGCGCCGGGCTCCTGCTCACCGAGCGGAAACGGATAATCGGTGCCCAGCATAATGCGATCGGTGCCGCAGGTGTCGATGAGATATTGCAGTGCGCGCGGATCGGCCACCCACGAATCGAAATACAGCCGCGACAGATATTCGCGCGGGTTGCGGAAATTGTCGGTCGCGACCAGATCCGGACGCATGTTGAAGCCGTGCTCGATGCGGCCGATCGTGTACGGGAAACTGCCGCCGCCGTGGGCGAGACAGATTTTCAGATTCGGCAAACGCTCCAGCACACCGCCGAACACCAGACAGCAGGCCGCACGCGACTGTTCCGCCGGCATGCCCACCAGCCACGGCAGCCAGTATTTCGGCATCGATTCGCTGCCCATCATGTCCCAGGGATGGACCAGGATGGCCGCGCCCAATTCGCTCGCGGCCTGGAACACATCGAACAGCTCAGGCGCGTCGAGATTCCAGTCGTTGACATGCGAACCAATCTGCACGCCCTGCAGCCCAAGTTGATCGACGCAGCGCTCCATTTCCTGAATCGCTAGTCGCGGCGACTGCAGCGGTATCGTTCCGATGCCCGCGTAATGGCGCGGATGGTCGCGCACCGCTTCGGCCATGTGGTCATTCAATGCCTGATGCAGATCGTGCGCGTGATGCGGCTTGGCCCAATAGCTGAACATTACCGGCACCGTACTCAGCACCTGCACCTGCACGCCAAAACCCGCAAACTCTTCGATCCGCAGTTTCGGGTCCCAGGTCTTCGCCCAGATCTCGCGGAAGAACTTGCCGTCCTTGTAGATGCGCGCACGCCCGTCGTCGCCGTGATGGATCACCGGAAAACGGATGTCGCCGTACTTGGCCGCAAGATCGGGCCAGTGACGGGGCAGGTAATGGGCGTGGGTGTCGATTTTGAGCATGGTTATGCCAGCTTCAGCCCCTTCGGCCCGCGATCAGGATCGTCCTGCGTCGGTTGATTTTGTTGCTGCGCCAGTGCCCGCGCCAGTGCCTGCGTTTGCTGCTGGTTGAACGTGTTGGTGGCCTCGATGGATGCCTGCAGCGGCGGTGCCAGTGTGTTCACATCGACAAGCACCGTTTTCTCGTCAGGCCCCGACCGCACCATTCGGATCAGATCGCCCACCATCGACACTCGGGCGATGTTATTGGCATCGATGCCGTTTTTCTTCGCGTCCAGCATCGCCACGCCTACTTGATCGTCGGAGATGTGTCCCGGCGTGCGGCTGCGGACAAGCCCGAACAGCACTTTGTCGTCGAATACATACCCGCCCAACGCCTGCGCCTGCTCATGCGTGCGTTCCAGCGCAGGTGACGGCTGGCCGTTGTGGCGGGACACCGCTTCATTGATGCGCTGCGAGGTCGCTTCGATCGGCTGCGACGACATGGCCGCCAAGTCCGCCGGGAAGCGCTGCGTAGGCTGGCCATACTGCGGATACTCCAGTTGAACCTGCCCGGTATCTTGATCTTTTGCGAGCCGCACATTGCTGTAGTGGAATCCATTCTCCACCGCGAACGCCAGCATCTCAGCGCCCAAGCGTTCGGTGTGCGCACCGTGGGGGATGTGCTGCTGGTTTTCGAACAGTCGCGCCCGGTACTGCATCTCGCCCAATGCATGATGACCTTCGTGCTGCGGATCGCGCAGATCGCGCAGGCCCTGTTGGCTGGGGGCGAAATCCGGCGGCAGCGTGCGCGCAGGCTCTGCTGTGGTCGTGGTCGCAGCCATCACTCCAACCCCCAGCATCGGCGCCTTCACGCCGGCGGTCTCTTCACCTGGCGCTTCAGTCCTGCGTGGCACGGTGGCCTCAGGAGATTCGGGCTTCTGTTGCCGGTCCAGCCTGCGCTGCTCGGGTGTCTTCCAGTCTTCGAATTGAGGCTCTGCAGTGATACGGCCATCGGCACCACGCTCGATATTGACTCGCGCCCATTTAGCGTCGATATCGAGTTTGCCGGTGATCCGGTCGCGCTGTTCTATTAACAGGCGATTCGCAGTTGCAGCGGCCTGTTCTTCCCACATATTCTTTGACGCCCAAGGCCCCTTTTTTTCATCTGCTTTCTCTAGCCGGCTTAAAATGATGTCATCGGGATCTCCGCCCTGTTTTCTCGCGATACCTTGAACCGACGCCTTCACCTCAACAACTTCCCAGCGGCCCGTGTCTGGATTGATTCCCGCCAGATCGTTCCCGTGCCCTGAGTTGTTCTGGATCGGCACAAGATCGCGATACCCCTGTCTGGCCAGTTGATGGGCCACCATCGCCTCGCCGATGTCGCCCACCATCGGATCAGTCAGCTCCGACAGCGTTCTGTCCCCGACCCATGTTTCAATCGCTTT
>JAYVSK010000217.1:0-3774 GCA_043775395.1 Lysobacter sp. | reverse complement strand
CTGCGGCAACGCTGATGGGTTTCGCAACACTTTGGCCGCAAAGGCGACTGCTGGGAACAGGACTTCGACCCCACCGCGATCAACCGCAACACTCACCCTGGCATGTTCGGCGACCAACTGTCTCGCGTGCATTATCTGGATGCGGCAGCGTTTGAATCGCTGGACGATGAGCTTACGTGGGAGTCGTTGCCGGTGTGGCGGTGATTGCAATCATTACCGTAGGGCGCATAAGCCGTAGGCGTCATGCGCCATCAATCTTGAACCGGGTGGGATCCATCAAAGACGGTGCATGACGCTTCGTTTATGCACCCTACGGCAGCGTGTGCGCCTTACGGCCTTTTAAAACGCTGAGGCGATGCGTCCAAATACATCGCTTGGTAAGGGTTCAATTTCAAAGCCGACTGTGTACGCAGATCAGTACGGACCACCGCGCATGTAGATGCTGCTTTCCAGTACCGCCCCATCGTAAAGCACGATGAAATTGCGATAAGGCGTGATGAATCCGGAGGGATCCCTGAACTCCAATCGAAAGCCGACTTGGCTGGTCGGGCATGCGCCGTAAGCCACCACGTCCGGGCGGTCCTCGATCTGAATGCTGTTAATGGGTGGGGGCAGCATTACCCAGCCGTTGTACAGGGCTACCACTCTGATCTTGCTGGGGTCAAAATTGCCGCCCAGGGACGGGTTTGCGCACGCCCAGCCCTGCACGACGTAACGCGACGCAAACAGCTTGCAGCTGCTGTAGCCGGAGGGACATCTGTCGGCGAATGTATCGACCCAGCCACGCACAGGGGCGGCGGGATCCCAGGCTTGGGCTTTTGCGCAAAGCAACAACGAACAGACGATCAACGACTTGGCAAGAATTTTCATCATATATCCTGAGGTGAAGAGAGCGGGTACGATCAGCATCCCCCCAGCTGCGATCGGGCGGAAGCGGAGTCTCAAGCATTTCTACCCGATAATGCACCACATCCACAGACAGTTTGACATATCACTTCTGTGCCCAAGCACTACTGGTCGCTGGTGAGCTACGCAGTGCCGAGTGGATAGGATTTCCTTTAGTTGTTCGACAATACCGCAGCGATAGACGAAGATTTGGTGCTGGACGCCGAACGCCACTACCTCGTCGTGCTGTCGTGCCTTGCGGACCGTCCGCTCCATGCGACCGCCGCGAACGGTATTACCTGGATGGACTGGGGTCCGAGCGCTTACGTGCTCGGACGCTGCGATGGCTGACTGTCCGCTCCGAGTGGGCCCATGTCAACGCGCCAACCCCACAGCATATCGGCCCCAAAGGCGACTACTGGGAACAGGGTTTCGACCCAACCGCGATCAGCCGCAACAACCATGACGGTTTACTCGGTGATCAACTGCCGCGCGTGCATTGTCTGGATGCCGAAGCGTTCGAGACGTTGGGCGACAAAGTTACGTTGGAGTCGTTGCCCATATGGCGGTGATTGCAACAGCGCGAGGTTTATCGCAGTGCGTGGTCAGTCGTCTCGTTCCACCCGCAACCGCAGCACGCCATCGTGCAGCCGCGCATCCAGACGTTCGCCGGCTTGCGCGTCATGCACGCTGCGGACGATGCGGCCGTCTTCGCGCTGCAGGATCGAATAGCCGCGCGCTACGGTCGCCAGCGGACTCACCGCTTCGAGCGAACGTGCCAGACCCTGCAGTTGCAGCGCGCGTCGCTGTAATCCGCGCACCGTCGCGGCCTGCGGGCGCGGCGCCAGCGAGTGCAGACGATCGCGCAGCAGCGACAGCCGCCGCTGCGGACGCGATGCATGCAGCACCGCAGCGGCGTGCCGCAGCTGCGCATGACGACGTTCATCCACTTGCGCCCATGCCGCGTGCAGTCGACGCAGCGCGTCTGCGTGACGGCGGCGCAGGGCATCGAGCCGGGCCTGCGGGCGCAATGCTTGCAGGCGCAGGGCTGCGCGGTCGGCGCGCTGCGCGGCGTGGCGCAGCTGACGTTCGTGAATTGATTGCAGGCGGCGCATCTGTGCGCGCAGGTGTGCGGCGAGGTCTGCGCGATCCGGTACCAAGAGTTCGGCCGCCACAGACGGCGTCGGTGCGCGCAGATCGGCGGCGAAGTCGGCGAGGCTGACATCCACTTCATGCCCGACTGCGGACACCACCGGCACCGGCGAGGCGGCGATCGCGCGCGCCAGCGCTTCATCGTTGAACGCCCACAGGTCTTCCAGCGAACCGCCGCCGCGGGTGATCAGCAGTGCATCATAGCGGCCGCTGCGACCGGCGGCCTGCAGCATGCGCACGATCTGCGCGGCAGCGGTCTCGCCCTGCACCGGCACCGGCAGGATGTCGACTTCGACCAGCGGGAATCGTCTGCGCAGCACGCTGAGCACGTCGCGTACCGCCGCGCCGCTGGGTGAGGTGAGAATGCCGAGCCGGCGCACGTGGGTAGGCAATGCGCGCTTGCGGCTTTGATCGAACAGACCTTCGCCCTGCAGCCTGGCTTTCAGCAGCTCGTAAGCGCGTCGCAGCGCGCCTTCGCCGGCTTCTTCCATGGTGTCGAGGATCAGCTGGTAGTCGCCGCGCGCTTCGTACAGAGTCAGGCGCCCGCGCGCGAGCACGCGCAGGCCTTCGCGCGGAGTGAATTTCAGCCACTGGCTTTTCGGTTTGAACAGCGCGCAGCGCACCTGGGCGCGGTCGTCCTTCAGCGTGAAATACAGATGTCCGGAGGATGGGCGTGACAGATTGCCGAGTTCGCCCTCCACCCATATCAGCGGAAAAGCGTCTTCGAGCAGATTGCGGGCGAGGGCGTTCAGCTGAGTCGGGGTCAGCGCTTTGCGGTCGTCGCGTGGAGGGAATGCGGACATCAGCACAGGATACGGGACACCGTCTTCCCCGTAGGAGGATCTTCAGGCCCGAGCTCTAAAAAGTGCCGTTCAGAAGAGCTCGGGCCTGAAGGCCCTCCTACAATGATCCGTTACGGCGGCCTTACGGCACGGGTAGAATGCGCCTTATGTTCGCACAGCTCTTGCCCTGTCAATCCGAAGCCATCGCGCCGATCTTCGGCCCTGCCTCGCGCCGAGCCACCCGTCAGGTCCACGTTGGTGGCGTCGCTGTCGGCGGTCATGCGCCGGTGGTGGTGCAGTCGATGACCAATACCGATACCGCTGATGTCGCCGGCACCACCAAGCAGGTGGCCGAACTGTGGCGGGCGGGCTCAGAGCTGGTGCGGGTGACGGTGAACAATGCCGAATCCGCAGCCGCAGTCCCTCGCATTGTCGAGAAGCTGGCGATGATGGGCATCACGGTCCCGATCATCGGCGACTTTCACTACAACGGACACCAGCTGCTCGCTGCGGAGCCGGCCTGCGCAGAAGCCTTGGCAAAGTATCGAATCAACCCGGGCAACGTTGGCTTCGGCAGAAAGCGCGACACCCAGTTCGCACAGCTGATCGAATTCGCGATCCGTTACGACAAACCGGTACGCATCGGCGCCAACTGGGGTTCGCTGGATCAATCGCTGGCCGCGCAGCTGATGGATGAAAACGCGAAACGCGCTGCACCGTGGGATGCCGGACGCGTGCTGCGCGAAGCGTTGATCCGCTCTGCGCTGGATTCGGCGGAGCGCGCGGTTGAGATTGGTCTCGCCCGCGAACGCATCATCCTCAGCGCGAAAGTCAGCGGCGTGCAGGAGCTCATCGCGGTGTATCGCGATATGGCCGTGCGTTCGGATTTCGCGCTGCATCTGGGCCTTACCGAAGCGGGCATCGGCAGCAAGGGCATCGTGGCATCGTCCGCCGC
>JAYVSK010000216.1:0-5249 GCA_043775395.1 Lysobacter sp. | reverse complement strand
TCGCGAGGCGCCCGCGATGCGGTGCTGGTGGAGCGGGACCCGCTTCTTGCCGAAAGTCTGCGCCTGCTTGCGGCAAAGCTGCCGGGAGGCGGTCGCGTGCAGGTGGTGTGTGCAGATGCGCTCAGTTGGCTGCAGACTGTATCGAGCGGCTTCGATCTGGCCTTCGTCGATCCGCCGTTCGCTGGCGAGCTGTGGGGTCCAGCGCTGGCGGCCGTGGACGGCCGGCTGTGCGAAAGCGCCTGGCTGTATGTCGAGTCGCCGGTGTCCACCGCCATCGCGCCGGCCCCCGGCTGGCGACCGCATCGCGAGGGGAAGACGCGCGAAGTACGGTATGCCCTGCACCGGCGCGGCCTGGCTTGAGCCGCTGTTACACTGGGCCTTGTTTTCGCCAGCGGTGATCCAACGACGCCATGACCACGGCCGCCTCCCCTGTTTCCACTGCCAGCGTTGCCGATGCCGGTGTTCCTGTTGTCAGTGTCCCTGCTGCCAGAACTGCGGTCTATCCCGGTACTTTCGATCCCATCACCAATGGCCATCTAGACCTGGTCCAACGTGCGGCGCCGCTGTTCGAGCGGTTGATCGTAGGGGTCGCCGAGAGCCCCGGCAAACGTCCGGCGCTGCCGCTGGCGGTACGCGTGGCGCTGGCGCGGGATTCGCTGTCGCGCTTTCCGAATGTCGAAGTACGCGGTTTCGATTCGCTGCTGGCGCATTTCGTGAGTGGCGTCGGGGCTGGCGTGTTGTTGCGCGGTCTGCGCGCGGTGTCCGACTTCGAATACGAGTTCCAGCTGGCCAGCATGAACCGGCATCTGATTCCGGATGTGGAAACGCTGTTTCTGACCCCGGCGGAGGAATACGGCTTCATTTCTTCTTCGCTGGTCCGCGAAGTATCCCGCCTCGGTGGCGATGTCTCCGGTTTCGTACCATCGGCGGTCAATGCGGCGCTGCAGGCCGAATGGCGACGCAACCCCGCCTGATCCGCTTTCGTTTTTTTCTCCGTCCTTCCGTTTCTTGTTCACATCAGGGATTCTTGCTCATGAACATTATCGTCCGTCTGCTGTTGGTCGCCGCGCTCACCCTGCCGTTCGCGGCCTGCAAGAAAGAAGCGGATGCACCGAAGGCCGCCGACAAGGCTCCTTTGGCTGCACCCACCAATGAAGATTCCGCAGCATGGAAGGCCTATGTGGTCGATGTCGTCGGCCGCAACATGGACGGTGTGACCAACCAGCCGTTCCTGTATCTGCTGCCCGCCGAAAGCTCCGCGGATTTCCAGGGCAGCTACGACCGTCTGCTCGACAAGGCCAAGTCCGATATCTCGCGCGGCATTCTGGGCGGCAATCTGCTGGCCTATTCTTCGGCATCGCTCTCTTCAGCCAAGGCTGCGGACATGGTGGTAACGGCGTTCGAAGATGTGAAGCCGGGCAAGTTGAAAGGCGTGAAACTGCTGTTCATCGGCAAATCCGAGGACAGCGAACGGGTGAAGGCCGCAGTTGCGCCGTCCGCAGTGAACTACGTGTTCGTCGAGACCAAGTGATTCGCTTCAACTGGGTTTCCGACTGGCTTTCCAGCGTTTTTTTTGGAACGCTGTTCGTCGCTGCGGCATGCATGCCGCAGCGATCGTTTGAGTAGCGTATGTCGCTCAGGATCAATGCGTTGTGCATCAACTGCGATGTCTGCGAACCGGCTTGCCCGAATCAGGCGATTTCGCAGGGCGAGACCATTTATGTGATCGATCCGGCGCGCTGTACCGAATGCGTCGGCCATTACGATGAACCGCAGTGCGTGGTGGTCTGCCCGGTGGAGTGCATCGACCCCGACCCCGCGTACCTAGAGTCGAACGACGCGCTGCTGGCGAAACTCGCACGGCTGCAGGAACAAAACGCATGAAGATCGCAACATCGTTCACTACTGTCCTGGTCTGCGCGTTTTTGTGCGCAGCGCCTGCGCGGTCGGCCGATACCACCACTGCTGCGCATCCCCCCGGTGCGGCTGTCGCCAGCGCGCACGCACTCGCGAGCGAAGCCGGTATCGAGATGCTGCGGCAGGGCGGCAATGCCTTCGATGCAGCGGTTGCGGTATCGGCGGTGCTGTCGGTGGTCGAGCCGATTTCTTCCGGTCTGGGCGGAGGCGGTTTTTTTCTGCTGCATAACGCGAAAACCGGCAAGGATATTTTCGTGGATGCGCGCGAAACCGCGCCCGCCGCCGCGGCGCCTGCGGCATATCTGGATGCCAAGGGCGAATTCAACCGTGATCGCGCCGAAAACGGCCCGTGGTCGGCGGGTATTCCCGGCTTGCCCGCCGGGCTGGTGCATCTGTCCACGCGCTATGGGCGGCTGCCGCTGAAGACGACGCTGGCGCCCGCGATCCGCATCGCCCGGGAAGGGTTTCCGGTCTATGAGCGTCTGGTCAAAGGCTACGCCAATCGCCGCGAGGTGATGGAGCGTTACAAGGGCACGCGGGCGGTATTCCTTGCCGATGGCGATACGGTGGAAGCCGGTGAAGTGCTGCTTCAGCCCGACCTGGCACGTACGCTGGAACTGCTGGCTGAAAAGGGCTTCGACGGTTTCTATCGTGGAAGCATCGCCAAGAAGCTGCTTGCCGGCGTAAAAGCCGAAAGCGGGCAATGGACCGCAGACGAACTCGCAGGCTATCGCGTGCGCGAACGCGAGCCGCTGCATTTCGAATACGACGGCTGGCAGGTGGTGACTGCGCCGCCGCCGTCGTCCGGCGGCGTAGCGCTGGCGCAGATGATGCAGATGCTGGAGCCGTGGGATCTGGCCAAGCTGCCGCAGGCCGAGCGCGTGCATCTCACCGTGGAAGCGATGCGCCGCGCGTTTCGCGACCGCACGTTCTATCTGGGCGATCCCGATTTCGTGAAAGTACCGGTGCGCACGCTGACCAGCGCCGATTATGCCGCCGGACAGCGTTCGACCATTAACCCGAAAAAGGCCACGCCCAGTAATCTATTGTCGGGCGACCAGACGCCGCTGGAAGACGACGAAACCTCGCATTTTTCGATCATCGACAGCGAAGGCAATCTGGTCGCTGCCACGCAGACGGTGAACCTGCTGTTCGGCTCCGGATTGATTCCGTCCGGCACCGGCGTGCTGCTGAACAACGAGATGGACGATTTCGCGCTCAAGCCGGGCACGCCCAATGCGTTCGGCGTGATGGGCTACGACGCCAATGCGCCGAAGCCCGGCAAACGCATGCTCAGTTCGATGACGCCCACGTTCATGTCGTCGCCCGACCGCGTCGCCGTACTCGGCACGCCCGGCGGCAGCCGCATCATTACCATGGTGCTGCTGGGGGCGCTGGGTTACGCCGATGGTCTGGATGCGCAGGCCGTTGCCGCACTGCCGCGCTATCACCACCAGTGGATGCCGGACGGCATCGGCACCGAGCGCGATGCGCTGCCGGACGATGTGGTCGCTGCGCTGCGCGCCATGGGTCACACCGTGATCACGCCCAAGGACAGCGCCGACGGCCGTCGCTCGAGCGACACGTGGGGCAATCTGCAGACGGTGGAATGGGACAAGCGCGCCAATGTGCTGCGCGGCGGCAGCGATCCGCGCAATCCGATGGGTCGTGCGATTGTCCTGCCACAGGCGAAAACGGGGGAGCCATGACCGAGAAAGAAGCTAAAAAACATATCGTCGCGACCATGCCGGCGATTCTGACCGGCACTGCGGCGCTCATCGCCGCACTGACCACCACTTACGTCAGCTTGCGCAACGACCAGTCGCCGTTGCCTGCAAAAGCGCGGATCGCCGCGGCTGCTCCGGGCGTTGACGGTCCGCCGGAGATCGCCGTGCCGGTGGTGGCGCCGGTCGTCGCTGCGCCCAGCGAACGTCCGGTGGTGCTGCAGGTCGAACGCATCGCGGTGCACAGCGACGGCACCGCGGGAACCACTGACTGGCGCTTCGCGGTCGAAGTGGACGATGAGCCGCGCTTCACCTTCGATCAGGATCGTCTGACCGATGAAGGCGGGCGCAACATCGCCATGCCCAAAGAAGCGTCCACGACCCTGCGGATCGCCGCTGGCACGCCGGCAAAGATCACCGTGAAGGGTTGGCGTCACAGCGCGCTGCGGGCGGCAACGTCCGTGCCGGATGTGCAGGGCGAGGGCCGGTTGGGCACCGATGGCAAACCCGAAGCGATTCAGGTCACGGCTACCGATCCGGATCTCGGCGCCTTCACGTTTTATTTTTCCGCCGATGTGCAGCCCGGCGGCGGCGTCTCGCAGGCGTCTGCAGGTGCCGCCGATGCCCGCTGATCGCGGACAGGTCGTGCCGATGGGATGTGTGACAACCGATCCATGAGCGTGCTCACGCAGCTGCCTTTCTGTGTCGAAGGCGTCCGTCTGCGCGCGCTGCGCGAGGACGATCTCTGCATATTTCTTGGGTATCGCAGCGACCCGTTGGTTGCGCGCTATCAGGGCTGGCGGCCGATGGACGAGGCGAAGGCGCGTGCGTTCCTGCGCGAGCACGGCGATGACGCCAGCCCAAATTCTACCGACCATTGGGTCCAGATCGCGGTTGCGGATGAATCCACGGATTCGCTGCTGGGCGATCTTGGCGTGTGGCTGTCACAGGACCGCACTGAGGCCGAGCTGGGTGTAACCATCGCGCCGACAGCGCAGGGCCGGGGCGTTGGCCGCAGCGCGATGCGCGCCGGGCTGGCGCTGCTGTTCGCCGATCCGGCAGTGACCTGCGTACGCGCCAGCGCCGATGCGCGCAATACGCCATCCAAGCGCATGCTGGCTGCGGTGGGGTTTCAGGAGATCGGCACTGCCGAAGTTTTCGTGAAGGAAGAAGCCTGCATCGAACATCGTTACCTCGTGCAGCGCGGCTTGTCTGTACAGAAGATATTCGCGCCGACATCGCAAGGAGAGGTCTCATGAAACTCTGGTCCATTCTCGGTAATTCGCAGAAGCTCGACGGCGGCGCGATGTTCGGCAATGCGCCGCGCGCGGTGTGGTCGCGCTGGCTGCCGCCCGACGAACAGAACCGCGTGCCGCTGGCCTGTCGTGCGCTGCTGGCCAGCCCGCTCAACGGCAAGACGGTGCTGTTCGAGACCGGCATCGGCGCGTTCTTCGACCCAAAGATGCGCGAACGCTACAGCGTGGTCGAAGACCGTCACGTGCTGCTCGATTCGCTTGCTGGTGCCGGCTTCGCGCACGACGATATCGATGTCGTCGTGCTGTCGCATCTGCATTTCGATCATGCCGGCGGCCTGCTGGCGCCGTGGCG
>JAYVSK010000215.1:0-2618 GCA_043775395.1 Lysobacter sp. | reverse complement strand
GCCGCACTCGGTGGCGTGCTGCAGGGGCGGTTGCCTGCGCACTGGCGTGCGGTCGATCCCCAAGCGCTGCCGCATGCGGCCGACGTGGTGCGCCTCGCGCATGCCGCACTGCTGCGCGGCGAGTCGGCGGCGCCGGAAAAACTCGAACCCGCCTACCTGCGCAATCAGGTGGCGTTGACGCTGGTCCAGCAGCAGGCGCTACGCGCTTCGCGTGCGTGATATCCAGGAGATTTCACCGAATGAAGACAAGCAGCGCTTTTTTACTGCAGCAGGCCTTGACGTTATGCACGCTGCTGCCGATGAGCTTCGTCAGCGTTGCGCAGACGCAGGTTTGGGAAGGTACGCTCGGAACGTCGCCGATCGTCCTGAAACTCGATTCCGCTGCCGCCGAGCCGTCCGGCGAATATTTTTATCGCAAGCACCGCCACGGCATCGAACTTTCCGGCACAGATGTGGCCGACGGCAGTATCGCGCTGGAGGAATGGACCAGGGGGCCTGATGCGGGCAGCGGACGCCCGCGCTGGCAGCTCGCTTCGGCGAAGGCAGAAACGCTGACGGGCGAATGGATCCGCAACGGCAAGCGATTGCCGATCCGCTTGCGCAAAATCTCTGCGGCCACGCTGCCGAAAACCGATGACCCCGCACTCGCCGAAATGCGCGCGAATGATCCGTATCGTTTTTTGCAATTGCACGGGATGCTGCTGAAGGCCGGCAAACTCGAAACGGTTGGCCACTATCGTCTGCAGTGGTGGCGCGAGTCGCGCAGCGGTATCGAACTGTTTCGTGTGGTCTCCGGCTATCCCGCCGCACAGCTGCCGGCGATCAATCTGACGTTGGCGCGCAAACAGTGGTGGCAGGTGCAGAGCTATCTCGACTGCACCGCATCCGCGATGTCGGACCACGAATCGACTACGACGCTGCGCTATATCGGCAAAGATGCGTTGAGCGTCAGCATGTTCACCGACTACTACTGCGGCGGCGCGCATCCGGATTTCGGCGACGGCCCGATCAATCTCGATCCGCGCACCGGCCGCGAATTGGTGCTGGAAGATGTGCTGTGGCTCGATCAAGGCACGCCGCCGCTGTACGGCGACGGCAACAATGAAGCGTGGTTCGAGTATCGGACCAAAGTTTTCGCGCCTTGGGTTGCCGAACAGATGCGCAGCCTGTATCCCGAAGAGGTCGCGGGCCGCAGCGAGGACGAATGCAGCTATGAAATGTCGGAATTTTGGGATTTTCCGACGTGGTACATCACCGCCAAAGGCGTGTATCTAGGCGCGATTTTTCCGCGTGTGGGTCGCATGTGCGACAACCCGGAATGGTCGATTCTGCCGTGGTCGCTGGTCGACCAACATCACGGCGCGGTGCGGATCAAACCCTGACGACATAGGCCATTGGTCATAGGAACTCCAGCGCACGTGCGGTGGTCGATGCTCAATCGGTCAACAGCGAGGAGAACGAGATGACGCATATCTTGGCAACGATAAGCGAAGACAGGAAAGTTCCGCTGTGGCGCGGAGAATGGGCCACGTTCGCGCTGCTGATCCTGCTGCTGACCGTCGCACGTACGTCGCTCGCGAATCATTACCAGGTACCCAGCGGTTCGATGGAGCCCACGCTGATGCCCGGCGACCGGGTCGCGGTCGACATGCTGGCCTACGGTCTGCGCATTCCGTTTACCGATATCGAGCTGATCGACCGCGGCGAACCCCAGCCCGGCGATGTGGTGGTATTCAAATCGCCCGCCGACGGCACCCGGTTGATCAAACGCGTGGTTGCGGTGGGCGGCGATACCGTCGCGCTGGTCGACGGCCGGCTGTGGATCGACGGCAAGCCGCTGCACGATATCGATGCGAATGACATCGAACATTTCGGTGTGCGCGATGTGCGTCTGAATCTGCGCGATGGCGGCGGCCCGGATGTCGCCGCTGCGGTGATTCCAGCAGGCATGGCGCTGGTGCTGGGCGACCATCGCGGCAACAGCGCGGATGGTCGTTTTTTCGGCTTGGTACCGCTGAAATCGCTCTACGGCAAAGCGTCGGCGGTGTATTACCGCAGTGGCGATGGATTCGGCTGGAAGCGGTTGTGATACGCCTCTGCAGGAGGGCCTTCAGGCCCGAGCTTTTCTTGGATCGATTGTGGGTCAACAAGCTCGGGTCTGAAGGCTCTCCTACTCATCAATCAACCCGCCGCCCGGCAGAAACTGCCACGTGCGCACGACATTGAGAATGTCCGGATTTTCCGGCGTCTTGGGCAGCGGCGGATAAGGTTCGGCCAACTTCGCGATCCGCAGCGCGGCGTCGTCGAGCAGCGGAATGCCGCTGGACTGCACGATATCGGCGCGTTCGATCGTGCCGTTGCGGCGGATCCCGATGTTGATCACCACGGTGCCCGACAGCTGCCGGCGCCGCGCTTCATCGGGGTAGTTGAGATTGCCCACGCGCTCGGCGCGATCGACCCAGGCTCTCAGGTAATTCGCCCAGGCGTATTCCTGGGTACTGGCGGAGATGAATTTGCGGCTGGGGCGCTTGGCGTAGCGGGCAGAGCGCAGATGAATTTCGGCCGCCAGCCGCGCCATCGCCATGTCGTGCTCGATTTTCTGCTCGCCGTTGCGCTGC
>JAYVSK010000214.1:0-25483 GCA_043775395.1 Lysobacter sp. | reverse complement strand
GGGTATGGCGAAGGCTCCTTCGGCCTGCGTCAAAGATGGCAATACAGCATTTTCGTTTTCCCGGCTCTCACGGGAAAGCAAGTTGGGCGACCTGCGCGGCGGTCTCGAGCGCAGGTGGACTGTAGTCAGTGCAGGCACTTGAGGAGTGCCCGCCGACGGGAAACGTAGCTTCGAAAAATGAAGCCTCACGACTCGTCAGCTTCTGTCCAGCGCCGGAGCATGGGCACTCTCCCCATGCCGGAAGATCCGCCAGCTGCCTTTCGGGGCTGCGGGCTGGTAGTTTTTCGATACTACCTCTTCCATCAAGATCGAGGCCCTGTTAGAATTTCGAGTTCACTTATCCAAGTGTCCTATTCGCCGGGGTGACCTGGCCGCCAAACCAGTTGGAGACTCGCGCATGGCGCGTATTGCAGGTGTCAACCTGCCTGCCCAGAAACACGTCTGGGTCGGGCTGCAAAGCATCTACGGCATTGGCCGTACCCGTTCGAAGCAGGTCTGCGTATCCGCAGGCGTTGCTTCGAGCACCAAGATCCGCGATCTGTCGGAATCCGAAGTCGAGCGTCTCCGCGCCGAAATCGGCAAGATCACGGTTGAGGGCGACCTCCGTCGTGAGGTCGGCATGGCCATCAAGCGTTTGATGGACTTGGGCTGCTACCGCGGTCTTCGTCATCGTCGCGGCCTGCCGCTTCGCGGCCAGCGCACCCGGACCAATGCTCGTACCCGCAAGGGTCCGCGCAAAGCCATTAAGAAGTAAGGGGCAACGATCATGGCCAAGCCGGCAGCAACCAAAACCAAGAAGAAGATCAAGCGAATCGTCACCGACGGTATCGCCCATGTCCACGCTTCGTTCAACAACACGATCATCACGATCACCGATCGCCAAGGCAATGCGCTGTCATGGGCAACTTCCGGCGGTGCAGGTTTCCGTGGTTCGCGCAAGTCAACCCCGTTCGCTGCGCAGGTCGCCGCCGAGAAGGCCGGCAAGGCTGCGCTCGACTATGGCGTGAAAGCGCTTGAAGTGCGGATCAAGGGCCCCGGCCCTGGTCGCGAATCGGCCGTGCGTTCGTTGAACAGCGTCGGCTACAAGATCATCAACATCATCGACGTGACGCCCATCCCGCACAACGGGTGCCGTCCGCCGAAAAAGCGCCGCGTATAACGCGGCGGCCTGAGGAGCAGAAACCACCATGGCTCGTTATATCGGTCCCACCTGCAAACTCGCCCGTCGCGAAGGCGCAGACCTCAGCCTGAAGTCGCCCGCTCGCGCGCTCGACTCGAAGTGCAAGCTTGAGCAGAAGCCCGGCCAACACGGCGCTTCCCGCAAGGGCAAACTGTCCGACTACGCTACCCAGCTGCGCGAAAAGCAGAAGGTCAAACGTATCTACGGTTTGCTGGAACGTCAGTTCCGCAACTATTACAAGAAAGCTTCGACCAAGAAGGGTAATACCGGCGAGAACTTGCTGCAGCTGCTCGAAACCCGTCTCGACAATGTGGTCTACCGCATGGGTTTTGCGGTGACACGCCCAGCTGCCCGTCAGCTGGTCTCGCATCGTGGTGTGCTGATCAATGGAAAGTCGGTCAACCTGCCGTCGTACCAGATCAAAGCCGGCGACGCGATTACCCTGTCCGAACGCGCCCAGAGGCAGATGTGTGTGCAGGAAGCGCTGAATGTCGCCTCGACGATGGATCTGACCCCGGGTTGGATCGAAGTTGACAGCAAGAAGTTTACCGGCGTGTTCAAGGCCGTGCCGGATCGTGGCGACTTGCCGGCAGACATCAACGAAGCGCTGATCGTCGAGTTGTATTCGAAGTAAGCGATGGCGAGGCGCTTCCGGAGTTTACGGTAGCGAGACTCCCACCCCCCACGGTCGTTGCGCGTCGCGCAGCGGCCGCTTCCCTCGCCCGGGGAGGCCCCCGAAACACCGCTGCGGCTGTAAGGCCCCGGCTCCAGGAGACACCACAAGATGACGGTATCCGCCAACCAGGTCCTGCGTCCGCGCGCTCCGCAGATCGAGCGCCTTGCCGGCAACCGCGCCAAGGTTGTGATCGAACCATTGGAACGTGGCTACGGACACACTCTCGGCAACGCCCTGCGTCGTGTGCTGTTGTCCTCGATTCCCGGTTTCGCTATCACTGAAGTCGAGATCGATGGCGTGTTGCACGAATACACAACGGTCGAAGGCCTACAGGAAGATGTGCTGGAAGTATTGCTGAATCTCAAGGATGTCGCTATTCGCATGGGCACGGGCGACGCCGCTACCCTCAGTTTGAATAAGCAGGGTCCTGGCGTTGTCACCGCTGGTGATATCAAGACCGACCACAATGTGGAGATTCTGAATACCGACCACGTGATCGCGCATCTCACCAAAGACGCCGCCCTCAACATGCGCCTCAAGATCGAGCGCGGTTTTGGCTATCAGCCAGCCGCGTCGCGCCGTCGTCCTGATGAAGAAACCCGCGCGATCGGCCGTTTGATGCTGGACGCCTCGTTCTCGCCCGTTCGCCGTGTTGCTTATGAAGTCGAATCGGCACGTGTCGAGCAGCGTACAGACCTCGACAAGCTGGTGCTCGACATCGAAACCAACGGTACCATCGACGCTGAAGAGGCCGTGCGCACTGCCGCCGATATCCTCACCGATCAGCTGTCGGTTTTTGGCGACTTCACGCACCGCGACCGCGGTGCTGCCAAGCCGGCCGCTACCGGTGTCGACCCGATCCTGCTGCGTCCGATCGACGATCTCGAACTTACAGTCCGTTCGGCCAACTGCCTCAAGGCAGAGAGCATCTATTACGTTGGCGACCTGATCCAGAAGACCGAAGTCGAGCTGCTGAAGACTCCGAACCTCGGTAAGAAGTCCCTGACCGAGATCAAGGAAGTTCTAGCCCAGCGCGGCCTGTCGCTCGGGATGAAGCTTGAAAACTGGCCGCCGGCTGGCATTGCCGCACACGGTATGCTGGGCTGAGTCTTCGCTAGAACATGAATCACGATCCCGGCACAGGGTGCCGGGGATAACCAGGAACCACGACCATGCGCCACCTGAAATCCGGCCGCAAATTCAGCCGCACCAGCGCTCATCGCGAAGCGATGTTTCGCAATATGGCTTCTTCGTTGATCAAACACGGCCTGATCCGCACCACGTTGCCGAAGGCCAAAGAACTCCGTCGCGTCGCTGAGCCGCTGATCACGCTGTCGAAGATCGACGGAGTGGCCAATCGCCGTCTAGCTTTTTCGCGTCTGCGCGACAAGGAAGCTGTAGGTACATTGTTCACCACGCTCGGTCCGCGTTACCGCGAGCGCCCGGGCGGCTACCTGCGGATCCTGAAGTGCGGGTTTCGTGACGGCGATAATGCTCCAATGGCTTACGTCGAGCTGGTCGACCGTCCCGAAGCTGCAGCCTGATCTCTCTGGGTCGGCCGTGCCATCGCATGGCCGGCCGCCGTCAAGGACCAGCGCCTGCTTACCCGTTATGGCGAAGACCCCGGCATTTGTCGGGGTTTTTGCTATCTTGGGTTCGGATACCGCTTCGATTACCGCGTTGGAACTCGACCGGTACGATGCAGGTCCTTAGTTATTCCATCCTCATCCGCGCTGACGCGCCACCACGCATGCAACTGAATCTCTTCCGCTGGTCATTTCGCTCGCAATATCTGCTCGGTTTTGTGATGTGCGCGGCTTTGGTTGGCTTTGCGCTCTTTTCGCAGTTCCAGTGGGGGTTGTTGCCGTGTCCGTTGTGCATTTTTCAGCGGATTGCTTTCGGCGGCATGGCAGTGCTCTTTCTGGTCGGTGGACTGCATGCGCCGAAAGGCGCTTGGGGCCGTAAGCTGTACGCTTTGCTTGCATTGATCCCCGGTGGCACCGGTATCGGCATTGCCGGACGCCATGTGTGGCTGACCCACCTGCCGGCGGATCAGGTGCCCGAATGCGGCCCACCGCTCCAATTCATGATGGAGGTCAATCCGCTGACCGATGTCATCAAAAAGGTTCTGACCGGCTCCGGCGAGTGCGCCAAGGTCGATTGGACCTTCCTCGGCCTTTCGATGCCGGCCTGGAGTCTGTTCTGGTTTGCGATGCTGGCTGGATGGGCCGTCTACGCGTCCACCAAAACCCGTTAATCGCCTCCGACCCGGTCGGCTCTGTTGAGCCGAATCTCTCCCCCAGGATGAAGATCATGACCCGCCCCGAACCCCTGCAAGCTATCGTCCCGCCGCCGCAGGGCTGGACCCCTGGCAGCTGGCGCGACCGTCATGCAATGCAGCAGCCCACCTACGGCAACGCCCAGCAGCTTGAAGGCGTGCTGGATGAACTGCATGCGCTGCCGCCGCTGGTGACCTCGCGCGAAGTGATGAACTTGCGTCAGCAGATTGCCGAGGCCCAAGAAGGCAAGCGTTTCTTGCTGCAGGGCGGCGATTGCGCCGAAATTTTCGAAGACTGTACGCCCGAGGTGATTTCCAATCGCCTCAAAGTACTGCTGCAGATGAGTTTGGTGCTGGTCCACGGAATGCGTCTGCCGGTGGTGCGCGTAGGCCGTTTTGCTGGCCAGTACGCCAAACCGCGGTCGGCGGATACCGAAACTAAAGATGGCGTTTCGCTGCCAAGCTACCGCGGCGATATCGTCAATGGCCCTGAATTTTCAGCCGAAGCCCGCGTTGCCGATCCGCGACGGATGATCAAAGCGCATGCGCGGTCGGCGATGACGATGAACTTCATCCGCGCGTTGATTGACGACGGTTTCGCCGACCTGCATCACCCCGAATACTGGAACCTCGGATGGGTCGGCCATTCGCCGCTGGCCGACGAGTATCAGAAGATGGTCGCTGGCATCGGCGATGCGGTCCGTTTCATGGAAACGCTGTCTGGTGGATCGTTGCACAATCTGCGCAGCGTCGAGTTCTACACTTCGCACGAAGCACTTCTGTTGCCGTATGAGCAGGGCGTCACCCGTCAGGTTCCGCGTCTGCCGGGCTGGTTCAACCTAGGCACTCATTTTCCGTGGATCGGTATGCGCACTGCGGAAGTCGACGGCGCGCACACCGAATATTTTCGCGGCATCCGCAACCCGATCGCGATCAAAATCGGCCCATCGGTATCGCCGGACCAACTGCTGCGTCTGATCGACGTGCTCAATCCCAACGATGAGCCCGGCCGCTTGAGCTTCATCCATCGCATGAGCGCCGGCTCAATCGCCGAAAAGCTGCCGCCGCTGCTTGACGCCATGAAGCGCGACGGTCGTCGGGTGCTGTGGATCTGCGACCCGATGCACGGCAATACCGAATCGACCAGCAATGGTTACAAAACCCGTCGTTTCGCCAACATCCGCAGCGAGCTTGAGCAGGCCTTCGAACTGCACGCTGCGGCGGGAACACGTTTGGGCGGCGTGCACCTCGAACTGACCGGCGAAGATGTCACTGAATGCACCGGCGGTGCCCGCGACCTGACCGATATCGATCTGGAGCGTGCCTACCGTACGACCGTCGATCCGCGCCTGAACTACGAGCAGGCGCTGGAAATCACGATGCTGATCGTGCGCAAGCAGGCGCAGATCAACGCGCCTGCCCACATCTGATCGGTGGGACTTGTTTTGGTTGCATCGGAATGGTGCGACCAAGGCGATGTTCGGTGTTATTCGCCCTGTGCCTGCGAATAGCCACGCACACCATCGAAGGTGTACAGGTTTTCAGTTTTGACCGCGTCGAGAGCGGCTTCAGCCAAGCGCAGCAGCAGTTCGGCGATATCCTGCGGACGCAGCGTATGACCCTCGACAGTCGGGAAGCGGCAACGCCAGTGGTCGGTACACAGAGTCTGGGTCAGGCCCTGCGGGTAAACTTTCACGCCGCGGTTGGTGATCAGCGCCAGCCTGAATTGAGGACCCGCCAAGGTCTCCAGGCGCGCGCCGAGGGTTGCGGGATCGCGACCGGCCTCATCCCAGTTCAGGAAGACATCGACGCCGACCAGCTGTTTGGTCGCAGCGATGCGGGGCGTGATCGATGTTTTGGGATGGACCAGGGTTTCCGGCTCCCGCTCCGGGTAGTCGATTGCCGCAATCTGCTGCGGCCGCTGGCCGAGCCGTGCGATCACCGCTTCAGCGAAGGCGCGTGTACCGACCCGTTGCAGGCTGCGGCTTTCCTGGAACATGTCAGCGGTATGGATGCCGTCCTCCAGCGTTCGCAGCCAGGCGTTGTGGACGGCGCTGGCCGGCGCGCTGCGGCCTAGATGCACCAGCATCATCACCGCAGAAAGCAGCAGCCCGGAGGGATTGGCGATGTCCTGACCGGCGATATCCGGCGCCGAACCGTGTACGGCCTCGAACATCGCGCAGGCGTGGCCGATGTTGGAAGACGGGGCCATGCCGATCGAGCCGGCGACTTCTGCAGCGACATCGGACAGGATGTCGCCATAGAGGTTGGGCGTCACCACCACATCGAAGCGTTCGGGCTGTACCGCCATCTTGGCGGTGCCGATGTCGATGATCATGTGTTCGTTGGCGATCTCCGGATACTCCGGCGCGATCTCGTCGAACACCTTGTGGAACAGACCATCGGTCATCTTCATGATGTTGTCTTTGGTCATGCATGTAACCTTGCGCCGACCGTGTGCACGCGCGTATTCGAAGGCGTAGCGCACGATGCGCTCGCAGCCGGGACGGGTGATCAGTTTGAGACACTGGTAGACCTCGTCGCTCTGCCGGTGCTCGATGCCGGCATAGGTGTCTTCCTCGTTCTCGCGCACGATCACCACATCCATGCCCGGATGGTGGGTGTCGACGAACGGGTGATAGGCCACGCAAGGGCGCAGATTGGCGTACAGGCCCAAGCTCTTGCGCAAACTGACATTGACGCTTTTGTAGCCGCCGCCCTGCGGGGTGGTGATCGGGCCTTTGAGGATCACGCTATACGTGGTGATCGCAGCCATGACCTCCGGGCCGAAGCCCGACATCGCCCCCGCCTCATAGGCTTGCAGCCCGACGGTCACGGGCTTGAATGCGAGCGCGGGGTCTGCGACGCGCAATATGGCTAGGACGGCCTCGGTGATTTCTGGGCCGATCCCGTCGCCGGCCGCGACCGGAATGGTACGTGCCGGAAGCACGGCGCTGGGCGAGGCGGGCTGGTGGATGAAAGCAACTGCGGATTCGACAGACATTTCATGACCTCTAATACATGAATTTATTGTCATGCATTATTTGTCGTTAGAATATAGTTTGTCAAGCGGAGATCGTGAATGGCGGACAAAGCGGCTGGTGGTTCCACCTGGACCTTCCTGAGTAATCACACCCACGTGCTGGTTTGCCTAGCTGCCCGGGGCGACCAGACCGTGCGTGACATCGCTCAGAAGGTCGGGATCACCGAGCGCGCTGTGCTCAGGATCGTTTCCGAACTGGAGGAGGGCGGTGTGCTCGCGCGCGAACGCGACGGACGTCGGAATCGCTATGCGATCGCGTTTGAATCGCCGCTGCGTCACCCGCTGGAAGCGCATTGCAGGATCGGCGAGCTGCTGGCGCTAGTGACGCCGCGTGCGGCTGAACTTGCGCACGCTGAGCGCGACGCATCCTCCTGACAATCGGCGCCACAAAAAAGAAGCCCGCAAATTGCGGGCTTCTTGATGTAAAAGCAGCATCGTACCGAGCGTGATGTGCGTCAGTTCGACGGGGTCGACGTCGCCGCGGCCGATTTCTTGACCAGCGCTTCGATGGCGACCGGCAATGCGAAGACTTCGGCCGCCGGAGCCGCCGGATCGAACGACTGCAGCGTGATGAGCTGGGTCATGCCAGCAGCCTTGCCCTTCATTTTGGTGGGCATCTTGAGTGCGCCAAAAAGTTTGTAATCGGACAGATGGCTGATCTGTTTCAAGTCGCCCATCGGCGAAGCGACGACCGATTCGGTCGACAGCAGCAGGCCATCCTCCGTGCCATAGCAGTCGGCGGTTTCGCGGCCCGATCTCCATTTGATCTCGACGCGGTAGCACGGGCGACCCTCCGAGTCGGACTGCGCGACGGTCTTCGCCGAAGCGATCATGCTTGGATCGCGCACCGTGATTTTGGGGTCGCTCTGTTCGAGCATCTGCTCGCGCTCCTTGCCCTCCAGCAGGCGCGGGCCGTTCATCGGGTCCATGGACCAGGCGACGCCGCCGGTGTAGCCGTTGCGAAAATCGCCGGCGCCGGGAATCGCCATCAGTGATGCGCGGTCGCTGCCGTGCCCGTAGAGAGTCATATCCAGCTTCATTCCGTTCTCGACGATCTCCATCTGCACTTTGGTGGTGCCCTCGCTGCTTTTGGCGTAAGCCTCGGCACCGCCGACAGCGGCGATATGGGCATCGATCAAGCCGCGCGCGGCCGGCAGTTTGGCGGTCGGGGTTTCAGTCGCTTGCGCTGACGATAAGAAGACAAGCGCGAGGCCCATGGCCAAAGTGGTGCGGTTCAACAGTGTCATGTGCGGCTCCGGTGTTGTGGGGGTGGCGCAGGAAAGATGATAAAGGCTGCGGATCAAGGCGCGCTGCCGATCCACGCGAGGGCCGCTTCCATCGCGGTATCGCGGCTGGCGCGCAATGCCTGGGCGGTCGGCGCGCTGGGCGTGTCGGGAATCACGCCGACCCCTTCGATGCGGCGGCCGTTGGGATCGACGAAATCGGCGGTCGGATACAGCAGATAGTCGCCCGACGGCAGCGGAATACTGGCCGAAGGCAGTGCCATGCCGGCGCTGGTGTCGCCGAAGATGCGGGCCCGGCCCAGCGCCTGCATGCCGCCGGCGAAGATATCGGAGCAGCTCACCGAGCCGCGATCGGTGAGGATTGCGAGCGGGCCGGAGAACCGACGGATGTCGTTGCCGTCGTTGTCGACCACGCGCGGCAGCGCAGTGAGTTTGAGATCGCCGCCGCTGGTGATCATGGTGCCCAGCGACACGGGCTTGTCGACGAACAGGCCGCCGATGGCGCCCAGCGACGCGATCAGGCCGCCGCTGTTGCCGCGCAGGTCGATCACCACGCCGCGGCAGTCGCCATCTCTGCGCAGCGCCTGCATCAGCTGGTCGTAGGCCGGCATCGCCCACTGGCTGTATTCCACCAGCAGTACGCAGCCGCCGCCGGCGAGCGGCATCCGCTGCGATGCGAAGCGCAGCGGCAGCGGCGGCAGGTTGGGCAACAGTACGGTTTGCATCTGCGCATTCTCGGTGGCAGTCAGCGCGACGGTGCGCATCTTGCCGCCGCCGTCCCGCAGCGTGAGATCAAGTGTGGTGCCCGGTGCGATCGCGCCAACCATGCCATTGGCGATCAGCTGCAGCATGGTCATGCCGCGCGGTTTCAGCGGTTCGCCGGATTTGTCCGCAAATACTTTGGCGAGATCGAAGTCGCCGATGTTCTCGACCGTCCAGCCCGGCTGTACGCCGGCGGCTGCAGCCGCGAAGCCGGGCACCACGCGTTCTACCATCATGCTTCGATCAAGCACCACCAGACGCAATCCCAGGTCCGCAGTGCCGGTCTTGGGCGTCTCGCCCGCCTTGGGGAACGCATTGGCGGGAATCAGCTCCAGATGCGATGCCTTGAGCGCGTCGAGCAGTTCGCCGATCTCTCGTCGTAGGCCATCCAGGTCCTTAGCGCCTTCGATATCGGGCTGATGTTCTGCTTTCAGCGCGGCCCAGTCCAAGCCTTCATGCTTGCCGTTGAAGCCGCTGTTCTGCAGCCGCTCCCACACCAACGCGAAGGTTTCTTTCGCATGCAGATTGTCGGCGCTTGCGTAAAGCGGAGCGAGCGACAGAGAGAGCGCCAACAGCGATGTCGCGACAAGCTTCATGATCGAATGTTTCCTGGAAAAAGATGGCGGCTGCGGATGTCTGTCCGCATCGCCTGTGTCCAGGACGAGCGGGGCCGAACAATGTGACCGGAGGCGGAGCGACAAGCATTTTGGCTGCAGGGGCGAGGCGCATGCCCTGCAGGCAGGATGTGGGGACATGAGGGTCTGAAAACATGCGAATCGATGGTAAACAGGACTTCGCAGCATCGCCAAAGCTTCGAAAAAAGCGTCGCACCCTATTGATAGAATCGATATTGAAATAGTCGATGATTGCGACAGCATGACGTTTCAGCCAGCGCATGGCGCATGGTGACATCCTCTGATGGCACGCCGGCCGCCGCATGGGCCAGAAGTCCTGTCCGATTGACGCCGGGTGGATGCGGTCACAGACTGCGCCATGACTATGATCACGCGCTGTCCCGGAGGCCGCATGCGGTCACGCGTGCGGAGGACGATGTCGTTCCATCCGCCGCATGCTGTGCGGCCCTATGCTTTTGGCTTCGTCACGGACCCGTCATGCTGATCCATTGGACGTTCGATCCCATTCTGTTTTCGGCGGGGCCATTGACGGTGCGCTGGTACGGTTTGCTGTTCGTGGGTGCGTTTGTTGTCGGTCAATGGATGCTCGGCCGTATCTTCGCCGCCGAGGGCGTGCCGCGGGAAAACGCGGAGCGCTTGATGATGTATCTGCTTCTGGGCGCGGTCATCGGCGCGCGGCTGGTGCACTGCGTGTTCTACGAACCGGAGTATTACTTCTCGCATCCCTTGGCGATTCTGCACATCTGGGAAGGCGGGTTGGCGAGTCATGGCGGCACGCTCGGCATGCTGCTGGCGCTATGGCTCGGGGCGCGCGCCGCTCGGCCCAAGCTGCCCTTTCTGTGGTTGGTCGACCGGGTTTCGATTCCCGCAGCGCTCGGTGCGATGTTCGTGCGTATCGCGAATTTCCTGAACTCCGAGATCGTCGGTATTCCCACATCAGGTCAATGGGGCGTGGTATTCGAGTCCATCGACGCGCTGCCGCGCCATCCGGCGCAGCTGTACGAGGCGTTTGCTTATAGCCTGATTTTTCTTGTGCTGCTGGCGGTCTATCGCCGCACGGGCAAGCGCACGCCGGAAGGGCTGCTGTTCGGCCTGCTGATGGTGCTGGTGTTCTCGGCGCGCATCGTCGTCGAGTTTTTCAAAACGCCGCAGGCCGCGTATGAAGCCGGTCAGATGTTCAGTGTCGGCCAGTATCTGAGCGTACCGTTCGTGGTGTTGGGTGCGGCCATGATGCTGAGGGCTTGGCGGAGATCCGCAGGCGGTTGAGCGGATCGATTTGGGGGAAAGGCAAGATGTTTGTGGGTCTTGGCTTTCGTAGGAGCGACGCAGCTCGTGACCGGCAAAAGAAAACCTTTCGGTAGCCGGTCGCGACTGCCGTCGCTCCTACAGAGAAACTTTGTTTGGCCTGATTATTCCAGCTCGCGGTGATGCGTTGCGACATCGCGCCAGCCGTGCGCGCGCGCATGCGCGGCGAGGGTTTCGGCCAGATACACCGAACGGTGTTTGCCGCCGGTGCAGCCGAAGGCGACGGTGATGTAACTACGTGTATCCGCCTGGATGCGCGGCATCCACGTGTCGAGAAATGCGGTGATCTGCGCGACGTACTCATTCACTTCGCTCTGGATATCCAGGTATTCGCGGACTTCGCGATCGCGGCCGGACAGCGGGCGCAGTCGCGCGTCCCAGTGTGGGTTGGGCAGACAGCGCGCGTCGAATACGAAATCGGCATCGGCGGGAACACCGCGTCGATAGGCGAAGGATTCGAACAGCAGGGACACCGGACGGTCGGCGCTGAGGTTGAGATCGGCGATCACCCGGCGCCGCATCTGATGCACGTTGAGCGCGCTGGTATCGATCACGATATCGGCCTGCGCGCGCAGCGGTTTGAGGATGCGGCGTTCCAGCGCGATCGCATCCGCCAAGGTCAGGCCCAAGTGGCTCAGCGGATGGCGGCGCCGGGTTTCGGCATAACGCTTCAGCAGGACGTCATCGCTGGCGTCGAAAAACACCAGCTTCGGATCGGGCCCCAGCGCGCCGGCCTGCGACAGCCACGAGGGCAGTTTCGACAGATCGGTATTGCGGTTGCGCACATCGATGCCTACCGCCAGCTTCGGCGGCAGCTCGTTCTTGCCGGTCGCGCCGCGCACGAATTCGGGCAGCAGTTCGGCCGGCAGGTTGTCGACGCAGTAGAAATCGAGATCCTCGAAAGTGTGCAGCGCGATGGATTTGCCGCTGCCCGACATCCCGCTGACGATGATCAGGCTGGAATCCTGCGGGTTCGCTGGCGCGGTCGGCGCGCTCACGTTGCTGCGCTCATGCTGCGGGGCTCAAATTGAGATGCTGATGCTGCGATGCTGATGTTGCAGTACTCATGACGCGGCACGTTCGAGAAAATGCGAATGCCGCGCCATGAACGCCGCAGCCGGATCGACGCCCTTGATCCGCAGGATATGCGCGCGGGCCGCGGCTTCGGTAAGCACCGCAAGATTGCGGCCGGCCATCACCGGCAGGGTGATCATGGGCACATCCAGATCGAGCAGGCGTTTCGAGCCCAAGTCGCCAACCAGCCGTTCATAGCCGTCGGTTTGCGATGGCGCCTGCTGCTGCGGACGCGCAAGGTGCACGATCAGACGCAGATATTTGTTCCGCTTCACAGCGGTGTCGCCGAACATGTTGCGAACGTTGAGAATGCCAAGACCGCGCACTTCGAGCAGATCCTGCAGCAGGTCGGGACACGCGCCATCCAGCACATCGGGCGCGATCTGGGTGAATTCGGGCGCGTCGTCGGCGACCAGTCGATGGCCGCGCGTCACCAGCTCCAGCGCCAGCTCGCTTTTGCCCGCGCCCGAATCGCCGGTAATAAGCACGCCGATCGAATAGATCTCCATGAATACGCCGTGCACCGTCAGCCGCGGCGCGAGTTTGCGTGCGAGGTGATATTGAAGATGGTTGAACAGTTCGTGCCCGCGTCGCGGCGATGTCCACAGGGGCGTGTCGGAGACTTCGGCGGCGGCACGAAGGTCCTCCGGACATGGCTGGCCTTTGCTGATGACCATCGCCAGCGGGCGGAACTGGATGATCTTGTCGATGGTCTCGCTGCGTTGAGCCGGCTCCAGCGCGTCGAGCCAGGCTAATTCCTCGGTGCCGAGAATCTGCACTTTATTCGGGTAGATGATGTTGAGGTAGCCGGCGAGCGAGGGTCTTCGGGCGACGGTATCCACGGCTTCGAGCACGCGCTGCTCGCCGCGTTCGCCGGCGATCCAGTGCAGCGCCAGGCGTTCTTGCTGCTGATCGAACAGTTCGCGGGCGCGGATGCTGGCGTTCATGGGCAGGGATGCGAAAGAGTAGGGGAAGGTGCGCCGACGCGCGGCGTGGCCGCGTCGTCGGCTGCGATCGGGCCGGTCAGCCCAGATCGACGTTGTGGACGAGGCTTTCGCCGCGATGATGATCGACCATCTTTTCCTTGTGCTTGATCAGCAGCCGGTCGAGTTTATCGGTAAGCAGATCGATGGCGGCGTACATGTCCTGGCCATTGGCGTCGGCGTGCAGGGTGCGGCCGGAGATGTGGACTGTTGCCTCGGCGCGGTGATCGGGTCGGTCGATGCTCAGCTGGGTACGGACCACATCCATCGGATGTTCGAAATGTCGGCCGAGACGCGAGAGTTTGGTTTCGACGTAGTCGCGCAGGGCGGGGGTGACTTCGATCTGGTGGCCGTGGGTTTCGATACGCATCGACGATCTCCTCTGGTTGCCGGGCCTGGGTTGCGCACCGCGATATCGGGCCCGGCCTGCCGACATCGTCATGTCGGTTCCTCCTGGATCGGAAGTCCCGTATAGAGGGATGTGAGTGCTTGATGCTTGCGCACAAGGCCGGCATCGCGCGAACTACCCTCTTATCGACAGAGTACCCCAGCGCAGTAGGGAAGCAAGCGCGAAGGGCGACACCGTGCATGGACCGCCGCGGACAACGAATGTTCATACCGCGTGCGCTTGCAAATAGGTATTCAGGCCGCACTTTTCGACTGCGGTTCAGGCCATCCGCACGCGTTCGTGGGACGCCGGGATATTCATCGCTTCGCGATATTTGGCGACAGTGCGGCGGGCCACCGGCACGCCGGAGGCTTTGAGCGTATCGGCCAGTTTTGCGTCCGACAGCGGCTTGCGCGGGTTCTCGGCTTCGATCAACCGTTTGATCATCGATTGGATCGCAGTGCTGGAGGCTTCGCCGCCGCCTTCGGTGCCGATGCCAGAAGCGAAAAAGCTGCGTAGCGACAGGGTGCCGCGCGGCGTCACCGCATACTTGCGCGCGATCGCACGCGAGACGGTGGACTCGTGCAGACCGACTTCTGCGGCGACTTCGCGCAGGGTGAGCGGGCGCAGCGCCTGTTCGCCGAATTCCAGAAAGCCGGACTGCTGGCGGATGAGGCAGCGCACCACTCTCAGCAGCGTGTCGCCGCGCGCTTCCAGATGCTTGAGCAGCCAGCGCGCTTCCTGCAGCCGCCCGCGCAGATAGCTGGCATCGCTGCTGCTGGCGTGTCCGATCATACTTTCATAGCCGCGATGGATGGTCAGCCGGGTATGGCTGCCGGCCAATGCCGCGCGCCATAGCCCCTGATGCCTCCAGATCACGCAGTCCGGGGTGATGTAGGTGTCCACGCCCATCGCGCCGTGTTGCGCGCCGGGTCGGGGGTCGAGCGAACGCACCAGGTGCAGGCCGGTCGCGACCTCGTCCGCAGGGGCGTTCATCTCCGCAGCCAATCCGTCAGCCCCGATTTTCGGCAGCCGCTCCAGCGGCCCGGCGACGATCTGCAGCGCCATGGCTTTGCCGGGGGTATCGTTGGACAGCACGTCGAGCTGCAGCGTCAGGCATTCGCGCAGGTCGCGGGCGCCGATGCCCAGCGGGTCGAAGCGCTGGACCTGGTGCAGGACCGCGGCGACCTCGGCTGCGCCCACGTTCAGTTCCGGGCGCAGCATCTCGGCGATGGCGTCCAGCGGTTCGCGCATGTAGCCGTCGTCGTCGATAGCGTCGATGAGCGCAGCGCCGATGCGCTGGTCCTGCGGCGACAGCCGGGTGAGATGCAGTTGCCAAGACAGATGGTCGTGCAGCGACTCGGTGCGGACCAGCCGGTCCATCGGGTCCGCGCCGTCCTCGTCGCTGCTGCTGCTTCCGCTTCCACTGCCGGCACTGCTGGTGTTCCAGCTGTCCGGAGGTTCCCAGCCGTCGTCGTCGCTGGCGCCCTCGCGTTCCGTCGGCTCATCCGAACGCGTGGCGTCCGGTGCCGGCGCCTGCTCAGGCATGCCCTCTGGCGCGTTCTCGGCAGCGTCGCTGTCATCGGTTTCGGCCCAGTCCAGCAGCGGATTGCTCTCGACCGCAAGCGTGATTTCGGTTTCCAGTTCCAGCGAAGACAGCTGCAACAGATGCAGCGCCTGACGCAGCTGTGGCGTCAGGACGAGCTGTTGCCCCAGCGATGTCTGCAGACGTGGCTTCATATCCCTATGGTAGATCGTGGCATCTTGCCGGTGCTACAGCGGAGTGACCGGCCCGACCCGCGTATCCCGGGGCCGGAACATATCAGGTCGGAGAAATTACAGACGGAACGACTCGCCGAGGTACACGCGACGCACGTCCTGATTCGCCAGCAGCGCGTCCGGCGCGCCCTGCGCCAGTACCGCACCCTCGTTCAGAATGTAGGCGCGGTCGCAGATGCCCAGCGTTTCGCGCACGTTGTGGTCGGTAATGAGCACGCCGATGCCGCGATTCTTGAGATGCACCACGATCCGCTGGATCTCGCCGACTGAAATCGGATCGACGCCGGCGAAGGGCTCGTCCAGCAGGATCAACCGCGGTTTGGCGGCCAGCGCGCGGGCGATCTCGACCCGGCGCCGCTCGCCGCCGGACAGACTGGCGCCGCTTTGTTCGGCGACGTGTGCGACCTGCAGTTCGTCGAGCAGGTTGGCCAGTTCGCGCTCGCGGCCGGCGCGATCGAGGTCGGGGCGCAGTTCCAACACCAGCCGCAGATTGTCGGCAACGCTGAGTTTGCGGAACACCGAAGGTTCCTGCGGCAGATAGCCGACGCCGCGCTTGGCGCGGGCATACATCGGCTCGCCGGTGATGTCCTTGCCATCCAGCGTGATGCGGCCGGCATCGGCCGGCACCAAGCCGACGATCATGTAGAAACAGGTGGTCTTGCCGGCACCATTCGGGCCGAGCAAGCCAACGACTTCGCCGGCATTGAGGTGAAGGCCGAAGTCGTGGACGACTTCGCGCGACTTGTAGCGCTTGCGCAGCCCCTCGGCGATCAGCATCAGGGTTTGACCGGTGTTGCCGGGGCGCGCGTGGATTTGGGCTGGATGGTCATCTTGACCCGGCCGCCGGTTTCGCCGCCGCTTTCGAGGCGCCCGCTCTTGAGATCGTAAGTCAGACGCTGTCCGCTGGTGCTGCCGCGCGGCGTAGTGACCGTGTAGTTGCCGGTCAGCACGACCACATCGGTGCTCATGTTGTAGTCGATACGGTCGGCCTTTGCGGTCATCGGCGAGCCGTCGTCCATCTGCTGCTTGAGCACGGCCTGATTGCCGGTCAGTACTGCGCGGACCACTTCGTTGCCGTTCTGGTGGATATCCGCTTTCGCTGCGCGGATATCCAGCGTGCCCTGTTGGATGACAACGTTGCCCGACAGGGTATTCACGCTGTTGCCGCCCAACGTGCCTTCCTGGCGGTCGGACTCGATGTTCATGGGCTGGTTGCGGTCCGATTCACGCGCGAATGTCGGCAGTGAAGCGGCTGCCGCAGCCGCAAGCAGCGTGAAGAGCGCGAACGGCTTGCGACGGGCAGGCTTGGAATCAGCGGCGGACGGTGACATAACTGGACTTGACCTCGGAGCGGAACACGTAGCGTTTGGTGGCCGTGGACACCGCAAAACCGCGTCCACGAAGTATAGAGCCGGGCTGAACGATGGTCACCACAGCGTCGGTATTGGCGAGACTCTGGCCGGGAAACACATTCAATCGATCGGTATTCATGGTGATCGGACGCAGATCGTCGGCCGGGCTGTTGGCTTTCACGTCGCCGGTCAGGCGGATTTCCTTCTGGTCGCCGCTGACCCACCCCTGCTTCGAGCGGATGTCCCAATAGTTGCCTGTGCCGTCCGGCACCTGAAACACCGGCGTGGTCAGCGACATCGTCTCGTCGTTCGGGCGGCGTTCCAAGGTCGGCGCACGCAGGGTGAAGGATTCCCTGCCTTCGCCGTTGAGCGCGGTGAGTTCGAAATCGTGCAGCACATAGTCCGCCCGCGCGCTGCCGGTCGCGGATTGCGTCAACGGGCTGCGATGCGTCCACACCGCCCAGCCGCTGATTACCGCGCCGGCCAGCAGCAGCAGGATCACGATCCCGCGCCAGCTCATGCCAGTTCCCCGGTGGGTGCGACTGGAATCGGGTCATCGAAACTGCCCTGCGCAGCGATCAACAGGTCGCACAGCTCGCGCGCGGCGCCGGCGCCGGCGTTGGCGTGGGTGCGCAGCTCCGCCTGTGCGGCGGTGAATGTGTGAGCATTGGCGGGTGCCACCGACAGCCCCACTGCGCGCATCGCCGCCAGGTCCGGCAGATCGTCGCCCATGAAGCACACCGCATCCAGGCCGATGCCCCGTTCGGCGCAGAGTTCACGCACGCAGGCAAGTTTGTCTTTCACACCGATGTACGCAAGCACGCCCAGTTCTTCGGCGCGACGGCGCGCGACCTCGCTGTTGCGTGCGGTCATCAGCGCGACGGTGATCCCGACCTGGCGCAACAGCACCAGACCTTGGCCGTCATGTACATGAAAAGCTTTGAGTTCGCGGCCTTCGCTGTCGAAATACAGACGACCGTCGGTCAGCGTGCCGTCGACGTCGAAACAGGCCAGACGGATATTGCTGGCCCGGGTCATCAGCATGCTGTTTTTGGCGGCGCGTACGCTCAGCGTGATGTGTTCGATGTGAGCAGACGTCATCAGACGACCCGCGCCCGCAGCAGATCGTGGATGTTCAGCGCGCCGACCACGCGGCGTTCGCTGTCGATCACCAGCAGTGCGTTGATCTTGTGCGCTTCCATTAACTGCGCGGCTTCGACGGCGAGCGCATCGGCGTCGATGGTGACCGGCGTACGCGTCATCAGTGTTTCGATCCGGGTCACGTGCACGTCGGTCGACGGGTCGGCCAGCGAGCGGCGCAGATCGCCGTCGGTGTAGAGGCCAAGCAAACGGTTGTCGGGATCGACCACCGCAGTCATGCCAAGACGTTTACGGCTCATTTCCAACAGCGCGTCGCTGAGGGTCGCCGTGGCGCCCACGCGCGGAATATCGTCATCGGCATGCATCACGTCGGCGATATGCAGCAGCAGGCGCCGGCCCAGCGCGCCGGCCGGATGCGAGCGTGCGAAGTCTTCTGAGGTGAAGCCTCGGGCTTCCAGCAGCGCCACTGCCAGCGCATCGCCCATCGCCAGTGAAGCGGTGGTGCTTGAGGTCGGCGCCAGCGCCAATGGGCAGGCTTCGGCCGGGACGCTGACATCAAGGTGGATATCGGCTTGCTGCGCCATCGTCGACTGCGCGCGGCCGGTCATTGCGATCAGCCGGTTACCCTGGCGTTTGAGCACCGGCAGCAGGGTCAGGATTTCGTCGGATTCGCCGGAGTAGGACAGTGCCAGCACCACGTCGCGGTCGGTGATCATGCCCAGATCGCCGTGGCCGGCTTCGCCTGGATGCACGTAAAACGCAGGGGTTCCGGTGGACGCAAAGGTCGCGGCGATCTTGCGCGCGATATGCCCGGATTTGCCCATGCCGATGCAGACCACCCGGCCCTGGCAGGCCAGCAGCGTGCGGCAGGCAGCGGAGAACTGACCGTCGATCCGCTGTTCCACCGCCACCAGCCCCTCGCGCTCGACCTCGAATACCCGGCGACCGCTGTCGGCCAAAGCGGCGTCGCTGACGGCATCAGGGGATGCAGGTTGGACTGAAGTCTGTTGAAGTGAGGCGTTCGCCATTGGGGGCCAGACGGCTTTCCGTTACGCTAAGCATTCGATTCTACGCACCCGCCCCCGGGATTGCCCGCACCGCCCATGAACGCAGCATCGCGCCGCGCAGGACTCAGACCTTCCGATGACCCCCGATACCATTCGCCAGCTGATCGAACAGGGCCTGCCCGGTGCCCAAGTGCATGTGGAGGGTGACGATGGTGTGCATTTTGAAGCCCGCGTGATCCATGAAGACTTCCGCGGCAAACTGCCGCTGGCCCGCCACCGCATGGTGTACGCCACGCTTGGCGAACTGATGGGCGGCGCGATCCATGCGCTTGCATTGAAAACGCAGACGCCCGAAGAAGCTGGATAACTGCTTTTGTGGGAGCGACGGAAGTCGCGACCGGCAACGCAGACGCTTTCCGGAAAGCGGTCGCGACTTCCGTCGCCCCCACATTGATTTCACGAATCGCGGCCTATGCCGCCTCCATAGCCGCTCCTACATTAAAGACGACCATGCAAAAAATCGTAGTCACCGGCGGCGTGCCGCTTCAGGGCGAAGTGCGCATTTCAGGCGCGAAGAACGCGGTATTGCCGATTCTGTGCGCGACGCTGCTTGCCGACGGCCCGGTCGATATCGGCAACGTCCCGCATCTGCACGATGTGGTGACCACGATCAAGCTGCTGCGCGAGCTTGGCGCCAGCGTCGAACACGATATCGACAATGGCCACGTCCGCGTCGATGCGCGCAGCGTCAACAGCCACGTCGCGCCCTACGAGCTGGTGAAGACCATGCGCGCATCGGTGCTGGTGCTGGGGCCGCTGCTCGCGCGCTATGGCGCTGCCGAAGTGTCGCTGCCCGGCGGCTGCGCGATCGGTTCGCGCCCGGTCGATCAGCACATCAAGGGCATGCAGGCGCTAGGCGCCGAGGTCAGCGTGGAACACGGCTTTATCAAGGCCAAGGCCGAACGTTTGAAGGGCGGCCGTGTGGTGTTCGACATGGTCAGCGTGGGTGCGACCGAAAACGTGATGATGGCGGCGACGCTTGCGGATGGTGTGAGCGTGCTGGAAAACGCCGCGATGGAGCCGGAGATCATCGATCTTGCCGATTGTCTCATCGCGTTGGGTGCGAGGATCGAGGGCGCGGGCAGCAACCGCATTACCGTGTACGGGGTCGAGCGTTTGCAAGGCGGCAAACACGATGTGGTCGCAGATCGCATTGAAACCGGTACGTTTCTGGTTGCTGCCGCCATGACCGGCGGCCGTATCGTTTGCCGCGCCGCGCGTCCGGAAACGCTGGATGCGGTGATCGAGAAACTTACCCAGGCCGGCGCAGCGATCACGGTCGATGCCGATACCATCACCCTCGACATGCACGGGCAGCGGCCGAAAGCGGTCAATATCACCACCGCGCCGCATCCGGGTTTTCCCACCGATATGCAGGCGCAGTTCATGGCGTTGAACTGCGTGGCCGACGGCGTGAGCGTGATCAGCGAAACGATTTTCGAAAACCGCTTCATGCATGTGCAGGAATTGCACCGTCTGGGCGCCGATATCCGCATCGAAGGACATACCGCGATCGTGCGCGGCGTTCCGCAGCTCAGCGGTGCGCCGGTGATGGCGACCGATCTGCGCGCTTCGGCGTCGTTAATTCTCGCCGGCTTGGTCGCGGATGGCGACACCGTCATCGACCGTATCTACCACCTCGACCGCGGTTACGAGCGAATTGAAGCCAAACTGTCGGCGCTGGGCGCCAAGATCAAGCGCATCGATTGATGTTTCGCCGGTAAAGCGCTTGGCAGAGCGAGTTTCAGCCCGCTGAACATTCCGGCAAAACATTCAGCGGACTGAAGCCCGCTCTACCGCCAGACCTGTCGTGCGATATTCGTTCGATCAGCGCACCGATACGATTTTCAGATCGATATCGTCTTTGCCGTCCTTGCGCTGCAGGATGCGTGCGGGCAGCGCCAAACCTTCGACGACCCAGATCAGCATCTGCTTGTTGCCGTTGCTGCTGATCAGCTTGGTGGCCTGACGCGATTTGCCGCCGATGGTGATGTTTTCTTTGCCGGCAACGGTGAAACTCATTGATTTCACGCGACCCTCATCGACCATGCGATAGCGCAGCGGTTTGCCGGACAGCGCGTCGCGGGCGATGGCGAGATTCATCAACAGACCGTCGACATCGCCGGCCTGTAGCGCCACCGGGCCGGCGCGCTCCGGTTTCACATCGCCGCTCCAGCGCGCCTCGCCTTTCGCCCAGTCGTAGACCGCGTTGCGACGGATCTTCTTGATCAGCAGCAGCGAGGCATCGGTGCCGGTAAGCGGGCGCCACTGGCCGTTGCGGTCTTCGAAGACAGTGGTCTGGTTCAGCTGCGCGACCTGATTGCTGATCTTCAGCGTGTATTTCCACTGGTTGCCGCCCTGCGGCTCGATCGTCATGCGGCCGTTGGCCGACAGGCCCATGTAGCTCGCTTCGTAATCGGCGGCGAAAGGTTCAAGCGCGCGCGCGGGCGCGGCGTGCGCGGAGGTGGCGAGCGTTGCGGCCAGCAGCAGGCTGCGGACGACAGGGGAGAAACCGGCGGAAATCATGGGAATCCTTGGAGGTTGGATCGCGTGCGATGAATCATTTGTATTCGACCAGACGCAGATCGACAGCATCCTCGCCGTCTTCGCGCTGCAGGATGCGCACCGGGGTCGGTACGCCTTGGGCAACCCAGACGACGGTGTCGTCGTTGCCGCCGTTGGTGCGGGCGACACGCAGGGTGGTGTAGCTCAATTCGCCCAGCGTCACCGTTTCCGGTTCGGCTGCGACTTGGTAGACATGGTCGCGCACCCGGCCACTTTCGACGAAACGATAGCGCAGAACGGCGCCGGGGCGGGCGTCGCGGATAATCGCAAGATTGATCAGCAGACCGCTCATATCGCCCGGCTGCAGCGCAACGGGCAGTTGGTGCTTCGGTTTGAGGTCGCCCTGCCAGCGCGCGCTGGCTTGGCTCCAGTCGTAGATGCCGACCGATTTGCGGCCCAGCAAAAAACCCTTGCGGACCGTGCTCTGACCGAACGGGCGATAGGCATCGCCGATCACATCGAACGTAGTGCTTTGCTGCAGATTCAGACCCAGCACACCGGCCAGACCGCGACGGCCCTCGATGTCCAGATCGATGCGCCAATGGGCGCCCTGCTGATGCACGACGCGCATTGTGGCGGTGCCGGCGGATTTGCCATGGTATTGCGCCTCATAGCTGGCCAGGAAAGGCAACAGCACCTGACTGGGGGCGTTGAGCTCCGGCGGAGCAAGGCCCGTCTGCGCAAGGCCCGTCTGCGCAAGGTTATCCTCCGCATGCCCCTGGGGCAGCACAGAAAAAAACAAGACAGTGGCGAGGGCGAAGAATGGGCGCATGACGGACGGCATCATGGGAGTTGGCGGTTGGCTCCCAGCTGAAGCGGGACATCCAGGCACTTGCTATTCAGATAGACGCGCCCGTCGCCGTCCAGTCGCAGTCGACCTTCGGCAAACAGCCGTACGACTTCGATGAGCAGTGTGTGCTCCTGCTGCCGGACCCGCATCGCGAGGGTGTCCGCGCTGTCGCCGGGCAGCACCGGCACCCGCGCCTGGGCGATCACCGGGCCACCGTCGAGATCTGCGGTGACCATATGCACGCTGGCGCCGTGTTCATTCACGCACGCATCCAGCGCCTGTTGATGCGTGTGCAGGCCTTTGAACGCAGGCAGCAGCGAGGGATGCAGATTGATCATCCGATCCGGCCGCGCCAGGACTTCCGCCGCTGTGATCAGACGCATGTAGCCGGCGCAGACGATCAGGTCGGGTCTTGCCACATCCACCAGACCGAAAAGTGCCGCGTCAAAAGCAGTGCGCGTCGGATAGGGTTTCGGCGATACCGCGATCGCCGGAATACCGGCATCGCGTGCGCGTTGCAGTGCCGTGCATGCGGGGCGGTCTGAGAACACGCAAACGATATCGGCCGACAGTTCGCCGCGAGCGATGGCGTCGATCAATGCCTGCAGATTGGTGCCGGCGCCGGACGCGAGAATGGCCAAGCGATACGACACGGCCTCAGCGACTCACGATCAATGCATACGACGACGCGGATGGGAGTATCGCTGCGAGACTGATCGGCGCGCGCGTGCATCCACGCAAGCGATGCCGCACTTCTGTGGGGGGGTAAGGAAAACGAAGAAGGACGCGACGACCGATCACAACGCTCTCAACCAATCCGCACGCGCTCGCCATCGCCCGCAGCGGTGACCTCGCCGATCCGCCAGTGCGGCAACATGAGTCGCTCCAGTTCGCCTTCCAGTGCTGCGGCCGCAGTTTCCGGCGCGATCAGGACAAAACCTATCCCGCAGTTGAAGGTGCGCCACATTTCTTCGCGCGCCATGTTGCCTTCGCGCTGCAGCCACGCGAACACCGGCGGCAGCGGCCAGCGGGATGCATCAATGTCCAGGCCGAGGCTTTCGGGCACCACCCGGATGATGTTTTCGGTCAGGCCGCCGCCGGTGATGTGGGCCATCGCATGGATATCGCCGCCGTGCGCGCCAGCGAGCAGCTCCAGAATCGGCTTGACGTACAGCCGCGTGGGCGCCATCAGCGCGTCGACCAGGGTGACGCCGCCGAGGTCGAGATCGGCGGGGCGTCCAGCGCGGTCGTAGATCTTGCGGATCAGCGAATAGCCGTTGGAATGCGGGCCGCTGGAGGCGATGCCGATCACCACGTCGCCTTCACGGACCTTCGCGCCGTCCAGAATCTTGGATTTTTCAACGCCTGCAACGCAGAAGCCGGCCAAGTCGTATTCGCCCGGTGGATACATGTCGGGCATTTCAGCGGTCTCGCCGCCGATCAGCGCGCAGCCGGACAGTTCGCAACCCTTGGCGATGCCGCCGACCACGGCCACGGTGGTCTCGATGTCGAGCTTGCCGGTGGCGAAATAGTCGAGGAAAAACAGCGGTTCCGCGCCCTGCACCAGCACGTCGTTGACGCACATCGCGACCAGATCGATGCCGATGGTGTCGTGGCGATTGAGCTGCTGCGCGAGTTTCAGTTTGGTGCCCACACCGTCGGTGCCGGAGACCAGCACCGGCTCTTTATACTTGCCCGACAGGTCGAACAGCGCGCCGAAGCCGCCCAAGCCGCCCATCACCTCAGGGCGGAAACTGCGTTTGACCAGCGGCTTGATGCGCTCGACGACTTCGTTGCCCGCGTCGATGTCGACACCAGCCTCGCGATAGGTCATTCCGGCGGTGGAAGCGGGCGGAGTCTGGGTCACGGCGTGGCTGCGGTCGTTGAAAAATGGAATTGTATCCGGGAGGCGCGGCATCTTGTCTGGATCGCTGAAAACGCTCCTGCAGCGAGATCGACAGCCGCGGGTTCGGTATCGCCCGCGATGACAATTGACCCCGCCCCAACCCTCCGCTTTGCTTTCGATAAACAGGAAGAGGGCTGAAGCTACCTACTTGTGGCACCATTTCCGTCGATAGCCATTAGGTCGGGATGTAAAAAATGCGGCAGTCGAGTGGATGGTCGGGGCGGTGGTCGGCGAATGTGCCCGCTGGAATCGGCGCGATGTTGGGCATCGGTCTGGCGTTCGCGCTGCTGGCGCCGGTGGCATATGCTCAGCGGGTCGAAGGCGATCGCGCTGCGGCCAGCGGCATCTACGAGGCCGAAGTCGCGGTCAACAATCAGACCGATACCGAGCGCAACAACGGCTTCGCCCGCGGTCTGGCCCAGGTGCTGGCCAAGATCAGCGGCGACCGCAGCGCAACCGGGCGCCCGGGCGTCGGTCAGGAACTGCGTCGCGCCAAGGATTACGTCAGCGGCTACGACTATCGGCAAGATCAGGGCGTGTCATCGAACGGTGCGCCGAGCTTCAAGACCGTGCTGGTGGTGCGCTTCGACCGTGCGGAGGTCGACGGCATCATCGGCGCGCTGGGTCTGCCGATCTGGCCGCAGCCCCGGCCCAAGCCGGTGCTGTGGCTGGGTATCGATGACGGCAAGGGGCCACGGCTTGTGGCGGTCAGCCAGAGCAGTGCGGCGCGCGCGGTGCTGGATCGGGCGGTTGAACGCGGTTATCGCCTCGGCCTGCCCTCGGGCAACGCTGCCGAGCAGGCGGTGGTCGGCGCGATCTGGCGTGGCGATACCGGCGCCATTGCCCGGATCTCCGCCCAATACAGCCCGCCGATGCAGTTGATCGGCAAGCTTTACCGCAAAGGCACCGGCTGGAAGGCCGACTGGATCTTCGTCGACAGCGGCCGGGTGCTGTCGAAATGGTCTTCCGAGAATGCCGATGCCCGTGCCGCGATGTCCGCCGGCGCCGACGGCACCGCCGATGCCCTGATCCGCCGTTATGCCCGCGGCAGCGGTGCCTCCGGCCCTGCAGGCGCGTATCGCGTCCGCTTCACCGGCATCGACAGCGCCGACGACTACATCCGTCTGATGGGGCACCTGCAGGACATTTCGGTGGTCCGCAGGGTGCGGCCCATCGGTGCCGGTCCTGAGGGTCTGCTGCTGGAGCTTGATCTGATCAGCGGCCTGCCGGGTTTCCGCAAAATGATCGGCAGCCGCGGCATCCTGGTTGGCAGCGAGAGCGCCGAAGCCAGCACCGTGCCGACTTTCGACCTGCGTTGAGCGTTGAGATGAACGACAGTTCGATCAAACCCGAGT
>JAYVSK010000213.1:0-19400 GCA_043775395.1 Lysobacter sp. | reverse complement strand
TCCATGGTTTGCGCAAGACCGGCCGCCAGCGCGAGCAGCGTTTTGCCGGTGCCGGCGGTGCCCAGCAGGGTGACGAAATCGATCTCCGGGTCCATCAGCGCGTTGATCGCGAAATTCTGCTCGCGATTGCGCGCGGTGATGCCCCACACCGCATGCTGATGGCTGCGATAGTCGTCGACGATCTGCAGTTCGACGAAGGCGTCGTCGACCTTGGCGACCCGGAATTCGGCTTCGTCATCGCCGGGCAGATACACGAACTGGTTCGGATACCAGTCGTCGCCCGCGACGCGCGCAACCTTGTAGTAAGTGCGCCCTTTTTCGGTCCACGACTTCAGGCCATCGCTGTAACGCTGCCAGAAATCTTCGGGCAGCACGCCGGTCCCGGTGTACAACAGACTGAAATCGTCCAGCGCGCGGTCGTTTTCGTAATCCTCGGACATGATCCCCGCGATCGCGCCCTTGATCCGCAGATTGATGTCCTTGGAAACGAACACCACCGGCACGTCGGGCTCGGCTTCGCGCAGTGCCAGGATCGCCCCGAGAATATGATTGTCCGGAATGACCACGCCGAAACGCTTGCCGGCGTCGAAGCACTCGGTCTGGAAGCGCAGTTTGCCGATGCTGTCTGCGGCGCGCAGCTGCAGGCCTTTCGGCTGCAAGAGCATCAGCCCGGTCGCGATCTTGTCGGTGCCGTGGGTTTCGATCAGCTCATTGAGGAAACGGCTGACCTGACGCGCATTGCGGCTGGCTTCGGAGGTACCTTTCTTGGCGTTGTCCAGTTCCTCGATCACCTGCATCGGCAGGTAGACATCGTGTTCCTCGAATTTGAACAGCGCGGTGGGGTCGTGCATCAGCACATTGGTGTCGAGGACGTAGATGCGCTTGCCTTTTGTCATCATTCGTATGCGCTACCGGTTGCGGAGATAAAGAGATAGAGATAAAGAGATAACAGATCTGGAGCTGCGGGCAACCGCAGGCCGCCGCAGTCCGCGAAGCGGGGCGGAAACAGTGCGTATCGCGAATGGGCGTCACTGCGCCTGGGCAACCTTCAGCGCGTCGAGCACGGCCTGGGCGTGGCCGGGGACTTTCACGCCGCGCCATGCAGCGGCGACCTTGCTCTTGGGGTCGATGATAAACGTGCTGCGCTCGATCCCCAGCACCTTTTTGCCGTACATGTTTTTTTCTTTGATCACTTCGAAGACGTTGCACAGCGCTTCGTCGCCGTCGCTGACCAGCAGGAAGTTGAAGCCCTGTTTAGTGCGGAAATTCTGGTGCGATTTGATCGAATCGCGCGACACGCCCAGCACCGTGGCGCCTAGTGTCGAAAATTGCGGCTGCAGCGCGTTGAAATCGAGGCCTTCGGTGGTGCAACCCGGGGTGGAATCCTTGGGATAGAAGTAGAGCACCAGCCATTGGCCTGAATAGCCGGAAAGTTTCGCAGTGCTGCCGTCGGAAAGCGCCAACGGCAGCGAGAGGGCCGATTTCGTGAGGGCTTTGCCGGCTTGCGCCGCAGGGATGGCGTTGGTCATCGTCAGAATTTCATCGGGTCCATAATGGCGTCGAGATTCAGGTGGTCGCAGAATTCGAGAAAGTCGTCGCGTAGGCCGGCGATATGCATGTCCGATGGCACACCGATAGTTATCTGTGCGGAAAACATCTCGGCGCCGGTTTGCATCGCGCGGTAGCGCGAGCAGTGCAGGCTTTCGATGGTGATGCCCTGGCGGTCGAAGAAATCGGCCAGCTGGAAGAGAATGCCCGGCTTGTCGGCCGCTACCACTTCCACGATGTACGGCAGCAGGTTGGACTGCATCGACTTGGGGCCGGTGCGGTACCAGATCAGCTTGAAGCCCTCCTCGCGTTCCAGCTTGGTGAGCATGGCTTCGAGCTTGGCGATGGCGTCCCAAGGGCCGATCGCAAGCGCAGTCACCGAAACATCGCGACCTACCGTGGACAGACGCGCATCGACCAGATTGCATCCGCTGTCGGCGATGCGGCGCGTAACCGACAACAGCGGCGACTGCGGATGCGTCGTGTAGGCGTTGATCAGCAGGTAGTTTTCGTTCGGCGCAGGCCGTGCGGCGGTAACAGAATCGGTCAAGTTGGCGTCCGCGGCGAGGGAAAGTGTTGCGAAATGGTTCGGTCGAGGGCCCGGTCGCGTCATGCGCGCTCCGGATGACGCCAGCATACTTGGCGGCGGTTTCAAGCCGCAAGCGTCGTCTGATATGCGCCTCTGCAGTGTGCGGCAGGTATTCCGGGCAGTCTGCATCCCTTGATGCAACGCGTTGATTCGAATGGATGCTTGTGTGCCTCACCCGGTGCCAGCGGGCCGCTTTGGCGCGGCGACGCGGGTTTGCGGAGGATGGAGTGTTCAGACCTTCCCAAGTAACATCCGTAATCCTGGCGCTGAATTTCCGTGCCTCCCCCAGAACCTTCAGGCAATCAGGGCATCCGCGTGTATCTGTCTGGCAGCATTACTGCATTGGCGACCCCGTTCACGGCGTCTGGCGGCCTCGACGGCGAACTCGATCTTCCGGCATGGGACCGTCTGCTCGAAGCGCAGCTTGCAGCGGGCATCCAGGGCGTTGTGGTGGCCGGATCGACCGGTGAGGCCAACGCGTTGTCCGACGGGGAATACGAAACCCTGCTGCGCCGCGCCGTTGCGGTGATTGCCGGGAGGATCCCGGTACTGGCCGGTACCGGCCTGTCGAACACCGCGAAAACCATTGAACTCACCCGCCGAGCAGCGGCATTCGGCGCAGATATCGCTCTCGTGGTGACGCCGCCCTATGTCAGGCCGACCCAGGCTGGTCTGATCGCTCATTACCGTGCGGTCGCCGATCATGGCGGGCTGCCGGTAGCGCTGTACAACGTCCCGGGCAGAACCGGCTGCGATCTGCTGCCTGCAGCTATTGCCGAGCTGGCCGGCCATCCGCGCATTGTTGCGATCAAGGAAGCGCTTGCCGACCCCGCGCGCATGGTCGAACTGCTGGCGCTGCGCTCTTCGTCGTTCGCGATCCTTTCCGGCGACGACCCGACCGCCGCGCGCGCGATGCTGGCCGGCGCGGATGGCGTGATCTCGGTCGCCTCCAATGTGATTCCTTCGGCGATGCGCCGCCTTTGCGATCTTGCCCGTAACGGCGCCCACGTCGAGACCGAAGCCTTCGATGCCGGACTGCAGCCGATCTTCGATTTCATGGGCGTCGAGCCCAATCCCATCCCGCTCAAGGCGATCCTCACCCGCCACGGCATCGGCCACGGCCTGCGCCTGCCGCTCACCTCACTTTCGCCGACGTACGCTGCCGATGCCGACGCCGCCGCCCGCCATACGGTCGAGATCGAACGCGCTGCATCGGCATCGCCCGCATTGCCCGCCGCACGTGCGGCAAGGGCTGGTTGACCGCTTCACGCGCCACCCGCATTCCACCGCTTCCCGGGCCTGTGTCCGGACCGTTTTTTCCAGGAGAACCCATGTCATCGATTCGTCAGAACCACCGCAATGCCCTGTCCCGTGCCGCGATGATCGCGATCGTGATCGCGATGTCCGTCGCTGTGCTTGGCGCTTCGGGCTGCCGCTGGTTCCACAAGAAAGACGTATACGCGATGAATGCCGATGAGCGTCCGCTGGAGTTTCCACCGGCATTCGACGCCACCGAAGCCGAGCGCAGTCTGGCGACCACCGCCAGTGGATCGGTCACGCGTTCATCCCTGCCGGGCGCCGAGCCGACGACGCGTGCATTGGGCTTTAGTGTGCCGGGCGATCGGGCAACCATCTTCGCGCGGGTGGGCGAACTGCTGGCCGCCACGCCGGGGTTGACCATCGCCAGCCGCGCGCAGCTGCTGGGTGCGTTCGACGTCGATTACGAAGGCCAGAAGTTCCTGATCCGCATCAACGAAGGCAGCGCGGGCAGCAACGTTTCGGCGGTCGATCCGCGCGGACAGCCGGCCGACAACGCCGCCGCCAACAAGGTGATCGCCGCGTTGCGTGCGGCGCTGGCCAAGAACTGATAAGCATCCTGCTGTTGGATACGAAACGGGCGCCCTATGGCGCCCGTTCTGGTGTCTGCGATGTCGATGCGGAATCTCGCTTCAGCGCTCCAGCAGCGGCAGTTTGTCCGGCTTGCCTTCCCATGACTTGGCGTCGGCCAGCCCTTCTTTGCGCGTAGTGATCACCGGCCAGGCCATCGACAGCTCCCTGTTGAGGGCGGCAAAACCTTCCTGGCCGGCCGGTACATCGTCCTGCGGGTAGATGGCATTGATCGGGCATTCCGGCTCGCACAGAGTGCAGTCGATGCACTCGTCCGGATCGATCACCAGGAAGTTCGGGCCTTCGTGGAAACAGTCGACCGGGCAGACTTCGACGCAGTCGGTGTATTTGCACTTGATGCAGTTTTCGGTGACAACGAAAGGCATGGTTCGATCCGGGGCGACGAAAGCGGGCGGGCGGGATTGTGAGGCGGGAGTGTAAGGCGAGGCGCGCAATACGCGAAGCCTCGGGTACTGCTGGCGATGTTCGAACACGCTATGGCCATAAAAAAAAGCCCGCGTCCGGAACGCGGGCTTTCTGGCGTTGGTGCTCCCTACGGGATTCGAACCCGTGTTTTAGCCTTGAGAGGGCCACGTCCTGGGCCTCTAGACGAAGGGAGCAGTTGAACTGCACACCATCGACGACGATGCGGGCGGAGCTGGCCCGAAATCATCGCCTGGATTCCGCCTTTCCCGCAGCGAGCGGTGAAGGGCGGACAGGCTGTTAGTATAGCGGGTCAACCCGGAGGATGGCCAACGGCCCGGAGTCAGCATCCGGATCCACTCCGACCCGCCCGCGCTTTCGACCATGGTTTCAATGACCGACCCCATCCTCTTGCCGACCGCGCCGCGCACCATTCCCCGTGATCAGCACGCCATCTCGCGCAAGGACATCAGTGCCAGTGCGCTGCGGGTGCTGTATCGCCTCCATGAAGCCGGCTACGGCGCTTTTCTGGTCGGAGGCGCGGTGCGCGACCTGCTGCTGGGCGAGCATCCGAAAGATTTCGACATCGCTACCGACGCCACGCCCGAGCAGGTCAAGCACCTGTTCCGCAACTGCCGGTTGATCGGCCGCCGCTTTCGTCTGGCGCACGTGGTGTACGGCCGGGAGATCATCGAAGTGGCCACCTTCCGCGCCAACAGCGACGACGGCAGCGGCGATCGCGAGCAGGATCGGGAAGGCCGGATGCTGCGCGACAACATCTACGGAAGCATCGAGGACGATGCGGTCCGCCGCGATTTCACGGCCAATGCGCTGTACTACGCCATCAGCGATTTCTCGGTGCGCGATTACATCGGCGGTTTCGAGGACGTGAACAATCGCGTGATGAAGCTCATCGGCGATCCGGATACCCGCTATCGCGAGGACCCGGTGCGCATGCTGCGCGCGGTGCGGCTCGCGGCGAAACTGCGTTTCACCATCGATCCGGCCAGCGCCGATCCCATTCCCAAGTTGGCATCGCTACTGCAGGAAGCCTCGTCGGCCCGGCTGTTCGAGGAATGCCTGAAACTGTTCTTGTCCGGTCACGCCGAAGCCAGTTTTCTCGGGCTCGAGAGCCACGGACTGTTGGCGGGTCTGCTGCCGGAAACCGCGGTTGCACTGGCGTCCAACCGCAGCGGCGCGCTGCGGCGGATGCTGATGGAAGGTTTGCGCGCCACCGATGCCCGCATCGCGGCCGACGAGCCGGTGTCGCCGGCATTCCTGTTCGCGCTGCTGCTGTGGCCGGCATATTGCCGCACGCTGGCGATGCTTCAGGCGCAGGGCGTGCATGCGGCCGACGCCGAACGCCGTGCCGCAGATCGTGTGACGCTGCACCAGGTCAATACGGTCGCACTACCGCGCCGGTTTTCGCTGCCGATGCAGGAGATCTGGCTGCTGCAGGCCCGGTTCGCCCAGCGTCAGCGCAAACGCGTCGTCCGGCTGCTTGCGCATCCGCGCTTCCGTGCCGCTTACGATTTCCTGCTGTTGCGCCAGTCGGCGTCCGACAGCCACGCCGAAGACGTCGCCTTCTGGAGCGAAGCCCAGCGCGATCCCGATCACGTATTGGAGGTGGCGGCGCTGAACCCGGTATCGGCAGAAGACGGCGACTCCGACGAGTCGCGCGGCCCACGCCGTCGCCGCCGTCGTCGTCCTGTCGCGATCGGTCCATGACGATGTCCGTGCCTGTATCTGTGCCCGAGGCGATGCCGGACCGCAGCCCGGTGCTCGCATTCGTTGGCCTTGGCGGTAATGTCGGCGATGCCGCCGTCACGCTCCGCGCGGCCATGCATCGACTGATGACCGTCCCACGGAGCCGGGTGGCCTCGGTTTCGCGTCTGTACCGCACGCCCGCATGGGGTCAGGAAAATCAGCCCGATTTCGTCAACGCTGCCGTCGCGATCGAAACTGCACTGGCGCCGAACGTATTGCTGGATGAACTGTTGAACATCGAACGCGACTTCGGCCGTCAGCGCGCCGCCGATGGCAGCGGTCGATGGGGCCCAAGAATTCTCGATCTCGATATCCTGCTGTACGGCAATCGCGAGATCGATCAGCCCGGACTGCACGTGCCGCATCCTTATCTGCATGAGCGCGCATTTGCGCTGGTGCCGTTGTTGGATCTGGTGTCCGATATCCACATCCCCGGCCGGGGCAGTGCGCGCCGCGCGCTGATGCAGGTCGGTGGCGCGGGAATCGAGTCGTTGGTGGAACGCTGACCCGCTGCAAAGCGCCCGCATCGAACTGCTAGGCTTAGCGCCCCCGGCCTCTTCCCCCGGCCCACTTCTGGATGATCATGGCCACACGAGAAGACAAGCCCCTGACCGTGCCCGCACTGGCCGATGCCAAACGCGACGGACGTAAACTTGCCATGCTGACTGCTTACGACGCTGTGTTTGCGCGCGTGCTGGACCGTCATGGCGTCGACCTGATCCTGGTCGGCGATTCGCTGGGCATGGTGGTCAAAGGGCAGTCATCCACACTGCCAGTCACAGTCGCCGATATCGCATATCACACCGCTGCCGTCGCCAGCCATCTTCAGCGCGCGCTGCTGATCGCCGACCTGCCGTTCCAGGCCGATGCCACGCCGGAGCGCGCGCTCGACGCCGCCACGCGGCTGCTGCAGGCCGGTGCGCAGATGGTCAAGCTCGAAGGCGCCGGTCCGCACAAGCTCGATGTGATCCGCTTTCTGGTCGAGCGCGAGATTCCGGTCTCCGCGCATCTGGGGCTCACCCCGCAATCGGTGCTGCGTTTCGGAGGCTTCAAAGTCCAGGGCCGCGAGGAGCGCGCCGCTGCGAAGCTGCGCGACGATGCGCGCGCAGTGGAAGAGGCGGGCGCCTCGCTGCTGGTGCTGGAATGCGTACCGACTGCGCTGGCACAGTCGATTACCGCGGCTGTGGACATCCCCACCATCGGCATCGGCGCGGGCCCGCACTGCGACGGCCAGGTGCTGGTGCTGCACGACATGCTGGGTCTGGACGGCGGCCACCGCCGGCCGAAATTCGTCAAGGATTTTCTTGCCGACGGCGGTTCGATCGCCGGCGCGGTGCAGGCCTACTGCGCTGCGGTCCGCGACGGCTCCTTCCCCGATGCCGAACACGCGTATCAATAATCATGCGGCCCAAGACATGATCGAAACCATCACCGAACTCGGACAATTGCGCGAACGGATTCTCGGTTGGCGTCGTGAAGGCCTGCGTGTCGGCTTCGTGCCGACCATGGGCAATCTGCACGCCGGACACTATTCGCTGCTCGCGCTGGCGCGTCAGCACGCCGAACGCATCATCTCCAGCGTGTTCGTGAATCCGACCCAGTTCGGGCCCAGCGAGGATTTCACCCGCTATCCGCGCACGCCGGAGGCCGATACCAGCGGGCTGGAAGCCGCCGGCTGCGATGCGCTGTGGTTGCCGACGGTTGAGTCGATGTACCCCTTTGGCGTGGATCTGGCCGTTCGCATGCGCGTGCCGGGCGTGGCCGACGTGCTGGAAGGCGCGCACCGTCCTGGGCATTTCGACGGCGTCTGCACCGTGGTCGCGCGGTTGTTCAATCAGGTGCAGCCGGATGTGGCCGCATTCGGCAAGAAGGATTTCCAGCAGCTCGCAGTCATCCAGCAGATGGTCACTGATCTGGCCTATCCGCTGACGCTGCTGCGCGGCGAGATCGTGCGCGAAAGCGACGGTCTGGCGATGAGTTCGCGCAATCAGTATCTATCGCCGCAAGACCGGGTGGTCTCTGCGGAAATCCATCGCACGCTGCTGGACATGCGCGCCCAGCTGCATGCGGGCGTGGCGCGCGTTTCGGTCGAGACCGGTGCCGCGCTGCGTCTGCAAGAGGCCAAGTTTTCGGTGGATTACGCTGCGATTCGCACGCCGGATCTGGCCGAGCCGGATATCGAACCGGCCCGCTACGCCGTGCCCGGCCCGCGCGTCGCGCTGATCGCCGCCCGTCTTGGGCGCACCCGGTTGATCGACAATCTTGAATTCGCCTTGAGCTGAGCCGGATGCCGGATATTTTGTCGATGTCGTTTTTAACCATGCGGTGCTTTCGCGCTGTTGCTGTAGGAGCGGCGGGGGCCGCGACTCAGTCTGCCACGATGCCTGAATCGCGGCTTCCGCCGCTCCCACAAACGCCGCTCCTACAAACAATCAAGACACGATTGAAACTGCGCAGCTACATTCTTTTGCAGCGAGTTCCTGATGCCCAACTCTGTCATTGAAGCGCTCGTTCCGCACGCCATTCGTTTACGACGTCAGACGCTGTCTGGGCTGATTGCCGACGATGCGCAGCGGCCGCAGGATTTCGCGTTCCGCGTCGGTCCGCTCTACGTCAGCTTCGCGCGTCAGCGTTACGATCGTCCGGCGCTTGATGCGCTGTTCGCGATCGCCGAATCGGCCGACCTGGCGTCAGCAGTGCGCCGGCTGTTCGACGGGCACCTCGTCAACGTCACCGAAGGCCGCGCTGCGCTGCACACCGCGCTGCGCAGCGATCTGTCCGCGGTTGCGCATGTTCGCGAAGCGTCAACGCAGGCACGCGCCGCGCGCATGCAGATGGCGGTGATGGTCGATGAACTGCTCGCTTCCGGTGTGACCGATGTGGTCAGTGTTGGCATCGGCGGCTCGGATCTCGGCCCGCGTCTGGTCGCCGATGCGCTGTGCGGCAGCGACGGCGGCCCGCGTCTGCGCGTGCATTTCGTGTCCAACGTCGACGGCAACGCAGTGCACCGCACGCTGGCGACGCTCGACCCCGCGCACACCGCGGCGATCCTGATCTCGAAAACCTTCGGCACCCAGGAAACCCTGCTCAACGGCACGGTAGTGCGCGACTGGCTGCAGAACGACAGCCGCGTGTATGCGGTCAGCGCCAGCGTGCAGCGCGCCGTCGACTTCGGTATCGACGCAAGCCGCATCCTGCCGATGTGGGACTGGGTCGGCGGCCGTTATTCGCTGTGGTCTGCGGTCGGGTTCCCGATCGCGCTGGCCATCGGCATGGACGGGTTCGAGCGCCTCCTCGCTGGCGCTGCCCTCATCGATGCCCACGTGTTGGCGACGCCGCTGCGCGACAACGTTGCGGTGTGGCATGCATTGACTGCGATCTGGAACCGCAATGCGATGGACGCAGGCTCGCAGGTGATCCTGCCCTACGACGACCGTCTGCGGCTGTTGCCGAATTATCTGCAGCAGCTGGTTATGGAAAGTCTCGGCAAATCCGCGCGTCTGGATGGCGCGGCACTGATCGGACACACCGTGCCGGTATGGTGGGGCGGGGCGGGCACCGACACCCAACACAGTTTTTTCCAGGCCCTGCATCAAGGCACGCAGATCGTGCCGGCGGATTTCATCGGCGTCATTCGCGCAGACCACGCGCATGCGGACAATCACGCTGCGCTGCTCGCGAATCTGCTGGCGCAGACCGAAGCCTTCGCCAACGGGCAGGCCAATGAAGATCCGCATCGTGCCTATGCCGGCAACCGTCCCAGTACGCTGCTGTTGCTGGATGCGCTGACGCCGGAATCGATGGGCGCGCTGATCGCGCTCTACGAACACAGCGTGTATCTGCAGGCGGTATTGTGGGGCATCAACGCATTCGATCAGTTCGGCGTGGAGCTCGGCAAGCAGGTCGCGAATGCATTGCTGCCGGCGCTGCAGGGCGATAGTGATGCTAATGATCCGGTGACGCGTGCGCTGCTGACGGAGATCCGCGAGCGTTCTGCCTGACGGTATCCCGGATCGCTGGTCAGGCCGCTCTATCGGTTGTGTTGCTTCAAAGCCCACTCGACATGCTCGCGCACCATTGCGTCATCAATGTCGCATTTCGATTTCAGCGCAGCCATCACTTCCGGCGTTGTCGGCGCATTGCCCAATGCGATCGCGAGATTGCGCAGCCAGCGCGCATAACCGCTGCGGCGAATCGGCGAACCCTCGGTGCGCTGCAGAAATTCGGCTTCGCTCCACGCGAACAGATCGATCAGCGTTGTTTTATCCAGGTTATTCCGCGCACGGAAATCCGGCTCGTCGGTGGTCTTTGCGAACTTGTTCCACGGGCACACCAGCTGACAGTCGTCGCAGCCAAAGATGCGGTTGCCGATCAGAGGCCGCAGTTCCTCATCGATGCTGCCCTCATGCTCGATGGTCAGATACGCGATGCAGCGCCGCGCATCCAGTCGATACGGCGCGACGATGGCCCGAGTCGGACAGATGTCGATGCAGCGCACGCAAGTGCCGCAGTGCGCGCTGGCCGGCGGATCGATCGGCAGCGGCAGATCGACGTAGACTTCGCCGAGAAAAAACCACGAGCCGCCGTCCTTGTCGATCAGGCAGGTGTGCTTGCCGATCCAGCCGAGTCCGGCATTGCGCGCCAGCGCGCGCTCCAGCACCGGCGCGGAGTCCACGAACACGCGATAACCGAACGAACCGATCTCATCGGCAATGCGACCCGCGAGTTTCTGCAGCCGGTGGCGCATCAGCTTGTGGTAGTCGCGGCCCAACGCGTAGCGCGCGACGTAGGCGCGTTCGCTGTCGGCAAGATTCGCCCAGGCTTCATCGACATCGCGGCCGTAGTCCAGCCCCACCGAAATCACCCGCAGTGTGCCGGGCACGAGCTCCGCAGGGCGGCTGCGCTTGTCGCCGTACTGTGCCATCCAACCCATTGAGCCGTGCAGCCCCTGCGCCAACCAGTCCTGCAGATGCGCTTCGTCTTCGCTCAGTACGACATCGGCGATACCGCAGCGCTGGAACCCGAAATTGACCGCCAGCGCTTTGATCCGCGCGGCGAGGGCGCTGAGGTCGAACGAGGTGCGGACGTTGTCGATGATCGGGTTCACGCCGCGAGTATAGAATCCGCACATGCCTATCGCGTCTCTTCATGATTTGCCGAAGCTGTACCACAGCGATGCGGTGCGCGCCGCCGAGCAGGTCGCGATGATGCGTTTCGGGCTGGATGAGGACGATCTGATGGCACGCGCCGGTCTTGCGGCCTGGCGCCTGGTGCTGGACCGTTGGCCGCAGGCGCAGCGCATCGGCGTGATGTGCGGCCCCGGCGATAACGGCGGCGATGGCTATGTGCTGGCCGAACTAGCGCGCAGTTCGGGGCGGCATGTATGCGTGCTGCGTCTGCATGATCAGGTGAAGCCGGGCGCATCGGCACGCGCCGCCGATGCCTATCTGCAGGCCGGTGGGCAGGTCATCACCTTCATCACCGGTCACGATCTGTTGCCATTCGATATCTGCGTCGATGCCCTGTTCGGCATCGGCCTGCATCGCGCGCTGGAAGGTTCTGCCGCTGCGATGGTGGAAGCGCTGAATCATCAAGCCTCGCCAGTATTGGCGCTTGATGTGCCCTCCGGTGTGGATGCCGACACCGGTTTCCACCACGGTCTTGCGGTACGCGCAGATGTCACCCTTAGTTTTATCGCCGGCAAGCCGGGGCTGTACACCGGCCGCGGTCGCGAAGCAGCGGGAGAGGTGGTGATCGACACCCTCGGGCTGGCCGATCACGTGTTCGATGATCTTGAACCGGCCGCGCGCGTTGTACGTCCGGATGCACTGCCGCTGTGGCTCAGGCCGCGTGCGGCGAATGCGCACAAAGGCCATTTCGGCAGCGTGCTGTGCATCGGCGGCGATCGCGGCTTCGGCGGTGCGGTCGCGCTTTGCGCGGAAGCCGCGCACCGCACCGGTGCCGGCATGGTCAGCGCAGCGACGCGCGCCGAACATGTGCCGGTGATCCTGGCCCGCCGCCCCGAATGCATGGCGCGCGCCGTCGATTCCGATGCGCAGCTCAAACCACTGCTCGACAAGGCCACTGTGATCGCGATCGGTCCGGGGCTGGGTGGGGATGGCTGGGGCGAAACGCTGCTCCATGCCGCATTGGCGCGCGGGCTGCCGATGGTGATCGATGCCGATGCCCTGAATCTGCTGTCGAAATCGTCAAAAACGCTGGCAATGGCGGTGCTGACGCCGCATCCGGGCGAGGCCGCGCGCCTGTTGAAGTCGACCGTTGCGGTGATCGAACGCGATCGCATCGCATCGGCACAGCGGTTGGCGGAGCGATTCGGCTGCGTGGTGGTATGGAAAGGTGCCGGCAGCATCATCGCCGCGCCGGGCGAAGTTCCGGTGATCATCGACGCCGGCAACCCCGGTATGGCCACCGGCGGCATGGGCGATGTACTGACCGGCGTGATCGCCGCAGTGCTTGCGCAGGGCGTGTCTCCGCATTTCGAGGCCGCGATCTGCGGCGCACTGCTGCATGCGGCTGCGGGCGATGCGGCTGCGGGCGATGCGGCGGCGGGCGATGGCGGCGAACGCGGGCTGCTGGCCTCGGATCTGTTTCCGCATCTGCGCCGTCTCGCCAATCCGGTACTGCCCGCATGAGCCACTTGATCACAGCCAGCGTCAGCGACAGTGCGTTGGTGCTGCATCTGGACGATGCCGACGCCACCGAGCGTCTGGCGCGCCTGCTTGCCGACACCGCACCGACGCCGGCGGTGGTGCATCTGCGCGGCGATCTGGGCGCCGGCAAATCAACCCTGGCGCGCGGCTGGCTGCGTGCGCTGGGGGTGACGGGTGCGATCCGCAGCCCCACCTACACTCTGGTCGAACGCTACCCGGTGCCAACGGGCGAGGCTTTGCATCTGGATCTGTACCGGATCGGCGATGGCGCCGAACTTGAATTCCTGGGGCTGGACGACACCGATGCCGCCCTGTGGCTGGTCGAGTGGCCGGAGCGCGGCGGCGATTCCCTGCCAGCTGCGGATGTTCAAATCGGCCTGGCGATCGAGGGTGACGGGCGTCGCTGCGAACTCAGGCCGCTCACCCGGCGGGGGCTTGATTGGCTAGGGTGCCTCGCCGCCAAGCAGGGGTTTGCAGCCGCAAGCTGAACCCCGGAGGCAGGAAGTTCTGGCAGGTGCCGGATTATTAAGGGAAAAGTGCTTGAAAAAATTCGCCGCTGGTGGTTGACTGTCACTTATGCGCGTAAAGGGGATCACCATCCAGCAAATCATTCTGGGCCTGGCATTGCTGGCGGCTCTGTGCTGGAATCTTGCGCAAGCGAACGAAATCAATGGCTTGCATCTGGCCGATGGCGCCACCGGCACCCGCGCCGAACTGCAGCTGCGCAGCGATGTTGCGTTCCGGACAATGATGCTTACCCATCCCGACCGCTTCGTGGTCGATCTTCCCGATACCACTGCCGGCCGCAGTCTTAAGCTGCCGATCCCCGCAGGCATGGTCAAGGCCGTGCGCAGCGGCAGGCCGGTCGCGGGAACGATGCGCATCGTCTTCGATCTGGCATCGCCGGTCGCGCCGCTCAAGCCGCATCTGGAGCAGGGTGCCGACGGCGTGCGTCTGGTGCTGGAATGGCCCGGCGACGGCGCCAAACCGCCCGCTGTGATCCCCGCACCGGTCCCCGCATCGATATCCGTCGTGCCGCCTGTGGCTACAGCGGTAGCGGCGTTGCCGAACAATCCTCTGCCGATGCCAGCGACGACGCCTGCCTTGGCGGCCACGACGGTCACTGTCTCAGCGCCGCCGGTCATCGTTGGCAGGCCGCCGTCCGGCATCGCGCCCGCTGCCATCCCCGCATCGCCATTGATCAAACCGACCGCAGCCGCCGTGCCGGTAGCGCCGGCAGGGGGCAAACCTGCGGGCACCAATCCCGCCGGCAATCCCGCCGACACCGTCACCAAACCGGTCGCCGCAGCGATCGTCGAATCACCGGCTGCGCCCGGCAAGCCGCTGCCGGAGCTCCGTGCCGGCACGCGGACGCTCATCGTCGCCATCGATGCCGGCCACGGTGGCCAGGACCCAGGTGCCCATGGCCCCAGCGGCAAGCGCGAAAAAGACGTCACGCTCGCCATTGCCCGTGAGCTGGCGCGCCAGATCAACGCCACGCACGGCCTCAAGGCTTTTCTGACCCGCGATACCGACATGTTCCTGCCGCTGCCGCGGCGCACCCAGTTGGCGCGTCAGGCCAAGGCCGACATGTTCATTTCGATCCACGCCGACGCCGCCGAAAACCGCAGCGCCAAGGGATCTTCGGTCTACGTCCTGTCGGTGCGCGGCGCATCGTCGCAGCGCGCGCGCTGGTTGGCCGACAAGGAAAATGCCGCCGATCTGATCGGCGGTGCCGGCGCGCACAAGCCCGACAACACGTTGGCGTCGGTGTTGCTGGATCTGACCCAGAGCGGCCAGATGAAAGCATCGGAAGACGCCGCCAGTCACGTGCTGTCGGGTTTGAAGGACATCGGCAACAACCACAAACCCGGCATCGAGCGCGCCAATTTCGCGGTGCTGCGCACGTCCGACATGCCGGCGATGCTGGTGGAAACCGCCTTCATCTCGAATCCCGACGAAGAGCGCCGGCTCACCGACCCCAACTACCAGCGTACGGTCGCGCGGGCCGTGCTGGATGGCGTGAACACCTATTTCACCCGCCAGCCGCCGCCGGGCACGGTCTACGCTGCGCGCGCCAAAGCGCAGCAAGGCACCGTTGTGGCCAGCGCGGCGACTACCGTGACCGGCGGAAGCCCCTGATCCCGCTCCGGGCCGTCGCGCCCGCAGCCCTGACGTATGATCCCCGCAGATGAACTGCAGGGTTTTCCGATGCGTCAATCGCTCTTGATCGCCACGATGTTGACCGTTGCCACAGCGGCTGGCTGCGGGCCGTTGGCGACTGCGGCTTCAGACCGCGACTGCGAACGCGACAAGACCGCCGATATTCTCCAGCGGGTCGAGGCAGGGCGTCTTGTCGAGAACAGCGCGGTCTTCGAACGCGCCCGCGACGATATGAGCCTGTCCGCGCTGGTGGTGATGCTGGGGCCGGCAAGCCGCGATATCGGCTCCGGCCTGCATATTTTCGTCTGGGAGGCGCGCGACGGCTCAACGCTGCGCGCCAGCGCTGCCGGGCTGTGCGACCGGGTGATGCGGTTCGAGCGGACCCGCAGGTGACAGTGCCGCGCACTTCGTCGACCATTGCACGCTACAGAACGCAGGCTATTTTCCTTTCGTGACCATCCGTCAGCTCCCCGATACCCTCATCAATCAGATCGCCGCCGGCGAAGTCATCGAACGCCCGGCGTCGGTAGTCAAAGAACTGGTCGAGAACGCCATCGATGCGGGTGCAATGCGCATCGACATCGATCTGGAAGACGGCGGCGTGCGCCTGATCCGCGTACGCGACGACGGTGGCGGCATCGCGCCGGACGAACTGCTGCTGGCGGTGCAGCGCCACGCCACCAGCAAAATCGCATCGCTCGACGATCTTGAAGCCGTCGCCACGCTCGGGTTTCGCGGCGAAGCGCTGCCGTCGATCGCGTCGGTCAGCCGCTTCAGCATCGCATCGCGCCGTGGCGACGACGATCACGGCAGCGCACTGCCGGTCGAAGGCGGTCGCATGGGAGACATCGCGCCCAAACAACAGGCCATCGGCACCACGGTCGAAGTCCGCGATCTGTTTTTCAACGTGCCGGCGCGCCGCAAATTCCTGCGCGCCGAGCGCACCGAATTGGGCCACATCGAAGAATGGCTGCGGCAGCTCGCGCTGGCACGCCCCGATGTCGAACTGCGCGTGAGCCACAACGGCAAACCGCTGCGCCGCTACAAAGGCGATCAAAGCGGCGGCGTGCTGTTTTCCGGCGAGCGTTTGTCGGAAACCTTGGGCGAGGAGTTCCTCGCGAATGCACTGCAGGTCGATCACGCCGCGCCGCTGTCCACCGATAGCTGCAGCACCATGCGTCTGTCCGGCTGGATCGCGCGACCGGCGTATTCGCGCGCCAGTGCAGACCAACAGTATCTCTACGTCAACGGCCGCGCCGTGCGCGACCGCAGCGTCGCGCACGCGGTGAAGCAGGCCTATGCCGACGTGCTGTTTCACGGCCGCCAGCCAGCGTACGTGCTGTTTCTGGAGATCGATCCGCGTCGTGTCGACGTGAACGTGCATCCGGCCAAACACGAAGTGCGCTTCCGCGATGCGCGGCCGATCCACGATTTCGTCTACCGCACGCTGCACGCCGCGCTGGCGGACACCCGCGCCGGCATGACTGCGGGTGTGGGTGACGCCGGGTCTGCTGGTTTTCCGCAACAAGCACCCAGCGACGCAGGCGCGCAGCAGTGGGCTGCGCACAGCGATGCCACGCACAGTGGCGGCATGCCGCAGTGGAACCGGCCGATGCCGCAGACCGGTCTGGGCCTGCGCGTCGACGAAACCCGCGCCGCATACACCGCCCTGTATGCGCCATCGTCGCACCCCAAGCCCGCAGTGCGTCCGTTGCCCGAGGCGGTAGAAGGCGAAGTGCCGCCGCTTGGCTATGCCATCGCGCAGCTGCACGGCATCTATGTGCTCAGCGAAACTGCCGATGGCCTGATCGTGGTCGACATGCACGCCGCGCACGAGCGCATCGGCTACGAGAAGCTCAAGACCGCGCACGACAGCGTCGGCCTGCGCATGCAGCCGCTGCTGGTGCCGCAGGCCATCGCGGTGTCGGAACGTGAAGCGGATACCGCCGAACGCGAAGCCGAAACCCTGGCCGCGCTCGGTTTCGAAACTACCCGCAGCGGCCCGCAGAGCCTGACCCTGCGCGGTGTGCCGGGGTTGCTTGCCGACGGCGAAGTCGAAGCGCTGTTTCGCGACGTGATCGCCGATCTGGTCGAACACGGCGCATCCAGACGGGTGGCCGCAGCGCGCGATGAATTGCTGTCGACGATGGCCTGCCATGGCGCGGTTCGCGCCAACCGTCGCCTCAGCATTCCGGAAATGAACGCGCTGCTGCGCGAGATGGAAGCCACCGAACGTTCGGGGCAGTGCAATCACGGACGCCCGACCTGGGCAACATTCACGTTGAGCGACATCGATCGCTGGTTTTTGAGGGGGCGTTGAACATGGAAAGGATTCGCATGCATCACATCATTGGTGCCGTTCGCGCCGGTCGTGCGGTCGCGCGCGTCGCAACGCTGTCGCTGTTGCTGGCGACGCTGTCGGCCTGCAGCGACAAGAAAGCGGATGAAAACGCGCCGCTGAGCGCGGCCGAAGCGCAGTATCTGTCGGAAGAAAATCTGTGGCGGATCCAGCGCCAGGAGGAGCTGACCCAGCCCGATGGCTGGACCAGTCTGATCGGTCTGCACTGGCTGACGCTGCCGTCGCACTACGTCGGCAGCAGCGCGCGCAGCGGTATCCGCATTGCGATCGGGCCGCCGTCGCTGGGCATGTTCCAGCGCAACAACGGTAAAGTATTGTTCACTCCGGAACGCGGGCTCGCGCTGACGCTGGACGGCCAGCCTTTGAAAGGCCGGGTCGAGCTGAAAGACGACAGCGGCGGTTCGCCCAGTGTGCTGGGCTTCGACGAAGGCAAGGGCAAGCTCACCGTGATCGAACGCGCCGGCAACCGCGCCTTGCGCATCAAGCACGCCGATGCGCCGACCCGCGCTCAGTTCAAGGGTCTCGATTATTGGCCGGCCAATCGAGATTGGCGCATCGAGGCGACCTACATACCGAATCCTGTGGGTACAACGCTGCCGATCGCCACCATCATCGGCACCACCGAGAACATGCCCAACCCGGGCGCGCTGGAATTCCAGCGCGACGGCAAGACCTACCGCATCGAAGCGCTGGACGAAGGCGAAAAAACCCTGTCGCTGATCATCGCCGACCGCACCAGCGGCCATGAGACCTACGGCGCGGGCCGCTACCTCAACGTGCCGCGCCCCGATGCCAAGCGCAAAATCTTCATCGATTTCAATCGCGCCTACAACCCGCCGTGCGCATTCACGCCCTTCGCGACTTGCCCGCTCCCGCCAAATCAGAACCGCTTGGATCTTGCCGTCACTGCAGGCGAAAAACGCTATGGCGTAACGCATTGACGCAGTATCGACATATTTCGATGTGCTTCTCCCCACAGGCGGGGAGAAGGAAAACTTCATATAAATAACGTCAGAGATCATCTGGCCGGGTCAACAGGATCACCATGATTTTCAAGCCGCTTTTAATCGGTGTGCTCATCGCGTTCGCAGCGTCTGTTTTATCGGTGGACGCAGCGAAGTCGCGCGAGGCAACGCACGTGCCGCCGGTGCCGCTGATGTGGAAAATTTCCGACGCCGACAACGATCTGTATCTGCTCGGGTCGTTTCACATGCTGAAGCCGGACGATTACCCGCTCTCGTCCGATATCGATGCGGCATTCGACGATGCCGAAGCGCTGGTGTTCGAGTTGCCGCCGGAGGACATGCTGTCGCCGCAGCTCGGCATGGCGATGGGTCAGGCGGCGTTGCGCAGGGACGGGACGCTGCTCAACAGCGACTTGCCGGAGGCCACCGTGACCCGGCTCGACGCCTGGGTCGCCGACAACAGCGATGTGCTGCAGACCATGGGTTTGCCTGCGCAGGCGCTGCAGAGGTTCGATCCATGGTTCGTCGGGCTCACCATTTCGGTCATCGAAATGAACAAGATCGGTCTCGATCCGAAGATCGGTCTGGATATGCACTTCATCGAACTCGCCAGCCGCGCATCCAAGCCCACCACGGGTCTGGAAACAGGCAGTGAACAGATCGCCGTCTTCCAGACCATGAGCAAGGACGAGCAGCTGCAGTTTCTCGAAGAATCCATGAGCGAAGCGGCGGGCACGCAGAGCGAACTCGAAAAACTTCACGACGCGTGGCGCCGCGGCGACCAGGCCCTGTTGTGGGACGGCATGGCCAGCAGCATGCGCCATGATTATCCGAAGCTGTACCAGCGGATCAACGTCGCCCGCAACGATGCCTGGTTGCCCAGATTGCAGCGGATGCTCGATGACCAAACCGATGACGACACACTGGTCGTGGTCGGCGCCCTGCATTTGCTTGGCGAGGACGGTGTGGTCGAGAAGCTGCGCGCCAAAGGCTACAAGGTGGAGCGGATCTGCTCGGCCTGCGAACAA
>JAYVSK010000212.1:0-16532 GCA_043775395.1 Lysobacter sp. | reverse complement strand
CCTTCGCCGACGCGCAGCTTTTTCTGCAGCGCCTGGACAATGGAACCCACATCGTCATGCTGCACGGCACGCTGCCGTGGCCACACGATGCTGCACTGGCACGGCATCTGTTTTCCCGTCTGGAAAAACGCATCGTTTGCGACCCCGGCATCAGCTATCACGAGATCCACCCGCTGTCCGATCTATTCCTGCAGATCGATGCGGACGGCGAGCGCATCGTGCATATCGATGACATCGATCAAGACAGCGGCGACGATCTCGACGCGAGCAAGCAACCATGACTGACACCACGGCTTCCCGCCTCGCCGCCGCGCGCGTGCTCGACACCGTATTGCATCGCGGGCGTTCGCCCTTCACTCCCCGCTCGCTGCACTCGCTCTTCCCTCTCCCCGCATGCGGGGAGAGGGTGCCCGCAGGGTGGGTGAGGGGCACTTGAACACATTGGCAACCACATGACGCAAGTAAACCCAAGCACCGCCTCCCGCCTCGCCGCCGCACGCGTGCTCGACGCCGTGCTGCACCGCGGGCGTTCGCTGAAGGGCGAATTCGGCGCTGAATTGCCCAACATCGCCGACCCGCGCGATCGCGCGCTGGTTGAAGCGATCTGTTTCGGCGCGCTGCGCAACCGCGCGCGCTACGCCGCCGCGCTGAGTGCATGGGTGCCCAAGCCGCTGGGCAAAAGCGATGAACCGCTGCGCGCGCTGCTGTACGTCGGTTTCGCACAGCTCGATGCGCTGAAGCTGCCGGCGCATGCTGCGGTGGACGCGACGGTGGAAGCGGCGCGTGGGCTGGATCGTGCGCATCAGGCCGGCATGGTCAACGCGCTGCTGCGGCGTGCGCAGCGCGAAGGGTTTCCGCCGGCCGATCCATCGCAGGTGTGGCCGGAGTGGCTGCTGGCCGAAGTGCGCCGCGACTGGCCCCAGCACGCCGACGCGATCCTCGACGCCAGCGCCGCCGCCGCGCCGCTGTGGCTGCGTGTGAACCGTCTGAACACAAGTCATGATGCTTACCAACAACAGCTGCAGGACGCCGGTATCGCCGCGTCTACCCATGACGCGCTGCCCGATGCGCTGCGGATTGAGGATTCGCTGGCGGTGGCGAATTTGCCGGGATTCGACGACGGCGTGGTCTCGGTGCAGGACGGTTCGGCTCAGGCCGTCGCCGATGCGTTGGCGCCGCCGCTTGGCGCATGTGTGCTGGACGCCTGCGTCGCCCCTGGCGGCAAGGCCGCGCATCTGCTGGAACGCGACCCGACCCTGCGCATCACTGCGCTGGATATCGATTCCCGTCGGCTGCGGCGCACCGCCGAAACCCTGCGCCGGGTCGGCGTGGAGGCTGCGGTCGACCTGAAAGCCGCCGATGCTGCCGACCCCGCCGCGTGGTGGGATGGCGTGCCGTTCGACGCGGCGCTGATCGATGCGCCGTGTTCGGCCACCGGCGTCGTGCGTCGTCAACCTGACATTCTGTTGCATCGCCGCCCTGCCGACATCGATGCGCTGGTCGCGACCCAGGCGCGGCTGCTGGACGCGGTCTGGACCACGCTCGTAACCGGCGGCGTGCTGGTGTATGCGACCTGTTCGATTTTGCAGCGCGAGAATGCCGGGCAAATGGAGGCCTTTCTGGCGCGCACGCCGGATGCGGTCGCCGAACCACTGGGCGACACCTTCGGTCACTCTGCCGGTGCTGGCCGCCAGCGGCTGCCGGGCGAAGACGGCATGGACGGGTTTTTCTATGCGCGGCTGCGGAAGCGCTGAAGCTGTCGACTGCTCCCTCCCTTTCGCGCAGCGAAGGGGAGGGTCGGGGAGGGGTGTTCTTGCTGCAAACGAACCGCACCCCCTCCCAACCTCCCCCTGCGCTTCGCGCAAGGGGAGGAGTAAACCATCAGCCGCCGCTATCATTCCCCCATGCTGAAAACCCGCGAATCAAAAGACTTCTGGCTGCTGGCCATCGTCGCCCTGCTGGTGCTGGGCGCCGGTCTGGGCCTGCGCGACCCATGGCCATCGGACGAGCCGCGCTTCACCCTGGTCGCCAAGCAGATGATCGAGAGCGGCGACTGGCTGTTCCCGCATCGCGGCACCGAGCTGTATTCGGACAAGCCGCCGATGCTGATGTGGCTGGAAGCCGCGTTCTACACCGTATTCCGTGACTGGCGCATCGCCTTCCTGCTGCCGTCGCTGCTCGCAGCGCTGGGCACGCTGTGGTGCGTGTACGACCTGGGCCGCCGGCTGTGGACGCGCAGGGTCGGCCTGTACGCGGCGTGGGCGCTGCTGTTCGCGCTGCAGTTCACGTATCAGTCGAAGAAGGCGCAGATCGATCCGCTGGTGACGTTTTTCATCACCCTCGCGAATTACGGACTGCTGCGGCACATGCTGCTGGGCCCGAACTGGACACTGTGGACGCTGGGTTGGTTTGCGGCGGGATTGGGCACAATTACGAAAGGCGTGGGTGGTCTTGCACTGCTGATGATTCTGCCGGCCGCGATCGCATCGCTGATGCACTGGCCGCGGGTGCGCGTGCATGCGCGCGATTTCAGATTCTGGATCGGGCCGCTCGCCTTCGCACTGGCCGCTGCGCTGTGGCTGGTGCCGATGGTCGCCGCCGCGCTGAGTCAGGACAATCCGGAATACAGGGCCTATCTCAACGACATCCTGTTCCGGCAGACCGCCGGGCGGTATGCGAAATCATGGGATCACCCGCAGCCGCCCTGGTACCACCTGACGGTCATGGCGACCGCATGGCTGCCGACCGCATTCGCGCTGATCTGGGCGCTGCCGGCGTGGCGCACGCGCTTGGGTCGCCGCGACGCGCGGTATCTGCTGCCGTTGGCGTGGTGGCTGCTGATCGTGGTGTTTTTCTCGATCCCCAGCGGCAAGCGCGATGTGTACATCCTGCCGGCGTTGCCGATGATGTGTCTCGCGCTTGGGCCGCTGCTGCCCGGGATCGTGCGCAGGCTGTGGGCGAAGCGGATCGCGTTTGGTTTTGCGGCGGCGATGGGGGGATTGCTGCTGGGCGCGGGCCTGGCGATGTGGTTCGGCGATCCGAAGTTCGAAACCAAACTGATGTCCGACCGCGGTTTCACCGACGGCGGCCATGCGCTGTTCGGCATGCTGATGGCGATGGGCGCGTGGACGCTGGCCAGCGTGAGCTGGCATCGCGTGCGCAACGGCGTGATCGGCCTGCTGTGGGCGATCGGCGGCATCTGGGTGCTGTACGGCGTGGTCGCGTACCCGCTGTTGAACCCGTCCAGTTCCGCGCGCGGTTTGATGGCATCGGTGGGCGAACGTATCGGCCCCGATGCCGAGCTGGGGCTGGTCGGGTGGAAAGAACAGAATCTGCTGATGGCCGACCGGCCGGCCGCGACGTTCGGCTTCCAGACCACATGGCCCAAACAGCTGTCCAAGGCGATGGCGTGGCAGGCCGAAGCGCCGCAGCGGCGCGTGCTGCTGGTGCAGGAACCCGCGCTGTCGCAGTGCGTGGATAAAGCCAAAGCGCAGTTCGCGGGCGTGTCCAACCGCCGCCGCTGGTGGCTGGTGCCGGCCGCAGCTGCAGACGCGACCTGCGTGCCGAAGGGCATCGAAACCCAGAATCAGGCCGACGGTCAGAGCGAGTGACGCCCTCACACTTTTTGTAGGAGCGACCATGCTTCTGTAGGAGCGACGGAAGTCGCGACCGGACTTTTGTAGGAGCGACGGAAGTCGCGACCGGTTCCGGAAAATCTTTCGGCGGCCGGTGGCGACTTCCGTCGCTCCTACAGAAACCGGAGCGGAATTTCAGGCGTCCAGGGCTTCCCAGCGCGCAAAGGCCTGTTCCAGTTCGGCATGCGCCGCCGCCATCTCGGCATTGTGCGCGGCGATGGTGGCATGATCGCGCTGGAAAAACGCGGGGTCGCGCATGGTCGCGGTCATCGTCGCGATCTTCGTTTCGAGGCTTTCGATCCGCTGCGGCAGCCGTTCGAGTTCGCGCTGGTCCTTGTAGCTGAGCTTGCGCTTCGCAGCGGCGGGCGCAGCAGGTGCGGGCGCTTCGACTGCTTTGGGAGCGGCAGCGGCGGTGGCTTTGGCCGATTCGCCCCGGGTTGGCCGCTGACGCAACCAATCGCTGTAGCCGCCGACGTAATCGCCGACGCGGCCGTCGCCTTCCATCACCAGCGTCGAGGTCACGACACTGTCGAGGAAGTCGCGGTCGTGGCTGACCAGCAGCAGCGTGCCGGGATACTCACCCAGCAATTCTTCCAGCAGCTCCAGCGTTTCCACATCAAGGTCGTTGGTGGGTTCGTCCATCACCAGCAGGTTAGACGGCTGAGCGAACAGTTTCGCCAGCAATAGACGGTTGCGTTCGCCGCCGGAGAGCCGGGTGATCGGCGCGCGCGCGCGCTCGGGGGTGAACAGAAAATCCTGCAGATAGCCGATCACATGCTTCTGCTTGCCGTTGATCTCGACGAAGTCCTTGCCCTCGGCGACGTTTTCCAGCGCGTTCCAGTCTTCGCGCAGGGTCGCGCGGTACTGGTCGAAATAGGCGACCTGCAGCTGCGTGCCGACCTTGATCTCGCCCGACTGCGGCTGCAGATCGCCCAGCAGCAGCTTCAGCAGCGTGGTTTTGCCGCTGCCATTGGCGCCGATCAGGCCAATCCGGTCGCCGCGCAGGATGGTGGTCGACACATGGTTGAGCAGACGCCGTTCGCCGAACGCAAACGACACGTCTTTCGCTTCGATCACCTTCTTGCCCGACGCACCGGCCTGCGCGGTTTCCATGCGCACGTTGCCGGACAGATCGCGACGCTGCACGCGTTCGTCGCGCATTGCCTTGAGCCTGCGCACGCGGCCTTCGTCGCGGGTGCGGCGGGCCTTGATGCCCTGACGGATCCAAACCTCCTCCTGCGCCAGCATCTTGTCGAAGCGCGCATTTTCCTGCGCCTCGGCGTTCAGTCGCTCTTCGCGGCGGCGCACGTAGTTGTCCCAGTCGCCGGGCCAGCTGGTCAGCTGGCCGCGGTCGATTTCCACGATGCGGGTGGCCAGCGAACGCAGGAAGCGCCGGTCGTGGGTGACGAAAATCAGCGCGCCCTGCCAGGCCTTGAGAAAACCTTCCAGCCAATCGATGGCCGCAATGTCGAGATGGTTGGTGGGCTCGTCCAGCAGCAGCAGATCCGGTGCCGACACGAGCGCCCGCGCCAGCAGCACCCGGCGTTTCATGCCGCCGGACAGCTTGGCGAAGTCACCGTCCCCGTCCAGATCCAGCCGCGCCAGGGTTTCGGTGACGCGCTGGTCCAGCGACCAGCCGTTGCCGTCTTCGATCTTGGTCTGCACCGCCGCCAGGGCGTCGGTATCGAGCTCATCGGCGTGAATCAGATGGTGATAATCGGCAAGGAATGTGCCCATTTCGCCGAGGCCGTCGGCAACTACGTCGAAGACGCTGCCGGCGGCGCCGGCCGGCACTTCCTGCTCCAGACGGGCGATGCGCACGCCGCCTTCGATCCGGATCTCGCCGTCGTCGGGCTTGTGCTCGCCGGCCAGCAGGCGCAGCAGGGTGGACTTGCCGGCGCCGTTGCGGCCGATCAGGGCGATGCGCTCGCCGGGCTCGATCGCGAGATCGACGCCAGCGAGCAGCAGCGGGCCGCCGACGCCGAAATCGACGTCATTCAAAGTGAGGATAGGCATCCAGGTAGTTTACCGGCTGCACCCGACCGCAGTACGCTTGACATTCGATCACCCACACAGCGGAGCCCACCATGTCCAAAGGTATGGATCAGAAGAAGCAGGACAAAAAGAAACCCGAAAAGACGCTGAAAGAGAAGCGTGCGGAGAAGAAGGACAAGAAAGGCAAGTAAGGCCGGTGCGGGTGAGCTGCGCGTTGTGCATGCGTCGCCTGCAATCATCAATGCTGACGCTGCAGGGCTGTTCTTGTCTTGCTAAAGCGCTATGTAGTCACACCAAAAAGCAGCCGTATCCCCGACTTCACGGGGGATGACGGGTGTGCCGCTTCCATAGAAGGCGATCATTCGCATAGCCTGTGCACTTCATTGGCTACTCAATGCGACACAAGAACACAGGCTGTATTTCTTCTCCCCGCATGCGGGGAGAAGGACACCTGATGTGTTCTTCTTCTGCTGCGCTAAGAACTGCACGACAGCGTTGAGCAGCCGGCACGATCGCGCGCCCAATCGGGACGTTTTTCGGCGAAGCGTTCGTTGCCCGGTTGCTCGTCGTAGGGCCGACGCATCACCTCCAGCAGCTCGGCGATGCCTGCGGTATCGCCAGCCTCGGCGCGGTCGATGACCTGCTGCGCCAGGTAATTGCGCAGCACGAATTTCGGATTGGCCAGGCGCATTTTTTCGCGACGCTCCGCCGCCGATAGTGCATCGTCGCGCAGCCGCGCGGCGTAGCGCTGCAGCCAATCGTCGAACTGCGGCGCATGCGCATCGCGTGTTGCGGGGTCGTAGAACGCCGCCTCCAACGGCTGCAGCGTCGGCACGTCGATATTGATGTCCATCAGCGCACGGAACCACAGCGTCATATCCACTTCGGCTTCATGCATCAACCCATGCAGGTCGCGGGTCAGCGCAGCATCGTCGTCGCGGCATTCCGCAAGGCCCAGCTTGCGCGCGATGTTGTCGCGATCCGCCGCGCTGTAGGCGGTGCCGAAGGCGTCGATGCCCGCCTGCAGCGCTTCGCCGCCCGCGAACAGCGGCGAGATCGCCTGGGCGAGACGCGCCAGATTCCAGCGCGCCACCGCCGGCTGCCAGCCGAAGCGGTAGCGGCGCCCGCCGGCGTCGGTAGTGTTCGGCGTCCAGTCCGGGTCGTAGGCGTCGATCCAGCCGTACGGGCCGTAATCGATGGTCAGGCCGAGGATCGACAGGTTGTCGGTGTTCATCACCCCGTGCACGAAACCGACCCGCATCCATTCGGCCATCAGCCGCGCGGTGCGGATGCAGACTTCGGCGAACCAGTCGGCGTACAGCGTCTCGCCGCTGCCAGAAAGTTGCGGACAATCGCGCCGGATCGCGAAGTCCAGCAACTGGCGCAAAAGATCCACTTCGGCGCGCGACGACGGCAGTTCGAAATGACCGAAGCGCAGGAACGACGGCGCAGCCCGACACATCACCGCACCGGGTTCAGGCTTGGGATGGCCGTCGTAGAACATGTCGCGGACCACGTCCTCGCCGGTGGCGACCAGCGACAGCGCGCGCGTGGTCGGTACGCCGAGATGATGCATCGCCTCGCTGCACAGGAATTCGCGGATCGATGAGCGAAGCACCGCGCGACCGTCGGCGGTGCGGGAATACGGCGTCGGCCCCGCGCCCTTGAGCTGCAGTTCCCAGCGCTGGCCGGCGGCATTGACGGTTTCGCCCAGACTGATCGCGCGGCCGTCGCCGAGCTGCCCCGCCCAGTGGCCGAACTGATGGCCGCCGTAGTTGGTCGCGAACGGGTCCATGCCCGGCAACAGCATATTCCCGGCGAAAACTTGCGCGAAGGTGTCCGAAGCGATATCCGCTTCGCTCAGACCCAGCGTTTCGGCCATCTCGCGCGATACCGCCAACATGCGGGGTGCGGCGACCGGCGTAGGCGCCATGCGCGACCACAGCGCACCGCGCACTTCGCGCCGGCGCGGACCGGTGTCGGCATCGCCATGTATTGCAGCGAGGAATGTGTTGTCGAAAATGAAGTTCATCGGCGCAGGATAGACGTGTCCGACACAGCCTGTCGTGCGAATCGATGATGATCAGACGGATAGAACGCTGACATACGCAGCCTCGGTGCGCGACACAAAGAGCGCAAGACCGAAGTCGCGTTCGGCATGCGTGCGGGCGCAATGGCCCATCTGCGCAAGCCGAGCCCGGTCGACCAGCATCGCGGTCACGGCCAGCGCAATCGCTTCGCGGTCGCGTACCTGCACGACCCAGCCGTCGACGCCGGGCCCGATATTCTCCGGCAAGCCGGCATAATCGCTGACCAGAACGGGCTTGCCCATCGCCATCATTTCGCGACAGGCGAAGGAAATGGTTTCGACCGCGTACGACAGCACAAAGCCGACATCGATCGCGGCGATCATCGGCCGTACATCGTCGAGCATGCCGGCGTGGCGCACGTTATCGCGCAGACCAAGCGCGTCCAATCGCGACAGCTGCGCGGACGACAGCGGCTTGCCGCACAGCAGCACCCGCACTTGGCGCTTTGCATCGTCGTCGAGCGTTGCGATGGCTTCGATCAAGTCCATCCAGCCTTTATGATCGGCGGTGCCGGCGTTGCTGCCCAGTACCAACATTGCGTCATCGGCATAATGCGCACGCTCCAATGCCGCAGCCTGCGCAGACCGGGGCTTAAAATGCGCGGTGTCCACACCGTTATGCACCGTCAGCGCGCGGCAACGTCCATACGCGCTGTTTTGCAGCATGTTCCGGGTATGGTCGCTCACCCCGATTGCAAGATCAGTGCGGCGTGCGCGCCACCCATGCCCAATGCCTGCGATCGGCTTGGAATTGTGCTTGGTCAATACAATGCGCGGTCGTTTCGCGATACCGCGCAGCGCTGCAAGCACCAACCGGTGATCGGCCGAACCATTGACGTGGACGATGTCGAAAGCATGCCGCTGCAGATAGGCGCAGAGCTGTCGGCGCGCGCGCAGCGATGCAGCCAGATTGCGCAGACCGTTCGGAAACGGCTGTGCGACGGCGTGGATATGTTCCAGCGCTGTCGCTTCCCGATACAGCCGGCTGGTCGACGGTGCGGCGATGTGGATCTCGTGGCGCGCGCGAAGGCCGCGCGCCAGCGCGATCAGATACGTCGTGTGGCCGCCGCCGTCGCCATCGTGAAAATTGGTCAGCAGGATTTTCATTGAACGCATGCCTTCAGCGTGCGCGCTTGCGCCCGGCGAGAATACTCAGCGCGCGTTCGACTTTCTTCCAGAACGGCGACGGGCCGCGCATGCACAAGCGCATGTACCGCTTGGTTTCGGCCCACTCGGGCGCAGGCTTGGTCTTGTATTCCAGCTTGGCCAGTTCCAGGCACGACTCGTCGATGCCGACGGTGCGGGCGTAGTGGCCGATCAGGCCGCGCGAATGCAGGCGATTGAGAAAGTTGGCGGTCGGGCTGCGGTTCGACCACCAGCCGTTGTTGCCGTGGATGCGATAGCCGACATCGCCGGTGGGCATAAAGTATTTGCGCGCGCCGAACAGGCTGGCGCCGTAGACCAGGCAGTTGTCGGCGCAAAGTTTCCAGGTGCGATACAGCTGTTCAGGCAGGTCGAGCGCGCGTTCGGCGTAGAGTTTGCGCATCGACAGTGCCGAGGTCGGCGCGCCGTACCAGTAGGTCAGCGCCCAGGTGCTGATCGCGGTGTAGCCCAGATCGACCGGCTTGTCGGCGTAGCCGATCCGGCGCTGCTCATTGCCGAACAGGACGATATCGGAAAACACGAAACCCACATCTTTGCGGCTGTCGTAAACCGCGCCGATCTTCGCCAGATACTCCGGTGCCCAACGGTCGTCGGCATCGAGAAAGCACAGCACGTCGGCATCGCTCGCGGTCACGCCGCGCTGGAACGCAATGAGCTGGCCGCCGTTTTCGCCGCACAGGAGCGTCACCCGCGCATCGTTTCCGTAGCGTTGGCGCAGATAGTCCTGAGAGCCGTCGGTGGAGCCGTCGTCGACCACGATGAGCTGTTTCGGCGCGCGGGTCTGCGCCAGCGCGCCGTCGATCGCTTCGGCGATAAAGTCGCGGTAGTTGTAGCTGGTGATGACGACCGCGAACGATGTGTTCATGAGGGCCTGCTCATGCCGGCGTTGCGTCCAGCGTGCGCCGGAAATAGGCGATGGTTTCTTTCAGCCCGTCTTCCAGCGCGATCTTCGGTTGCCAGTCGAGTTTGGATTTGGCCAGCGAGATATCCGGCTGGCGCTGGCGGGGATCGTCCGAAGGCAGCGGCCGAAACACCAGTGTCGAACGGCCTCCGACCAGCGCCAGCACTTTTTCGGCCAGTTCGAGCATCGTGAATTCGGACGGATTGCCGATATTGATCGGCCCGGTGAAGCCGGCTTCGGTGTCCATCATCCGCACGAAAGCTTCGATCAGATCGTCGACGTAGCAGAAACTGCGGGTCTGGGTGCCGTCGCCGTAGATGGTGATGTCCTCGCCGCGCAGCGCCTGGACGATGAAGTTGCTGACCACGCGGCCGTCGTTGGGGTGCATCCGCGGGCCGTAAGTATTGAAGATGCGCACCACCTTGATGTCGAGATCGTGCTGGCGGTGGTAATCGAAAAACAGGGTCTCGGCGCAGCGCTTGCCTTCGTCGTAACAGCTGCGGATGCCGATCGGATTGACCCGGCCCCAGTAGCCTTCGGGCTGCGGATGCACTTCCGGGTCGCCGTAGACCTCGCTGGTCGACGCCTGCAGGATCCGCGCCTTCAGCCGCTTGGCCAGGCCGAGCATGTTGATCGCGCCGTGCACGCTGGTCTTGGTGGTCTGCACCGGATCGTGCTGGTAGTGCACCGGCGAGGCCGGGCAGGCCAGATTGAAGATGCGGTCGACTTCGACGTACAGCGGAAAGGTCACGTCGTGGCGCATCAGTTCGAAATACGGATGATCCAGACGATGCGCGATGTTGCGCTTGCTGCCGGTGAAGAAATTGTCCGCGCAGATCACATCGTGACCGTCGTCGAGCAGGCGGTCGCAGAGGTGCGAGCCGAGAAAGCCGGCGCCGCCGGTGACGAGGGTACGAGCCATGCGGACGGGAGCCTTTCGAATGGGTGGAGTTGGCGTTTCTGCGTGGAACAGGATGCCACGATCTCCGGCTAACCGCCGGACGGTATTTTCGGGGGTCGGCGGGCGGAACGCGAGCGCCGGCCCAACTTCCCGCTGCAATCGTCGGTCAGCGCTCCGGCGTATCGATCGCGCGGCCGTGCTGCAGCAGCCACAGCATGATCGTCTTCTGGCGCACGTAGTTGGCGCGCACGTAGGCATAGACCAGACCGTGCCAGCCGTCCAGAAACCCCAGCCGGAAAATGTAGCCGCGCCAGAACCGCCACGCCGGCGACAGGATCAGCTTGGCCAGCGATGCACGCTTGCCGCGCGAGAATTCGTATTCGGCCATCATCCGCGCGTAACGCTCGGTCTTGCTCAACTGCTGCATCAGCGAGCGGTACGGGTAATGGATCAGATCGCCGGGCAGCGTGCGCACCGCGCCGTCGACGCTCGCGGCTTCGTGGATTTCGCGGTCGCCGCGCCAGCCGCCGCACCGGCGGTCGAACAGCCGCAGCACGCGGTCCGGATAGGCGTTGCCGCGGCGCAGGAATTTTCCGAAGTATTCGCTCAAACGTGCGAAACGATAGCCGTTGGTCTCTGCGAAACCGGCGTCGCGCGCGGCGAGGACCGACGCCTTCAGTTCAGGGCTGACGCGCTCGTCGGCATCCAGGCACAGCACCCAATCGTGCGCGGCCTGATTGACCGCGAACTGTTTCTGGCTGCGGAATCCGTCGAACGTACGCACGATCACCCGTGCGCCAACCGCTTCGGCGATCGCAGGGGTGTCGTCGGTCGATCCTGAGTCCACCACTACAATCTCGTCGCAGAACGCCAGCGAGGCGAGACAGTCGCCGATGCGATCGCCCTCATTGAACGTGATAATGCAAGCCGAGATCGGATGTAACGAGGGTGGGGGCGTATTGATGGCGGAGTACCTGTTGTTCGCGACCGAGCGCTATGCGTTGCCTATCCTGCAGCCGTTGGCGGATGCGCTGCAAGCGTCGGGGCATGGCGTACGTGCGTGGCTGGTCGACGGCGCCGCCGGTGGAAAGCTGTCCGGGGCGGTTCCAAACATAGGTCTGCGCGAAGCGGTCGCGCTGAGACCTCGCGCGGTTTTTTCGGCGGCGAACTGGGTGCCCACGTTTGTGACCGGCCCGAAAGTCCAGCTGTTCCACGGCTTTAACGTCGAGAAGCGCGAGGACGCACGCGGCCATTTCCGGGTCCGCGGACTGTTCGACCTCTACTGCACCCAGGGCCCGGCCACCACGGTGCCGTTCCGCGCACTGGCGGTACGGCATCCGCACTTCGCGGTGGCGGAAACCGGCTGGCCGAAGCTCGATCCGCTGTTCCGCGACGACAGCGGTGCGTCTGCCGCGCTGCGCGCACCGGCGAACGGGCGCCCGACGGTGCTGTTCGCATCGACATTCACCGAACGCCTGAGCGCCGCGCCGCTGCTGTTCGAGGGGATTGCCGCGGAAGTCGCACGCGGCGACCGCTATTGGCTGCTGACCCTGCATCCCAAGTGCGCGCCGGAGCTGTTCAAGCGCTATCGCAACCTTGCCGGGCCGAACGCCGCCTTTGTCGAAACCGAGCAGCTGATGGCGGCCCAGCGCGCCGCCGATGTGCTGGTGGCGGATACGACATCGGTGGTCTCGGAATTCGTGGTCCAGCACAAGCCGGTCGTGACCTTCCGCAACCGCGCCCCCAAACCGCACATGCTCGATTTCGACGATGTCTCGAAGCTGCAGGCCATGCTTGCGCAGGCGTTCGCACCGAGCGCGTCGCTGCGCGCTGCGCTGGCCGACTACGCCGATGCGATCCATCCCTATCGCGATGGCCACTCGTCCGAACGCGTGCTTGCGGCCACCGAAGCGCTGATCGACGGCAGGCTCGGCAGGCTTGCCGGCAAGCCCTTGTCCGGGCGGCTGCGCGCGCTGCAGATCCGCGCCAACATGGGCTATTGGCGTCTCTGATGCTTTTGTAGGAGCGACAGAAGTCGCGACAGCTTACGGAAAGACTTGCCGCAGGCTGTCGCGACTTCCGTCGCTCCTACACGGCCACTGTCACCACCGCAGCGTACTGCGGGCGATTTCACGGGCCAAACGAGCGTGCAGCGCATGCGCATCGGCGGCGGGCAGGAAGCGCAGCCGCAGGGGGTCGGTCATGTTGTTGCCACCTGCGGTATCCAACAGCAGCGAAGCCATGCCCAACATGCGTTCGACCGGCGACTGCCCGACGCGGATCGCCTGGAGTTTGTCGATCTCGGCGAAACGCCATTTGCGGTTCCACCAACCGCTGCGGATCGCGACCAGGGTGTCGTCGATCGCATAGCCGGCATGACGCGCGTCCTGCCATGACATGTACGCCGCCCAGGGCACCCACAGCGCAACCAGCGCCGCGCCGAGCGTGCCGAACTTGTACCAGCTCAGCGATGCGATCACGCCGGTAATGAGGAGGCGCGGAATGAACAGCCGCCAGCCCGTCGCCGGATGCAGCGGTTTCCACTCCGCGACCGGCCAGTGAATCCGCGGCGCAAGTTTGCGGATCAGTTCGTCGCAGCGCTCCGGCAGTGCGACCGGAGCGATGTCGCGCAGCGAACGCGGCTGGCCATGCGACCCGTTGTCGAGCACTGCGGTACTCACTTCCAGCGTGCGGCGTTTGAACAACCGGTGCAGCATGCCCTCGCGCAGCGCCCACGACTGGATCCGCCGGCGCGGCGTGCTGGTGCGCATCCGGGTGAACAGCCCGCGTTCCAGGGTTAGACGGCGGCCGTGTTCCTCAAGCCGGAAGCCGCTGTATTGCAGCAACGCAATAACCACCGAAAACAGCCGGATCACCACCACGAAGACCACGATCATCATCACCACCGCGATCGCCTCATGGCCGCGACCGTAGGTCTCAACTACTCCGAACATGGCTTTCGCCAACGCTCTGAATACCCGTTCGATCAGGTCAGGACTGAACTGCGAGAGCGCTGCGAACGCACCGCCGATAACCAGCATGCCGCGGTTGGAAATCAGCCCGGCGCGGACGATCTCCGGGTACGACAGTGTATGCAGCACTTCGCCTGCATCCGCTGCCGCATCCTGCACGGATGACGTGGCGTAAGCGGTAGTGCGGCGGCGCACCAACGCTTCCAGCGCCAGCGCATCCTCAAGCTTCAAGACCCGCATTTCCGCTTCGGGTTTGATCCCGCCGGCCGACTCCAGCCGCACTTCGGCCACGCCGAAGATGCGGTGCAGCAGCGTTTGATGCAGCCCGACGTTGTGGATCCGCGCAAACGGAATCTGCCGCAGACTGCGCTCCAGCACGCCGCTGCGGATCTGCAGACTGTCTTCACCAATGCTGAAACGATAGGTGTAGTACTGCCAGAGCGAGATCGCACCGAGGATGCAGATCGCCACCAGCCCCCACAGATCGTTGCGATCGCCGCGCCCGAACAGGAACAGCACCACGATCGGCACGATGAATTGCCTGAACTGCTGGATCAGCACGAACAGCCACGACATCGGGTGCAGCCTGCGTTCCAACGGCCCGTCGGCGGGTTGGACGGCAAACGCTTCAGGCGTGGGTATGGTCATCGTCTTCCTGGCGATCGATCTGGGCGCTGAAGTAGGTGCGTAAACCCTCGGCATCGACGTCGTCCAAGCCGGAGACGCTGACCGCATTCAACCGAGTGCCGGCGGTATGCAGCACCAGCGAAGCGAGGCGATGCGCGCGCTCCAGCGGGCCGCGCTTGATGTCCAGATGCTGCACGCGCGAAGTCGGCACCCGGGTTTCCCACTGCCACAGGCGGCCGCGGCGCACCGAGAAACCGTCCGCATCCAGTTTCCAGTAGGTATGGCGATAACGTTTGCGCGCCACCCAGAGCGTCATCGAAATCGAGAGCATCCACAGCGCCGCCAACGCCAGCCATGTCCAGTCATGCTTGAACCGGTTGGCGTACAGCGCAGCGGTGACGAACAGGGTCGGCGGCATCGCCACCAGCACCGCCACGTACAGAAATACCCGATACGCGCGACGCGGCAGCCGCTGCCAGCCGCTGGGGCTGGACCATCCGGGGGCGGCCAGTACCGTGGCTTCTGCGGCATCCAACGGCGATTGGATGCCGGCAGCTTCAGTGGCGGCTTCAACGGTTGGAATCGTGGTAACGGCAGCGGTTGGATGCTGCGTGGGTTCGCTCTGCGACGTCATGCACGGCCTTCAAGATCACGATAAGGGTTGTAATAGGGGTTCAACGATGGCTGCAGCGTGTAGCGTTTATACGTCCACTGATACTGCGCCGGATCGCGACGTGCGATGCGCTCCACTGCCGCATTCAGCGCTGCGGTCGCGACGATCGTATCGCTTGAGGCGATGGCCTCGGGCGCCGGCTCGATCCGCAGCGCGAACGCCCGATCGCCGATCCGCTCGCAGTAGGCGAACAGCACCGTCGCACCGCTGCGCTCCGCCAACCGCGGCAGCAGGGTCATCGTATACGCCGGCTTGCCGAAGAATGGCGCGAACTCACCGTCGCCGCGCTTGGGCTGCTGATCGGGCAGGATGCCGATCACGCCGCCGTCGCGCAGTCGTTTGAACAATTGACGGATGCCGGCCGCCTCGGCGCGGATCTGGGTGACGCGGTCGGCCTGGTCGCCGCGCACCTGGCGCAGGAAAGCTTCGCCCAGCCTGGACTCCGGCGGCCGATAGAGAATCGCCAGCGGCGTATGCGCGGCCAGCCACTGGTTGAGCAGCTCCCAGTTGCCGTAATGGGGCGCGGCCACGATCACGCCTTTCCCGGATGCGATCGCGGCATCGAACAGGTCCACGCCCTGGGTTTCGTGGATCAGCCGGAGATTGTCAGCATGCGGCCGGGTCCACAAGCGCAGCGTTTCCAGCGTCTGCCGCGCGGTGGTGCGCAGGATCCCGCGCTGCATCGCCTCGCGCTGACCGGGCAACAGCTCCGGATACGCCAGCTCCAGATTGCGTCCAGTGACCCGGCTCTCGCGTCCATCGGTGCGCCGCCACAGCCAGGCGATCCCGTCGCCAAGCGCACGCAGCCACGGCCACGGCAAACGGGCGAATGCGCCAACCAGTAAATACAGGACGCGGGCGGTGACTTCAAACATCGGACGAGTTTACTTGGCCCACCGGCAGTGCACCGTGTGAAAAAAGAAGACGCATCACACCATTGAACAACATTGTGCGAAGCACATCGCGTGGAGCACAGCACACTGCAACGGGTCGACTTGCATCGCGACGGCAGTCCCGTCGATGCTGCCGCGCACCTTCCCCTGCCTGCAGCCGCCACCATGCTTGCACTGATCCAGCGCGTCACCGAAGCCAACGTCCTCGTCGACGGCAAGACCGTGGGCGCCATCGGCCCAGGGCTGCTGGCGTTGATCGGCGTGCAGCCCGGAGACGGCGTGGCCCAAGTCGCGAAGCTGGGCGACCGCCTGTTGCGCTACCGGGTGTTCTCCGATGCGAGCGGCAAGATGAACCTGTCCCTGGCCGACACTGGCGGCGGCCTGCTGCTGGTCAGCCAGTTCACGTTGGCCGCCGACACCGCATCCGGCCTGCGTCCCAGCTTCGGCACGGCTGCACCGCCTGCGGAAGCTGAGCTTATTTTCGGCGAAATGGTTGCCTATTGCCGCCAAAAGCACGCCAATGCCGTTGAAACGGGGCAATACGGCGCGCATATGGTGGTCAGTCTTGTCAACGACGGTCCGGTGACATTCCTGCTGCGGGCCTGAATGCCACCGTCGCGGCGCCGGATCGGACTTGAATGCCCTGCGTCAGCGCACCACATCGCCCCAGCACAACCTCTTT
>JAYVSK010000211.1:0-10817 GCA_043775395.1 Lysobacter sp. | reverse complement strand
AACCGTTTCGCGATGCAGAACCGCTCGTATCGGGTGATCGCGCAGGTGCAGCGCAGCGACCGCATCAATGCAGAGCAGCTCACCCACTACTACACCCGCACCCGCAGCGGCGAGCTGATCCCGCTGTCCACCCTGGTGACGCTGAAGGAAAGCGCTCAGCCGCAGGTGCTCAAACGCTTCCAGCAGTTGAACGCCGTATCGATCACCTTCGCACCGCGCCCGGGCGTGTCCAAGGGCGAAGCACTGGCCGTGCTGGAGCAAGCGGCGAAAGAGGTGCTGCCACAGGGCTACAGCGTGGATTACGCCGGGGAATCGCGGCAGTTCAAACAGGAGGGCAGCACCATGCTGATCACCCTGCTGTTCGCGCTGATCATCATCTTCCTGGTGCTGTCGGCGCAGTTCGAGAGTTTTCGCGATGCGCTGATCATGCTGATCACGGTGCCAATGGCGATCTGCGGCGCACTGTTGGTGATGAACGTGCTGGCGATCGTCAGCGGCATTCTCGGCTTCCAGGGTATCGAAGCCTTCCCGGGCATGAGCATCAACATCTATACCCAAGTGGGACTGGTGACGCTGGTGGGCGTGATTACCAAGCACGGCATTCTGATCGTGGAGTTCGCCAATAAACTGCAGGTCGAAAAGGGTCTGTCGAAGCGCGATGCGATCGAGGAAGCTACCGCGATCCGCCTGCGCCCGGTGCTGATGACCACCGCGGCGCTGGTGTTCGCGATGGTGCCGCTATTGATGGCCAGCGGTCCCGGCGCGGCCGCGCGCTTTTCGATGGGCACGGTGATCGCATCGGGCATGACCATCGGCACCGCATTTACGCTGTTCGTGCTACCGGCGTTCTATCTGTACCTCGCGCGCGATCATGCGCACGACCGCACCCGGACTGCCGCAGACGACGATGCGTTAGAGCCGCAAACGGCGTAGGGCGGGTCTAGACCCGCCAATTCAATACTGCAATGAACGTATTGAATGACCGAAGCGGTTTCGATCATTGTTTGAAGTGATCGGACACATTGTAATGGCGGGTCTGGACCCGCCCTACGCGGGCATCGTCAAGTATTTCGACATCTGCACCGGGTCGGCATCGGCTGCGTACGGCAACACGCCCAGACACGGCGCCGTCAGCGCATCGCGCAGCAGTTCGATGTAGTCGTTTCGTTCGCTGAACATGGGATCGACGCTGCTGCCGATCCAGCCTACCAGCGATACGCCATCGCTCTGGATCGCGCGTGCGGTCAGTCGCGCATGGCTCAGACAGCCCAAGCGCAGACCGATCACCAGCACGACCGGAACATCGAGCATGCGCACCAGATCGGCCTGATCCAGGCCATCGTCCAGCGGCGCGGCCCAGCCGCCGACGCCTTCGATCACTACCGCATCGGCCTGCATCGCGAGGCGCAGATACGCATCGCCCAGACGCAGCAGATCGACGCTCACCGCCATCGCGCGCGCCGCCAGCTGCGGCGCGGTGGGCAGCTCAAACGCATACGGATTGACGTTATCGTACGCAGGCTGCGGATCGCTTGCGGCCTGCAGCCTCAGCGCATCATCGTTGCGCCAGCCATCGGGCGTGCGTTCGCAGCCGCTGGCGACCGGTTTCATGCCGCTCGCGCGCAAACCCGTACTGCGCAGGCAATGCAGCAGGGCCGCGCTGACCAGCGTCTTGCCGACGCCGGTATCGGTGCCGGTGACATAAACGCTGCGGGCCGGTGACGGGACGGTCATCGTCATGTCCTCAATGGTCGTGACTCAATGGTCATGTTCTGATTCGAAGCCCGCATGGTAATCCGCCAAGGCAGCGCTGCTACACTGCATGCATGAGTTTCGCATCGATCCCGCTCGCCGGCAGCAAGCCGGAACAGTACGTCCAGCTCGCTGCGCAGGCCGAAGCGCTGTTCGCTGGCGAGCACGACTGCATTGCCAACGCCGCGAATCTGTCCGCGCTGATCTACCACGCGCTGCCCGATCTGAACTGGGTCGGCTTTTACTTTTTCGACGGCAACGAACTGGTGGTCGGTCCGTTCCAGGGGTTGCCCGCCTGCATCCGTATTCCGCTCGACAAAGGCGTGTGCGGCGCTGCGGCCACTACGCGGCAAACGCAGCGCGTTGCCGATGTCCACGCGTTTCCCGGCCATATCGCGTGCGATTCGGCATCGCGTTCGGAACTGGTGATACCGCTGGCGCTGGAGGGTGCGCTGATCGGCGTATTCGATCTCGACAGTCCGGTTCCCGGACGTTTCGACGTTGATGATCAGGCAGGGCTTGAAATCATTGCCGCACTGTTCGTAAGTACCCTGCGCGCTAACCCGTAAGCTTCCAGCATCGCGGGCCGCACTTTTCTTCCAACACGGAACCGCATGATCACTCCGCTGAAACTCCGCAACATCGGTCCGAAAAGCGCCGCATGGCTGCGTCAGGTGGGTCTGCGCACCGAAGACGAGCTGCGCGCGATCGGCGCGCTTGAAGCTTTCATGCGCGTCAAACGCGCCGGGTTCAAACCCAGCCTCAATCTGCTCTATGCGCTGGAAGGCGCGCTGCGGGACTGTCATTGGCAGGATGTACCCAGCGAACGCCGCAGCGAACTGTTGATCGCCGCCGATGCCGCAATTGCGCTGCTGCCGCCGCCGCGCGGCCGGCCGACCGCATCCCCGGTCACTACGACCCACACCATGCGCGAAGAAGACTCGGCGCCCGCGTTCAATCTGTTCGACGAGCCCGACAGCGGCGGTCACGGCGACTGACCGGCCCGAAGCGTTCGCCGGCCCTGTCGGCAGCGATCGGTTACACTACGCGCGCTTCGAGGTGACCCAAGGACTTTCGTCCGAAGGTTGAAACGGGAAGCCGGTGCGCACCACTCATGGCGCAATGCCGGCGCTGCCCCCGCAACGGTAAATGCGTCAAACCTGCGCAATCGCCACTGTAGAGACTGCTCTATGGGAAGGCGCGCAGGCGGTGCAGGACATTCCTGTACGCGCATGAGCCCGGAGACCGGCCACGGAGTTCACGGTTGCGATGCGGAGGGCATTGCGGCGACGTTGCCGCTTTGCCTGTGCTTCGCTGGCCGCTCGCTGCTTTTCTCCATTCGCGACTCCAACCCCATCTCACCGCGCGCGGGTGTGCGCGATGGAGTCTGCATGTCTTTTTCGAAATATCCTCTGGCCCTCGCGATCGCGGGCGCCGTTCCTTTTGCGGTACAGGCGCAACACAACAACGCCGATGATCTCGACCAGGTGATCGTCACCGCCACGCGCACCGCGATCACCACCGATGACGCGCTGGCGCCGGTCGAAGTCATCGGCCGCGACGCGATCGCACGCAGCCAGGCGACATCGCTCACCGATCTGCTGCGCGGCCGCGCGGGTATCAATCTGAGCAACCAGGGCGGCGCCGGCAAACTGACCAGCGTCTTCGTGCGCGGCAGCGAATCCGATCACGTACTGGTGCTGGTCGACGGTGTGCGCATCGGTTCGGCCACCAGCGGTCAGGCGGCGTTTCAGGACCTTCCGGTGGCGATGATCGACCGTATCGAAATCGTCCGCGGCCCGCGCTCCAGCCTGTACGGTGCGGACGCCATCGGCGGCGTGATCCAGATTTTCACCCGTCGCGATCGCGGCGATGCGAGTTTTCATTTCCACGCCGGCGCGGGCAGTCATGGCTATCGCGAAGGCGGGCTGGGCGTCAGCGGCGGCAGCGAGCGCGGCTGGTTCGGTATCGATGCCGGGTTTCAGAGCACCGACGGCATCAATGCCTGCGATGGCCTGGAAGACAACGTGAATTTCATCTACGCCGGCTGCTTCGTCAACGGCCAGACCGATCGCGACGGCTACGATAACCATTCGTTCTCGGCGCGCGGCGGCACGAACATCGGCCAATCGGTAACGCTTGAGGCGCAGGCGCTGTATGTCAGCGGCCACAGCGAATACGACGGCGGCTTCGTCGACAACTCCGACATCAAACAGCAGGCGTTGGGCGCGCAGCTGCGCTGGAAAGCGGGCGATCGCGTCGATCTGCGCTTCAACCTCGGCAGCAACCAAGACGGGTCCGACAATTTCATCGGCAGCGTCCCCAACGGCGACTTCGCCAGCCGCCGCAACACCGCATCGCTGCAGGCGGACATCGCCATCGCCGACGCTCAGTTGCTTACCTTCGGCGCTGACTGGCTGCACGATCGTATCGACAGCAATCCGAAGTACGACAACACCCGCCGCGCCAACCGCGCTGCGTTCGCGCAGTATCAGGGCACGTTCGGCACGAACGATGTACAGCTCGCGCTGCGCCGCGACGACAACGACCAGTTCGGCGGAAAAACCACCGGCGCCGCCGCGTGGGCCATGCGTTTCGCCGAGCGCTGGCGTATCAGTGCCAGCTACGGCACGGCATTCAAGGCGCCGACCTTCAACGAGCTGTACTACCCGTTTTTCAGCAATCCGGCACTGCGTCCGGAATCGTCGAAAACCTATGAAGTCGGCTTGGCCTGGCGCGGCGATTCCACGCGCGTGCGGCTGGATGCGTTCAATACCGAGGTGAAGGATCTGATCGCCTACAACGCCGCGCGCTTCGCGCCCGACAACATCCAGAACGCCCGTCTTCGCGGCGCCGAACTGCGCGTCGACAGTCGCCTGTACGGTTGGGACATCGGCGCCAGCGCCAGCTGGCTCGATCCGCAGGACCGCAGCACCGGCAAGGATCTGGCTCGCCGCGCGCGCGGAACCGCCCGCATCGAGCTGGATCGCGGCTTCGGCAAGTTCACGCTCGGTGTCACGGGCGTGGCCGAAGGCAGCCGTTACGACAACCTGGCCAACACCCGCCGCATCGGTCGCTATGCAACGCTGGATATCCGCGCCGCATATGCGATCGGCACCGATTGGACGCTGCAGGGACGCGTCGCCAACGTCTTCGATAAAGACTACGAAACCGCAGCGTTCTACAACCAGCCGGGGCGTGAGTTCTTCGTCACCCTGCGCTATCGTCGCGCTGGCTGAACCCTGCGCAGCCGCGCCCGGTTTCAGCCGGGCGTCGCACACCGAGTGATGCCAGATGAGCACCGATGATCAACACTGCTGATTTTGCAACCCCGCAGATCGCGCCGATCGCCATCGACGATGCGTTCGCACATGCGGTCGACGCCGAACTGGACGCGAAAACAAAACCGCTGGGCGCATTGGGCGAACTGGAACGACTGGCCGCACGGATTGCGCGCATCCAGCAGCGGCTGAGGCCGTCGATCGCGCACGCCGAAGCGCTGGTGTTCGCCGCCGATCATGGCGTCGCTGCCGAGGGCGTGTCCGCATTTCCGCAGGTGGTGACTGCACAGATGGTCGCCAATTTCCTCGCCGGCGGCGCTGCGATCTGCGTGCTCGCGCGGGCGCACGGCGCGCGACTGCGGGTGGTCGACGCTGGCGTCGCTGCGGATCTGGCGCCGCACCCGGCGCTGCTGGCGCGCAGCCTAGGGCACGGCACCCGGAATTTCGTTCATGCATCGGCGATGACCGAAACGCAGTGCGTTGAAGCGCTGAATCACGGCGTCGCGCTTGGTGCATCGCTGCCCGAATACGGCGTGCTGGTGCTGGGCGAAATGGGCATCGCCAACACCACCAGCGCTGCTGCGCTGATGCACGTGCTCACCGGCACGCCGGTCGCCGACTGCGTCGGGCGCGGCACCGGTATCGACAACGCTGGTGTCGCGCGCAAATGCGCGGCGATCGACGCTGCGGTCGCGCGCCATGGCATCGACGGCACTCCGTTGGAACGGCTTGCGCGCTACGGCGGCTTCGAGATCGCGATGATGGCCGGGGCGATGCTCGGCGCCGCGTCGAAGCGCCAGATCATTTTAATCGACGGCTTCATCGCCACGGCAGCGGTGGCGGTGGCTGCGCAGATGGCACCGACGGTGCTGGACTACTGCGTGTTCGGTCATGTCTCAGCAGAAGCACCGCATCGGCAGTGGCTGAAGCGGCTGAATGCGCGCCCGCTGCTCGATCTGGGCATGCGCCTGGGCGAAGGCAGCGGCGCGATGCTCGCACTGCCGCTGCTGCGCGCAGCCTGCGCGATTCTGTGCGAAATGGCCACGTTCCAAAGCGCAGGCGTCTCCAGCCGCGAAGACGCGGAAGCGACGATGTGATCGCCGCGCTGCGCCATGAAGCCCGGCTGCTGCTGGTCGCGGTGCAGTACTTCACGCGCCTGCCGACGCCCGCGCTGCAGCCGTTCGATGCTGGCTGGCTGGCGCAATCGGTCCGTTACTTCCCGGTCGCAGGCCTGATCGTGGGTTTGATCGGCGCTGGCGTGCTCTGGTTGTGCGCACAGATACTGCCGGTGCCGGTCGCAGCTCTGCTGGCGTTGGCGGCGACCATCGCTGTGACCGGCGCGTTCCATGAAGACGGGCTTGCCGACACCTTCGACGCGCTGGGCGGTCACGTGTCGCGCGAACGCGCGCTGGAGATCATGCGCGACTCGCGGATCGGCACGTATGGCGCAGCTGCGCTCGGCATCTCGCTGTTGCTGCGCTGGCAGTTGCTGTGCCTGCTGCCGCTGCCGCTCGCTCTGGCCACTCTGGTGTGCGCGCATCCTGCCGCACGCGCTGCGGCGGCCAGCCTGATGGCGACGCTGGCATACGTCCGCATCGACAGCGATGCCAAAGCCAAACCGGTGGCGCAGGATCTGCGCGTCGGCAATCTGCTGGTGACGTCGGCACTGGGCTTGGCGCCAGTCGCAGTGTGCTCCGCTTGTATGGCGACGAGTGCTCCGCAGTTCGCGCTGCCGCTGCTGGCGGGCGCTATTGTGCTGCCGCTCGTTCGGGCCTTCTGCGCGCGCTGGTACCGCCGCCGCCTCGGCGGATACACCGGCGACGGGCTGGGCTGCTGCGAGCAATTGGGCGAAATCGCATTTGGTATCGCATGCCTCGCTACGCTGAACGTGCTGCGCTGAACGTGCCGGGCCGAGCCTGCCGCGCTGAGGACCAACGATGCCGACCCACATTTTCATCCGCCACCCGCCGCTGCGCGATGTTGCCGACCTGTGCTACGGGCGGCGCGATCTGCACGCGCATCCGGATGACATCGCCGCCGCTGCGGCTGCGCTGGGCGGCTTGGCCGCGCTACCGATGCTGAGCAGCCCTGCGCAGCGCTGTCTGCAGCTTGCCCGCGCCATCGCCGGACCACGCACGGTGGCGGTCGATCCCCGCCTGCAGGAGATGGATTTCGGCGATTGGGAAGGCCAGCGCTGGTCGGCCCTGCCGCGGGCCGACCTAGACCGCTGGGCCGATGACGTCGCCGGTTTCCGCCCGCCCGGCGGCGAGCGCTTCCTCGATGTGCTCGTACGCCTGCGCGAGACGCTCGACACGCTGCATGCGCCGCATCTGATCGTGACCCACGCCGGCGTGATCCGCGCCGCCCAGCACGCGCTTGGCGGCCTGCCGCAGGTGGACGCCGCCGCGTGGCCGGTGCCGTACGGCACGCCGATCGCGCTGGGACAGGACGCTTGAGCTGGAACGTACACACGTCCGGCGGCACTGCCGGCCTACCGTTCGTTCATCGGGGCCTACGTCACGGTTGCGCCTGCGTCTCAGGCTGTGATATCCAGTGTTCTGCGCTGACAAGCAGCGCGTCCGGCACCCTGGAACTCAAAGGACGTCATGTCGTCCACTTCAGACCACATCAGTCCCGGTCTTTTCGTCGTCAGGCCTGTGGCCCCAACGACGCAGGCCGATAGCCTTTCCCGCTTGGATGGCCTGGCCAGCGTCAAGGCGCTGGGCGGACGTATGCCCGGCTGGGTCGTGAAACTGAACAAGTCGCCAAAAACCGCTCGGGAAGGCTGGCGCAACCTGCATCGCCTGCTTGGCCCGGATTTCGTGGTGCTGCCGGCGATGATCGATGATCGCGGCCATTACCGCTACCCCACCGGTCTGCTGTCGCTGCGCTTCGACAACGACGCCAGCGAGCAGAAACTGCACAGCGTCGCCAGCGCTTACGGTCTGGAGTTCGTCGGTCGCGCCAAGTTCACCCGGCAACAGGCCCTGTTCAAACCCGCCGCCGGCAGCGATGTGTTCCTGCCCGACGTGAGCGGCAAGATCGAAGACGACGCGCAGATCGAAGCGGTCTGGTTCGATGCGGAAAGCGCGTTCACCCGGTCGTAGCCTCTCGTTCGCTGCTGCCCCGACAAGGATGTGAGGCTCCCATGCATTCCCTCTTCGCCGACCCGGCGGAACACGCTCCCATGATCGTCGAAACCGCTACCCGTTCCGATGTCGGCATGCGCATGGCCAGCGGCGAATGGGTCGAGCTGGACCGCCTGCCGCTGAGTCTCGAAGCCGTGCAGGGCGAAACCATTGCGCATCTGTCGGGCACGCCCACTGCGGCCATGGCAACGGGGCGGGTCATGCGTGCGGCGCAGACGTTTTTCGAAGTGCCCAGCCGCGGCATCGCAAAAACGCCCGCCGCCGCGCGCGCCAAATCGGCGACAGGGATGGCCGCTACGAAAAAGTCCGCTACAAAAGCGCTGGGCAATCTGCTCGAACGCAAGACCATCACCGCGTACATGGATCGCGAAACGCAGCTGATGCGAATCCTGTACAAGGAAATCGTGATGCGTTTCAAACCGCAGACATCGGCAAGAATCCGCAGCGCGATCCTGCGCGACAGCGGGCTGGCGCTGCATATGCGCAACCCGATGATCGCCGATCAGATGATCCTCACCGATGCCGCTCTGCGCCATCCCGGCGAGGAACTGGTGCGCCTGGCCGCGCGACTGGCCGCGCTGGATGAAGTGGAGTTCGCGGCACCGAACTTCGTATCGCAGTTTCGCCGCTGCGCGCCTGCCGCCACCGTGGCGCCCTCCGCGAAGCAGTGGCATCTGCGTCTGATCGGCGCCAGCAAAGCCTGGCAGATCACGCGCGGCAAACGCGCGATCACCATCGCCGTGCTCGACGACGGCATCGATGTGGAACACCCCGAACTGCGCGGCAACATCCTGCGCAACGTCGATCCGGACGAAGCACGCGATGTCTGCGGCCGCGATTTCTATCTGCCCGACAACGATGTCGATCATTTCAATCCGCGTCCCAAGCGCTTCCGCGCGCCGTTCGAGCAGATGAGCGGCAACGACATCCATGGCACCTGCTGCGCGGGCGTTGCGGTCGGGCGCGGACCACGCAGTTTTGGCATCGCGCCCAATTGCCGGCTGCTGCCGGTGAAAGTCTTCCATGCCGACGATTTGGCCAGCGAAAGCCAGGTGGCCGACGCGATCCGTTACGCCGCAGCGTTCGCCGACGTGATTTCGTGCTCGTGGGGCGGCGCCAAGAGCCCCGACATCGAGTTCGCGCTGCAGGACGCGCGCCGCATGGGCCGCAAAGGACGCGGCACCGTTGTCGTCTGCGCGACCGGCAACGAGGCGCACGCGCGCGTCGATTATCCGGCCTCCGACCCCAACGCGATCGCAGTCGGCGCGTCCACCGACGCGGATGAACTGGCCGACTATTCCAATCGCGGCCCGCAGGTCTGCGTGGTCGCACCGTCGAACGGCGGCAGCCGCGGCATCTTCACCACTGATGTCTCCACGCCCGGACGCGGTTTCAATATCGGCGATGCCGCTGCCGGCGGTACCGACGGTCTGTTCATCAACGACTTCGGCGGCACGTCATCGGCAACGCCGCTGGTCGCGGGCCTGTGCGCGCTGATGCTGGCGCTGAAGCCGGAGATGACTGCTGATGACGTGCGCGCTGCGCTCACTGCCAGCGCGAAGAAAATCGGTGCTGCATCCGCGTACAAAGCCAACGGCCACTCGAACAAATTCGGCTACGGCCGCATCGATGCCGCGAAAGCAGTGGCGCTGGTGAAGGCCTCAAAAGCAAAGCCAAAAAAACCAACATCAGTGTAGGGCGGGTTTCAGCCAGCTGCTTTTTTCATGGCAACAAAGCAGCGGGCTGAAGCTCGCTCTACAGGCGTTATAGCGAAAACAGCTCTGGCTGCGGCGGTAATCCATTGTGATCGCGAAACCCGCTAAGGCCCACGCCGACCAGCCGATAGCGCGTCTGCGATGGCAGATCGACGCGGGCGCACAACATGACTGCTGTCGCCACAAATTCCTCCAGCGACGCTGGCGGCGCATCGGGCGTGTGGCTGCGGGTAAGGATGCGGAACTGTGCCGTCTTCAGCTTCAACACGACCGTACGGCCAACGCGCTCGACCTTGCGCGACGCCTCCCAGGTTTTTTCTGCAAGCCGACGGATCGCAGGCTCCAGTTCATCGATCAGCACGTCGCGCTCGAACGTGTCTTCCGAGGAAATCGACTGCACCGGCTGATCGGATTCGACCGCACGCTCATCAATGCCCTGCGCGCGTTCGTGCAGACGTACGCCGAAGCTGCCGAACGCCTGATGCAGTTGCCCGATATCGATCCCGCGCAGATCGCCAACGGTCTTCACGCCCAGCGCCTCAAGTTTTTGCTGTGCGACCTTACCGACGCCGGGAATGCAGCCTACCGGCAGCGGGGTGAGAAAGTCGTAGACCTGATGCGGGCGGATTACGAACTGTCCGTCGGGCTTGCGCCAATCGGAAGCGATCTTGGCTAGAAACTTGTTCGGCGCGATCCCCGCCGATGCGGTGAGCTGGGTTTCCTCGCGGATCTGCGCGCGAATAATTTCTGCGATCGCGGTCGCACTCGCCGGTTCGCCGCTGTCGAGCCGGGTCTTCGGCGCGGTGACATCGAGATACGCTTCATCCAGCGACAGCGGCTCGATCAGATCGGTATGCCGTGCGAAGATCTCGCGCACCTGCCGCGATACTGCTTTGTAGCGCACGAAATCCGGCGGCACG
>JAYVSK010000210.1:0-2780 GCA_043775395.1 Lysobacter sp. | reverse complement strand
GAAGGCCTGCTGGATGCCGGCGCGCAGATCAACGCCCTCACCACGCAGGCGCCGGAACTGGGCACGCAGACAGTGGTGACGGTGATCGGCGATGCGCAGCAGGTGCAGGTAGTGCGCAGCGGCGAACCGCTGAGCCTGCTGGTGTCGTCGGCCGGGGCGCAGGTGATAGGCGTATTGCCCACAGCGGCAGCGGGCGATACGACCGATGCCGGCGTGCAGACGGCCGCGCAGACCGCCTTCGGTGCCGGGCAGGGCAGCGACTGGGAAGCGCTGGCGCAGTCGCTGCTGCAGCTGGCCGGCGGTGCCGGGGAACGCGAGGCCGGCATCGCGCCGCTGCTGACGCTGACCCAGGCCGCCACCTACCGCTACCCGCGCCGCAGCGAGGTGCCGGAAGCGCTGCGCAGCGAGCGCCTGCCGCAGGTGACTGAAGATTTCGAGGCGCGGCTGTCGGCGTTTGTCGACTTCAACGACGCGGTGCTGGCGAGCCGGCTGCGCACCCGCGAAGCCTTGCGGCGCAGCGAACGCGACCTGTTCGACGGCGTGCAGGCGGACGAAACCCTGGAGGACATCTGGGCCACCGTCGAGCCCGCTGCGGTAGCCGAACGCGCCGAGCAGATCCGGCTGCGCCTGCCCGAAGCCAACGACCGCGAGCTGCACGGCCGATTGCTGGACTGCTTCCGCCGGGCGATCGAGCGCAGCGGCGCCGAGCCGCCCGACGACGACGAACGGCTGATGCAGCAATTGGACCTGGTCCAGGTGCGCCACCCGCAGCTGCTGCACGAGGCCTACCGCCGCCTGCGACATACCCAGGTGGTGGATGTGAGCGTGCCGCTGCCCGCCGAACTGCACAGCGATACGCGGCTGGAGACTGCGCGCTGCGGCAGTTATGGCGTGTTCCCGCCCGGTTTGAACAACGATGAAGCGGCCGTCGCCCGTCTGCTGGACGCCGCCCCGCAGGTGCAGTGGTGGCACCGCAACTTGCCCAGCCGTGCGGACTCCGTTGGCCTGTATCGCTGGGACGACGGCGCCGGCTTTTTCCCCGATTTCGTCGTTGCCCTGCGCGAACGTGCCACCCCGGGCGGCATCGCCCTGCTGGAACTCAAAGGCGACCAGTTCTGGGGCAAAGACAGCGAGGTAGACAAAGCCGCTGCCCGACACCCCGACTACGGCCCGGTGCTGATGGCCGGCCGTCGTCGCGGCGAACGCGACTTCATGCATCTGCGCGAACTGGGCGGACGCCTGCAGACCGACGGCGCGTTCGCGATCGAGCGGCTGCGGTTTGTGTGAGCTGCAGTTTGTGTGAGCTGCAGTTTGTGTGAGTGGTTGTCGCCACAGCGTTTTTGTCGACGAAAGCGCTGATCGCAGCCTTTGCTGGATCAATCTGGACTGGCCGGTATTGGCGGTGTGCCTCTGCATGTTTGCCGGCGGGTCAGGCGGCTGTAGGCCGTCCATCAACACCTTGAAGCTCAGTGGGCGACCCGTAACTACAAAGTCGGAGCCTGTAACTGTTAAATATGCATTCGTAACTGTATAGTGCCGCCATGCCCAGGCCCAGTAGATCCCCGCAGATCGACCTCGCGCTTCTCGTCGCGGTGCGTGAGCACCCGACGGACCTTGTGGCGCGTGTGGCCACAGACCTTGGATTGAGCCGTTCGGCGGTCAGTGCGCGCGTGAGGCAACTCGTCGAAGACGACTTCCTCACGCGGGCAGGCAGCACGCGTCCCGTCTACGGTATCGGGCTGAACCGGCGCGAAGTTTTCAGGTTCGCGCGGCAGGGGCTTGCAGAAGACTTGGTGTGGACCCGCAGCGTAGCGCCGCTGCTCACCGGCGTGCCTGACAACGTATTCGAGATTGCGCAATACGGGCTTACAGAGATGGTCAACAATGCCGTCGACCACTCGGAGGGCACGATGGTCGCCGTGAGTGTGATACGCGACCGCGAGAAGTTGTCCTTGGCGGTGATGGACGATGGCGTGGGCATCTTCGACAAGATCGCCAACGCACTCGCGCTGCCCGACAAGCGCATGGCATTGCTCGAGTTGTCCAAAGGTAAATTCACCACCGACCCTGACCGCCATTCTGGCGAAGGGATCTTCTTCACCTCAAGAATGTTCGATCGATTCAGTATTGTCTCCGGCGGTCTTGTCTTTGACCACCTCGACGGTGAAGACGACTATCTGTTCGAGCGGGAATGGGTGCCGGGTGCAGTCAACACCCATGTGATGATGGATATTGCGGTGCATGCCACCCGCAAATGCGCGGAAGTCTTCAAGGAGTTTTCGAGCGGCCCCGACGAGTACAGCTTCGCCAAGACGATCATCCCGGTCAGGCTTGCCAAGATTGGTCGGGAAAATCTGGTCTCGCGGTCGCAGGCAAAGCGGCTGCTGCAGGGCATCGACAGGTTCCGCACCGTCGTGCTCGACTTTGAAGGCGTTGATGCGATCGGTCAGGCGTTCGCAGATGAGATTTTTCGGGTATTCGCCAACGCGCATTCCGAGATCGAAATCATCGCCATGCACGCCTTGCCTGACGTACAACAGATGATTCGTCGCGCCGAAGTCCTGCGCGATGAAAACGCAATGCAACCCAGATAACCCGTTGGCGATCCCATGCAGATTCAGCAATTCCCCGATTACCCGTTCACCCCCAAACGCATCGAAGTGCGTCCGGGCATCGCGATGTCGTATCTCGACGAAGGCCCGCGCGACGGCGAGATCGTGCTGATGCTGCACGGCAATCCGTCGTGGAGTTATTACTGGCGGCATCTGGTGCTGGGGCTG
>JAYVSK010000209.1:0-3754 GCA_043775395.1 Lysobacter sp. | reverse complement strand
ACCTGATGCAGGGCGTCGCACGGTGCTGTTCTATATTCACTTCGACGGCCAGCCGGTCATTCCGGAGCGCTGGTCGCAGGCCAGCCCGTTCACGCCCGTCGTCAAACAGCGCGATGCGAAGGGCGCATGGGCGGAAGTGCCCGCATCCCGTCTGCAGGCGCTGCCGTTCGATCCCGAACTGCGGGTTTTCGCGCGATCGGCCTCCGACGACAAGGCGCCGATCATGATGCTGTTGACCGCCATCGATCTGCTTAAAGCAGAGGGCGCAGCCCCGCAGTTGAACATCAAATTGATTCTGGATTCCGAAGAAGAAATCGGTTCGCCCAGTTTGGCGGGGGTAGTGGCGTCCAACCGGTCGCTGTTCGCCGCGGATGCGCTGGTGATTCTGGATGGCCCTGCGCATGCTTCCGGGCGGCCGACCCTGGTGTTCGGCAACCGTGGAATTGTCCAGGCGACGCTGGTGGTATACGGACCGAAAGTAGCGCTGCACAGCGGGCATTACGCCAATTACGTGCCCAACCCGGCGATGCGCCTGTCCAGACTGTTGGCCAGCATGAAGGACGACGACGGGCGCGTGCTGGTGGCCGGCTATTACGACGGCATCGACTTGACAGCATCGGACCGTGCCCTGCTTGCGGCGTCCGGCGACGATGAAGTCGGGCTGCGCAAACGTCTGGGCATCGCCAAAGCCGAAAGCATCGGCGATACCTACCAGGCGGCGATGCAGTATCCCTCGCTCAACGTGCGCGGTCTGGCATCGGCGGCGGTCGGCAACAAGGCCGCGAACATCGTGCCCAGCGAAGCGACCGCAGAGCTGGATCTGCGCACGACGCCTGAAGCGGACGGCCGAACGCTGCTCGCGCTGCTGAAGCGGCACATCGAGCGCCAAGGCTACTACTTCACCGACGGCCCGCCGAGCGACGAGGCGCGCGCGGCGCACGATAAATTGGCCAGCATCGTCATAGGCGCCGTCGAAAAATCCGTGCGCATGCCTGTCGATGCGCCGGTCGGCCAGTGGGCTTACCGCGCTGTGCAGGCTGCGGCGACGGGTGGCGATACGCCGGTGCGGATCCGCATGGTGGGTGGCACCGTTCCCACGGCGACTCTGGTCGATGCGCTGGATCTGCCTTTCGTGATCGTGTCGACGGTGAACGCCGACAACAATCAGCACACCCATGACGAGAACCTGCGAATGGGACATTTCATCAGCGGAACGCGCACGATCCGCAGCCTGCTGACGACCGCATATCCATGAAGAGCATCGCGGCCCGCGGACCGCGCCCATGCGACAATGCTTGTGGCGGAGTCGGCCAGGCAGTCGCGTCATCGTGTTCTCCGGAACCCGATGCCGAGGAAAGTCCGGGCTCCACAGGGCACGGTGCCAGGTAACCCCTGGGCGGCGCGAGCCGACGGAAAGTGCAACAGAAAGATACCGCCGAACGGTTCTTCGGGGCGCTTGTCGGACGAATGTCCGGCTGAGTGCTCCAGCTTCGCCGAAAGGCGAGGCGGAACGCGTGGTAAGGGTGAAATGGTGCGGTAAGAGCGCACCGCGAGTCCGGCAACGGACCGGCACGGCAAACCCCACCGGGAGCAAGACCAAATAGGGAGGCAATGCCGCGGCCCGCGGTGTCTCCGGGTAGGTTGCTTGAGCGTATCGGTGACGATGCGCCTAGAGGAATGACTGTCCACGACAAAACCCGGCTTATCGGCCGGCTCCGCTTGTTTTTTCCAGGCCGTGCCTGGGAAAAACCCCATGATTCGCATCGCGAATCATGCGGCCCCACCACGCACTTCCATACCCTGTTCGCGCTGCGCGCGAGTTGTCCCCTCACTTAGGGGGCCCTGTGCTTGGATATGGAGTCTCACGGAACCGTTTGACTGACATGCTTTCCCGGCAGACGTTTCCCCTGTTCATGTCTTGCGATCAGCGTGCCTCTCCAAAACTGTGACCCGATGCCATATCTCTCTTCTGTTCACAGAGGCGTACTACGACCGATGAAGAGACCGCCCTGTTCAGGTCGCCTTCGGCTCTCTGAATCGCATCAAAAACTCAAAATTTGAGACAAAACATGAGCTTGTGGATAAACCTTGAACCAGTCTGTGAAGATTGCCGCAAGTCATTGACTCGCTTAGTGAAATTGGTCACACAAACTTGTTGACAACCCTGTGTACGACTCCTAATGTGGCGGCTCGTGGGAAAACCGGGTGATTAGTGGTTTTTTCGAGTTGACTAAGCCCGCTTGAGACGGGCAACAGCAGGCAGAATCCGTGTTCCAAGGTGAGACAGCCATCACGATCGACGACAAAGGCCGACTGGCGATTCCGACCAGCTACCGGGACTTGATCGCGAGCGCGTCCGACAGCCGGCTGGTCATCACCTACAACCCGTTCGAGGCCGGCTCGCTCTACCTCTATCCGCAGACGGTTTGGGAGCGGTTGCGGGATCAGGTCAACGCGTTGCCCCGCACCAAAAGCGTCAGCCGCAATTTACAGCTGAAGCTGGTGGGTGCGGCTGCTTTCGTGGAGCCTGATGGCAACGGCCGCATCGGCATTCCTGCGAGCCACCGCAGTGCGGTGGGTATCGAAAAGCGCGCGGTGCTGCTGGGCATGGGCGACAAGTTCGAACTGTGGAGCGAGCAGGCGCACCACGCGCAGATCCGCATGACGCTGAGCGATGCGGACCTGGGCGAGGCGATGCTCGATCTGCAGCTGTGACCGCGGGTGGCGCGGGCGCGGCGCCCGCCCACCTCATGGCAGCGCAACCGCCTGTGCTGCATGTCCCGGTGATGTACGCGCAGGTCATGGACGGACTGCGGATTGTGGAGGATGGAACCTATCTGGACGGTACGTTCGGGCGCGGAGGTCACGCGCGCGGCGTGCTGCAACGCTTAGGTACTGGAGGCCGTTTGCTGCTGATGGACAAGGATCCCGAAGCGATCCGCGTCGCCGAACAGGCGTTCGGCGCGGACGCGCGCGTTGCGATTCATCGCGGCAGTTTCATCGATCTGGCCGGATGGGATTTCGCGCAGCAGGGCCTGGACGGCGTGCTGTTCGATCTTGGCGTGTCGTCGCCGCAGCTGGACGTCGCCGCGCGCGGCTTCAGCTTCGGCAAAGACGGTCCCCTCGATATGCGCATGGATCCCGACAGCGGCGAGAGCGCGGCGCAGTGGCTGGCGCGCGCCGATGAGCGCGAGATCGCCGACGTGCTGTGGACCTACGGCGAAGAAAAGCAAAGCCGGCGCATTGCGCGTGCCATCGTCGCCCGCCGCAGCGATGCGACGCTGACGCATACCGCGCAGCTGGCCAATCTGATCGCATCGGTCATCCCGCGCGGTGCGCAGAAGATCCATCCCGCCACCCGCAGCTTCCAGGCGATCCGCATTTTCATCAATCGCGAACTGGACGATCTCGAAGAGGGTCTCGACGCTGCCCTCGCGGCGCTGAAGCCCGGTGGCCGCCTTGCGGTGATCAGCTTCCATTCGCTGGAAGACCGCATCGTCAAACGCTTCATTCTCAAACACGCTAAAGCGCCGCCGGCCAACCGCCGGATGCCGGTGGAGATCGCGTTCACGCCGGCGCTGGGAATGATCGGCGATGCGCAGAAGGCGACGGATGCTGAGCTGGCTCTCAACCCGCGCGCCCGCAGTGCGGTGCTGCGCGTAGCTGAAAAACTCACCGATGAGGACGCGCGCTCACGAGCCACTGGCCCGCATGCCGATGAGCTTCGGAGCAGCGCGCGCGCAAGCCGGAGTGC
>JAYVSK010000208.1:0-2333 GCA_043775395.1 Lysobacter sp. | reverse complement strand
GCGCCGGTGTTGTTCAAGATCGCCGAAGATCTGGTGCGGATGGAAATCGTATTGGCGGTGGACGAATCCGATATCGGCCAGGTCAAACAGGGGCAGGCGGTGAGTTTCACCGTCGATGCCTTTCCCGACCGCCAGTTTCGCGGCGAGGTCAGCCAGGTGCGGCTGTCGGCCACCAACACCAACAATGTCATCACCTATCCGGTGGTGGTGTCGGTGGACAACAGCGATGAAGTCCTGCTGCCGGGCATGACTACCAACGCCGAGATTGAAGTCAGCCGTCGCGACAATATCCTCAAGGTGCCCAATGCGGCGATGCGCTTCAAGCCGCCGGCCGATTCCAAGGCTGCGCCCGAACCGTCGCAGCGCGGCAACGGCATGAGCGAGGAGTTGCCGAGGCTCGCAGCATCGCTGCAGCTCGACGCTGCGCAGCATGCTGCGTTCGATGCGGCACTGGCGAAGATGCGCGGACGGATCGCGGCGCGGACTGCGGCACCCCCGCAGGGTCAGGCCGGCGGCAGCGCGCTGTTCGGACGTCCTCCCGGCGGCGCCAACGCATCGTCCGGCGGCGGCAGCGCCAACGGCGCCATGCGGCAACGCATGCTGGAACGGGTGAATCAGCAGTTCGCTGCGTTCCGCGGCGTGCTTCGCGACCCGCAGCGCCAGCAATGGGATGCCGCGATCAATGCGCTGGTCAGTGCGCGCCGCGCGCCGGTGTATGTGCTGGCCGATGGCAAGCCGAAGCAGGTGATGGTGCGCGTGGGCGCGTCCGACGGCACCAGTACCGAGATCGATGGCGCACTCAAGGCCGGCGCCACGGTCGTCATCGGCGTGCAGACGGCGGAGCAGACCAAGTGAATGCGGCGGTTCGCGCAGATCATGCGCATGCGGTCATCGAGACGCGGGCGCTGAGCAAAATGTATGCGGCAGGCAGCGAGGCTGAAGTGGTCGCGCTGAAAGACGTGAACCTGAAAATCGAGCACGGCGAATTCGTTGCGATCATGGGGCCGTCGGGCTCCGGAAAATCCACGCTGATGAATCTGATCGGCTGTCTCGATACGCCGACATCGGGCAGGTATCTGTGCGACGGCGTCGATGTCGCAACGCTCGATGCCGAGGAACGCGCTGCCCTGCGCCGCGACAAGATCGGCTTTATTTTCCAGGGCTTTAATTTGCTGTCGCGGATGAGCGCACTGGACAACGTGGCAATGCCGCTGAGCTACGCGCGCGTGCCGCCGGCCGAACGCCGTCGTCTCGCAGCTGAAGCGCTGACTGCGGTGGGTCTGGGCGAACGCATGCAGCATCGCCCCAGTGAACTCTCCGGCGGTCAGCAGCAGCGCGTGGCGATCGCCCGCGCGCTGATTCACCGTCCGGCGATTCTGATGGCGGACGAACCCACCGGCGCGCTGGATTCGCGCACAGGCCAAGAGATTCTGGCGCTGTTCGAACGTCTGCGCAGCGAGGGCCACACTATTATTCTGATCACCCATGACGGCGAAGTGGCGGCGCATGCCGACCGCACCTGTGTGATGCGCGACGGCGAGCTGCATGCGATGCAGTCCGCTACATGAGCGCCGACGCTCGCGGTCCGCAAGTCCGCGCGGCCGGCGGTATGACACTGGCCGAAGTGCTGCGCACCGCGCTGTTCGCGCTGCGCGGCAATTGGTTACGCAGTGCGCTGACATCGCTGGGCGTCATCATTGGCATCGCCGCAGTGATCGTGATGGTGTCGGTGGGGCAGGGCACCCAGGCGGAGATCGAGAAACTGGTCTCCGGCCTCGGTTCGCAGCGGCTCGACATCGGCCCCGGCGCCGGGCGCGGCCCCGGCGGCGCGCGCATCAGCGCCAGCAGTTTTTTCACCCTCACCGAAGACGATGCCGAAGCGATCCGTCGCGAAGTACCGGGCATCCAATACACCAGCGCACAGCTGCGCGGCAACACCCAGGCGGTGTACGCCGAAAATAACTGGTCCAGTTCGTGGCAGGGCGTGCAGGCCGACTGGTTCGAGATCAATGGCTGGGAACTGGCCAGCGGCCCGGGCTTCGAGTCGCGCGATTACACCAGCGCCGCGAAGTCGGCGATTCTGGGCGAAAGCGTGCGGCGTGAACTCTTCGGCGAAGAAGAAGCGGTCGGCCAGACGATCCGTCTGGGCCGCGTGCCGTTCACCATCGCGGGTACGCTGAAACCGAAAGGTCAGGGCGGCTTCGGCCAGGATCAGGACGATGTGATCGTGATTCCGCTGAACACCGCGCGCCGGCGCATGTCGAGCAATGCTTCGCTGCCGCCCGGTGCGGTGCAGCAGATTTCGGTGGGCGTTGCAGACCCGGATGGTTTGT
>JAYVSK010000207.1:0-5021 GCA_043775395.1 Lysobacter sp. | reverse complement strand
AGTCATAACCCGAGCATATACCCGAAATTTCGACAAAGACAGCCAAGGCGGGTTTGGTCGTTTACCCGTCGCGCATTCGCCAAAGCAGGTCTGTCATCGGCATCCATCGGCCCGTGGATCAGTCTGCGGGCAACAGATCGATCCACACTGCATGATGATCCGATGCACCGGCGATGGCGGCGTCGACAGCTTCGGGCGGCGGCCAGAACACGCCGCTGTCGACTACGCGCAGCCCTGCCGAAGGAATCAGATGATCCAGCCGCAGGTTGCCGACCTTGGCGCCGAAGTCGCCGGTGTCTTCGGCGGGATCGCCACGTTGGTTGGAATTCGCGCCGCCGGCGGTATGTGCAGCGGCTTCAGCGCCGATGCTGCGCGGTGCCGGGTAGTGCACGGCCCGCAGGTGTTCGATCAATGCCGCGATCGCTTGGTGACGGCCATCGCCGTCGACCGGGTCGTTGTTGAGATCGCCGGCGATCACGAAGCGTTCGCCCGCGGGCAGCCCTCCACAGCGGCCGTTGTCGTCGCACAGCCATGACGCGGCAGCGGGATGATTGTCGAGGTATTCGCGCCACAGCCGCAGTTCGTCGGCATTGCGCGCACCGTTGCGATCCTCGGGGCCGTCGAACACCGGCGGAGTCGGGTGCGACGCCAGCACATGCAGCAGACCGTGCGGCGTGCGCACCGGCACATCCCAGTGCGACTTGGAAGACAGCCGCAGCTGGCGCCAGATCGCGTCCGGGTAATAATGTCTGCGCGCGCGCGGATCGATCGGCGACGAGGTATCGGGCATCGCGCTCCATTTCAATCGGTGGAAAGTGCGCACCTGCGCGGTGTCGATGGGATAGCGCGACAGCACCAGCATGCCGTACTGGCCAGGATGCAGACCATAGCCCCAAGCATCGTTGCCGCGATCGCGCCCGGCGCCGCCGACGATGCCGTTCGCATCCAGATCCAGACCGCTGGGCACGCCGGTGTTGACCGGCGCAAGGTAGCGATACGGGTAGCGCAGCGCCTGCCGATCCGCACTTTGCGCCACGCCCAGATAGTCGCGCTGGAACAGATCCGCAGCGCGGCCAGCAGCGTCGTAGTCGAATTCGTTGAGCAGCACCACGTCCGGGCGTATGCGCTGCAGCACTGCTGCGATATTGCGCGCAGCGGGATCGCCGGCTTGGAGTCGGCGAATCAGGCCGCCGTCGCTTTCGTCGTACAGCGAGGTGTTGTAGGTCGCGACCCGCAGCGGCAGGGATGCGGCGATCGCATCTTCGACCTGCTGCGCTGCGTTGGCCTGTGCGGTTTCCGGGTCGCCGTGCACGCGGATGCGCAGACAGCCGGCGCACAGCAGCAGCGCGGTGGCGGCGATCAGCAGCATGCGGAAACGCGGATGCGGATGAAAATTCATGATGCAGAGTCTCCAGACATGCGCGACCAGCCGTGGCCGTCGAAGGATTCAAGCGGCCGGTAGCGGCGTTTGTAGGCCATCTTGCGATGGCCGTCGATCCAGTATCCAAGATACAGATGACGTTTGCTTTCGCGCTGCGCCCAAGCGATCTGCTGCAGGATCGCGAACGTGCCCAGGCCACGATCGGCCGCGTCGGGATCGTAGAACGTGTACACCGCAGACATCGCATCGGCGACCACGTCGGTTACCGCCACCGCCAACAGCGTGCCCGTACCGTGGGCCTGCCGCGTGCGCAGTTCCAGAAAGCGGCCCTGGCCCCAGGCGCTGACCAGAAACTGGTCGAACTCGGCGGGGCCGTGGCCGTCCATGCCGCCGCCGGGATGGCGCGCCGCCAGATAGCGTTCGTACAGCGCGAAATGCTCGCCGCTGCGTTCCGCCGGCAGCACCCGCGCTTCGAGGTCCGCGTTGCGGGCCTGACATCGGCGCTGGCTGCGGTCGGGACGGAATTCCGCTACCGGGATACGTACTGCGACGCAGGCATGGCAGCCGCGGCAGTGCGGCCGGTAAATGAGATTGCCGGAGCGGCGAAATCCCCAGTTGAGCGCCATCGGATAGGTCTGCGCCAGCCTCGGATCGCCGGGATCGAACACCAGATCGCGCGCCTCACGTTCCGGCCAGTAGCCGCAGGCGTGTTCCGCCGTGTGGAACAGCCGCAGCGGTTGGTTGATATCGACGTCGATATCGTCCTGCGCGCTGGTAGTCATGACGCCGTCTGCAGCGAATGCAGTGCTGTCCAATCGATGATTGCCGCCATGCCTCCCGCGAAGGTGCCGGCGATGATGTCGCGCGGCCGATGCCGCGACAGCCGCAGACGCGACCACGCCACGATGACGCCGAACACCAGGCCCGCACCAACTGCGATTGCACTCAGCGGCCACAGCAGACCAGCCGCATAGACCACAAATGCGACGTGCAGCGAGAGCTTGCACCACTGCGCGCAGACCATCGCCACGGCGACAATGCAGGCCGACAGCGCAAGCGCCACAGCCAGATCCTGAGTGGGCAGCCGCAGCCATGCCAACAGCGCACCGATCGCGATCGCCACCAGCAGCGTGCGGTTCAAGGCGTGTCGTTCCGACGGCTCGCTGGCATCGATATGCGCCCAGCGTCCCCGGTGCACCTGCCACCACGACCCGCTTATTACCAGCGCAGCGAACAGCGCGAAACCCACCAGCATTGATCGCAATATGACGGGATCGCCTTCGCGCAGCGCAGCGGGCAGTGCCAGCGCCGCCGGCAGCGTCAGCAGCGGATGGCCGAGAATCGAGATGGCGCGGGCGAGGCGATCGAGCATGCGCGCAGGATAACCGCCCGCGTTCGCAGACGCTGCGATGCCGTTGGGCTTGCGCGCGTCAAAGCCTGCCCGAGCCGATCAGGCCAATAATCATGCCACCGAATCCGCAGATTAGACCGATGGCCGCGCCCAGCCAGCGCTGGGTGCGTTCGCGGCGGCGCATCTTCGCTGCCAACACCGGATTGCGCTGGGCCTCCATGGCGTGGCGCTGCGCCAGTACGCGTGGCAGCACCACCATGTTCTGATAAGCGATGATGGCCATGTAGGCCAGCATAGCGATGACCGGCAATCCCCAGCTATCGTCGAACCGCGCCAGCAGGATTGCGCAGACCATAAACCCTATCGACGCGATGCTGTTGATCGTCGCGCGCCGGATCAGACTGCGCCGTTCCTGTTCGTCGATCACACCATTGAGCTGTTTGCGCAGCCCCAGCCAGATGCCGGCGAACGCGCTGGCCAACCCGATACCGATGCTGCCGGCTGCGCCGAGCGCGATCTTGGTCAGCGTCTTGGTACCCGCAGCGGCGGCGATGGCGAAAATACTTTTCGCGGCGGCCGGCGGGCTGGCGATGCTCAGCGCGGTGGCGACGATGCCGGTGAACGCTGCGCCCGGCGCGCTGTCCGCAGCGAATTCGCCGAAGCGGGCGAGCAGGTCTTCGCGCAGGCTCGTGCGTGCGCGCGACAGCCGCTTGCGCACCGCTGCATCTGACATGCCCAGCAGCAGCGCAACCTGCTGCGAGCGCTGACCTTCGCGATAGAACAGCAGCAGTATCTCGCGGCTGTCTTCGGGCAGCGCCGAAATCAATTCGGTCGCAGTGTGCTCGCGTTCGTCTTCGACCAACTGCTGCATCGGCGTTGGCGACGGGTCGGCGGCGAGTTCGATCGCAATCGCCGCGCCTTCGCCGCTGAGTGGCCGGTGGCGGCTTGCGCGCAGATGGTCGCGGGCCAGATTGCGGGTGATCTGCCGCAGCCAAGGCAGGAAGCTGGACGGGTTCTGCAGCCGTTTGAGGTGCTGCCACGCGCTGAGAAAAGCGTCCTGCGCGATGTCTTCGCTTGCGGTCAGGTCGTGGGTGATCGCAAGCGCCACCGCAGTGACGGTGTTCTGGCACGCGGCGACGATCCGGCCGTACGCGGCGCGGTCGCCGCTGCGCGCAGCAGGCAGCTCCGCGCCGATCAATCCATCGATGGATACATTGACGCTCAACGTGCGCTGCGCGCCATCATCATCTTGATCATTCCAGCCAGACCATCCATGCCGTAGTGCAGACTCAGGTAGAAGACCGCCATCGAACCGAGATACAGCACCCCCGTGATCACGATGGCCGTGGGTCCATAACTGTAGTCGTAAGCGCGGTATCGGCGTTTGGCACCGAGGGGATCGCGCGCGGCGTCGCGTTCGATCATCGGCAACAGCACTCGACGGATCCGCAGCAGGGTCCACAAGGAGGCGAGTTCGGCCGTCACTGCCGCCGTCAGCGCCCAGGCGAAGCTGGGCACCCACCAGATCACCAGAAATGCAGCCAGCATCACGCTCAAGGTGATCTGCAGATAACGCTGGTACCTGCGCAGGATCGCATCGCGTTCTTCCAGCGTATCGGCGAACACAAGCAGGTAGCGCCGGGTCAGATGCGCTGCGATCGCGCCGCCCACCAGCGAGCTGCCGATCACGCCGCCCATACCGATGGCCGCCGCCAATCCTTTGCTGGCGATCGCGCCGCCTACGGTAGCGGTACCCATCATGCCCGCACCCGCCGCAGCCGCCGGCTTTGTTGCGATGCCCAAGGTGGTGATCACCGCCGCAGTGAACGCCGCCGATGGTGCCGAGCTGCTGGCGAAGTCGCCGAACCGCTTGAGAATATCGTCGCGCACCAGCTGGCGCGCGCGCGACAGACGCTTGCGCGCGGCGGCATCGCTGATGCCCAGCAGCGTGGCCACCTGCTGCGAGCTTTGGCCTTCGCGATAGAACAGCAGCAGCGCTTCGCGACTGTCGTCGGGCAGCGATGAGATCAGCTCAAACGCCGCGCTTTCGCGCTCGTCTTCCAGCACCTGTTGCATCGGCTGCGCGCCGGGGTCGGCCGCCATCGCCAGGATCAGTTCGGCGTTGGGGCCATCCAGCGGCTGGTTGCGGTGTGCGCGCAGATGGTCGCGGGCCAGATTGCGGGTGATCTGGCGCAGCCACGGCAGAAAGCTGTCCGGGCTGTTGAGCCGTTCGAGATGCTGCCAGGCGCTGAGGAAGGCTTCCTGCGCGATGTCTTCGCTGGTCGCAAC
>JAYVSK010000206.1:0-4194 GCA_043775395.1 Lysobacter sp. | reverse complement strand
AGCAGGGCTTCGATACCGCGCTCGCCTTCGAACGTCGGTGCACGCAGATCGTCGAGACGGAAACCGAACTTCTCGTGCTCGGTGCCGATGCGCCAAGCGGTCTTGGGCTTTTCGCCGGAGGCGAGCACCGCCACCAGCTGGTCGCGATCGGTGATGGGAATATCGGCGACGTGGCTGGGGCTGGGCATGGGGGTTCCGCGGTGGGTGACGACAGCAGGAGCGCGCCGGCAGCGACAGAATTGCGCCGCGACGCGGAGTGGTAGGCGAGATGGGGACTGTGGCCTACCATCGCAAGCTCCGCACTATAGTCGCCATCGATGACGCGCATTGTCGCCCTGCTGCTCTGTCTGTGTTCCATCGACGCCGCTGCGCAGGCGCAGGCGATGGGGCCGCTTGAGCGCGGCAACGGCCCGGAGCCGTCCACGCTGGATGCGCACCGCTGCCAGGAAGTGGCCTGCGGCAACGTGCTGAGGGATCTATACGAAGGCTTGGTGACCGAAGACGCCGCCGGGCGATTGATCCCCGGCATGGCCGCGCGCTGGCAGGTGTCGGCCGACGGCCGCGTCTGGACCTTCCATCTGCGCGATGGTCTGCGCTGGAGCAACGGCGATGCACTGACTGCGTCCGACATCGTCGCCAGCTTCCGCCGCGCGTTCGCGCCGCAGACTGCAGCGCCGTTCGCCGAGCAGTTCGATGCGGTGCTCAATGCCGCCGATGTGCAATCGGGACGAGTAGCGCCCGACAAGCTTGGTATCGATACGCCCGATGCCGGCACGATCCGTATCCGCACATCGCGGCAGGTGTTTCTGCCCGCACTATTGACCCTGCCGATCGCGTTCCCGGTGTATCTGCCGGCGGTAGCGCAGTACGGCAATCAGCACACGCGGCCGGGGCATCTGGTGAGCAACGGCGCGTATCGGCTGGTCGCGTGGACGCCGCAGGCGAATCTCACGGTCGAACGCAATCCGCGTTTCCACGATGCCGCACACGTGCGGATCGCGCGCGTGCGCTTTCATGTCACCGAAGACGCCGCCGCCGAACTGCAGCGCTTCGCGGCCGGCGATCTGCAGATTACCGAAACCGCACCGCCGCAGCCGCTGCCGGCTTTGCGCAAACGCTTTGGTCAACGACTGCGCATTGCGCCGTATATCGGCGCGTTCTGGCTCGGCATGAACATCACCAGGCCGCCGTTGAAAGACAACCCGCGCCTGCGCGAAGCGCTGTCGCTGGCGGTGGACCGCGACAGGCTCACGCGCTACATCACCGGCTTCGGCGAAACACCGGCGTACGGCATCGTGCCGCTGGGTATTTCCGGCTACAACGCCGCGAAAATCCACTGGGCGGATTGGGACCAGTCGCGACGCGAGGCGCGCGCCAAAACGCTGTATCGCGCGGCCGGTTATTCCGAAGCGAATCCACTCACGCTTGAGCTGCGTTACAACACGTCCACGCCGCATCGCCGGCTCACCCTCGCGGTCGCGTCGATGTGGCGCGACACCCTCGGCGTGCGCGTGCGCCTGCGCAACGAGGAGTGGAAAGTATTCGTGCAGAACCGCAAGCTGCGCGCGATCACCCAGGTATTTCGCGGCGGCTGGATCGGCGATGTGGCCGATGCGCGCAATTTTCTTGGCGCGTTCGCCGACGACAGCGCGTTGAACTGGCCCGGCTACGACGATGCGCGCTATCGTCAGCTGTTCGCGAAAGCGGACGCTGCGCGCACCGAGGCCGCGCGCAATGCATGGCTGCGCGCCGCCGAAACCCGGCTGCTGCACGCGCATGCGCTGATTCCGCTGTATTTCTATACGTCTAAACATCTGGTGTCGCCGCAGGTGAACGGCTTCGAGGCGAATCCGCTGGATCGGCACGCGTCGCGCTGGCTGCAGCTGCGACAATAAGGCCCTGTACCGCCATCAGGAGACTGCGATGCGCCGTTGGCATATCGAAAACCATCGCACCGACCGCGTCGGCTGGCTGCGCGCGGCCGTGCTCGGCGCCAACGACGGCATCATCTCCATCGCCGGTTTGTTGGTCGGCGTGGCCGCCACCGGCGCGACCACTGGCGCGGTGCTCGGCAGCGGCGTCGCCGGGATCGTCGCCGGTGCGATGTCGATGGCCGCCGGCGAATATGTGTCGGTGCAGTCGCAGGCAGATACCGAAACCGCCGATATCGCCAAGGAAACCCGCGAACTCGCCGAAGAGCCCGAGCATGAGCTGCAGGAACTCACGCGGATCTACATCAAGCGCGGCCTCACGCCCGAGCTGGCGGTGCAGGTCGCGCAGCAGCTGACCGCGCACGATGCGCTGGGCGCGCACAAGCGCGACGAACTGGGCATCACCGATTCCCTGCGCGCACGGCCGCTGCAGGCGGCGCTGGCCTCCGCGGGCGCGTTCACCGCCGGCGCGCTGCTGCCGATCGCGGCGGTGGTGTTCGCGCCCGATGGCCGCATCCAGTTGACGACGTTCGCGGTGACGCTGGCTGCGCTGCTGGGCTCCGGCGCGCTGGCGGCGTGGGCCGGCGGTGCGCCAAAATGGCGCGGTTCGCTGCGCGTCGGCTTCTGGGGCGCGATGGCGATGAGTGCGGCGGCGCTGATCGGTCGCCTCTTCGACGTGCAGGTCTGACGCATTTGAAACGATTCGCTGCGCGCGTGCTCGAAGCGCTGCTCACGCTGTGGCTGCTGGCGACGCTGTGCTTCGTGCTGCTGCGCGCCGCGCCGGGCGGGCCGTTCGACACCGAAAAATCCGCGCCGCCCGAAGTGCAGGCCGCACTGGCTTCGCTGTATCGGCTCGATCGCCCGCTGCCGGCGCAGTACGCGGCATGGCTGGGCGATGTGCTGCGCGGCGATCTCGGTCCGTCGTTTCAATATCCTGATTACACGGTCAACCAGCTGGTCGCGCAGGCGTTGCCAGTGTCGCTGCTCAACGGCGGACTGGCGTTGATGCTCGCACTGCTGTGCGGGGTCCCGCTGGGCGTGTGGGCCGCGCTGCGCGCGGGTTCATGGTTGGATCGCATGCTGATGCTGTTCGCCGGACTTGGATTGGCGGTACCGAAATTCGTGGTCGCGCCGCTGCTGGTGCTGCTGTTCGCGGTGACGCTGCACTGGCTGCCGGCGGGCGGTTGGGGCGAATGGAGGAATGTGGTTTTGCCGGTAATCGCACTGGCGCTGCCGAACCTGGCCTACTGCGCGCGGCTCACCCGCGCGTCGATGCTGGACATCCGCAACGCCGAATATCTCACCGCCGCACGTGCGCGCGGTCTGTCGGAAACGCGGCTGCTGTTCGCGCATGCGCTGAAGCCTGCGCTGCTGCCGGTGGTGGCGTGGCTGTCGCCGGCGCTGATCAATATCGTCACCGGTTCGGCGGTCGTCGAACAGGTGTTCGGTATTCCCGGCATGGGCCGCTATTTCGTGCAGGGCGCGCTCAACCGCGACTACACCCTGGTGCTGGGCGTGGTGCTGGTGGTTGGCGCGCTGATTGTCGCGATCAACGCGTTGGTGGATGCGCTGCGCGCGTGGATGGACCCGCGGCTGCGGGATGCCGGTTAACATTCCCGCGTTTTCAGCCGGGACAGGCCGCCCATGATCATCATCTATCGCGCCGCGAACATCGCCGATGCGCATCTGATCCGGCAGATGCTGGAAGCCGAAGGCATCCCTGCGTTCATTCAGGGCGAATATCTGCAGGGCGCAGTGGGCGAGCTGCCGGCCAATACCGAAATTCTGGTGCATGTGGCCGACGACAACGTGGAAGCTGCACGCGCGATTGTCGATGAATGGCAAAGCGCTGAGCCGGTGGTGTTTGATGACGGCATGCATGACGACGGCAGGCTCGAAGCGCCGCCGCAGCGCGCTGCCGGTGGCGGTTATTCGCTTGCGAAAGGGGTTGTGCTGTTCCTGGTTGTCGTCATCGGCGGCGCTCTGGCGATGGCGCTGTTGTTCCGCTACGCGCAGGGTTGATGCGGAGAACGTGGCGCGACCTGCTTGTGATCGTCATCCAGAAACAATCTGGACCGAACCAAGATCATTCGGCCGGTTCATCTGATGGCGCTGCTGGCGCGATCCGCGACAGGGTCGTGCGGCTGCGCTCCAGTGCCACGCCCTTCGCATCCACTTCGTGTTTCACCCATTCGATCCGCATTGCGCACAGGGCGATGGTGTAGCGGCTCAGATCTTTCTTGTCCGGACTGCGATGTTCGGC
>JAYVSK010000205.1:0-5700 GCA_043775395.1 Lysobacter sp. | reverse complement strand
CTGGGCGATCGTGGCCTCGATCTCGAATTCGATTACCTGCACGCCACACGCTATCGCGGCAACACGTCGGGCTCGGGCCTTGCGTGGCTGCATCGTCCGGCAACGCCGATGCGCGGACGTCGCGTTTTGCTTGCCGACGATATTCTCGACGAAGGCCACACCTTGCTGGCGGTAAAGCGCTGGTGCGAAGATCAGGGCGCCGCCGATGTGCGCGTTGCGGTGCTGGCGGTGAAAATCCACGACCGTCGCGTCGAAGGCATTCTTGCCGATTACATCGGTGTCGATGTGCCGGATCGCTATGTCTTCGGTTACGGCATGGACTATCGCGAGCGGGGCCGCAATCTGCCTGCGATCTACGCATTGAAGGATTGATCCGATGATGCTTGTTGCCGAACTCGATCTCGCCATCATCGGCGGCACCGGCCTGTACGCGCTTGCCGATCTGCAGGATGTCGAAAGCCACCAGCCGGTCACGCGCTACGGTGCGCCATCGGGCCCGATTCGCATCGGCACCCTCCACGGCAAACGTGTGGCGTTTCTCGCCCGTCATGGCGAGGGCCATTCGGTGCCGCCTCACCGGATCAACTATCGGGCCAATCTGGCGGCGCTGAAGGCGATGGGCGCGCAGCGTGTGCTTGCGCTCAACACCGTGGGCGGCATCACCCAACGCTTCGGGCCGCGCGTGCTCGGCTGCCCGGACCAGTTGATCGACTACACCTGGGGGCGTATTTCCACACTGTGCGAGGAGGCTGGCACCGAGGTGCTGCATGTCGATTTCGGCGACCCGTACACGCCGATGTTGCGCCGCGAGATTCTGGCTGCAGCGGCCGCAGCCGGAGTCGCGGTCGTCGATGGCGGTTGTTATGGCGCCACGCAGGGTCCGCGTCTGGAAACCAGGGCCGAAATCGCGCGGATGCAGCGCGACGGCTGCGATCTGGTCGGCATGACCGGTATGCCCGAAGCCGGGTTGGCACGTGAGCTGGGTCTTGATTACGCCTGCCTTGCAATCGTAGCCAATTGGGCCGCCGGCGCCGGCCCCAACCCCGACGAACAGATCACGCTTGAAGATGTGTTGGCGCACGTCGAAGCCGCCAGTGCAGGGCTCGGTCCGCTGCTGTCGGCGCTGCTGAAGTGCGACCAGTCGATTTGACCTGCAGCCACGCCGATCTTCGACAGACAACGCCGACGATGCGACCCCTTGCGCGCGCATGCCGCTCAGGCATACTCCCGCCGTGCGCCACGCGAGCCCTAGCCTGGGCAGTGAAGACGCACGCCACCGCATCCCAATCGAGGTCAACAGGAATATGCCGTACGGAACAGTGAAATGGTTCAACGATGCCAAGGGATTTGGCTTTATTGCCCCCGAAGATGGCAGTGCCGATGTGTTCGCGCACTTCTCAGCAATCAGCGCAAAGGGCTTTCGCAGTCTGCAGGAAGGTCAACGCGTGTCGTACGAAGTCACGACGGGGCCGAAAGGCGCGCAGGCAGCCAACATCATGCCGGTTGCTTGAGGTCAACCACTCCTGTGGTCGTCAACCCGATCTGCAGGCCCCGCTTCGGCGGGGCTTTTTTATGAGCCAGCTCCCGACCTGTGTTCATGACGCTGTGTCGATATGGCGGAGTGCGCTATGAAAACAGCCATGCGGATCGCGATCGTCGGCTACGGCACGGCTGGACAAGCGCTCGCGGTCACGTTGAGCCGCGACGGCCACCGCGTCGAGGTGTTCGAACGCGTGCCTGTACCCGGACCGGTGGGCGCCGGATTCCTGCTACAGCCCACTGGGCTGAGTGTTTTATGGGAACTTGGATTGCTGGACGTCGCACTGGAGCACGGTGCGGTTGTTCGCAGACTGTACGGTGAAACCGATGCGGCGCGCGTGGTGATGGATATGCGTTATCGCGAACTGCATCCGGCATTGTTCGGCCTGGGCCTGCAGCGCGGCGCGCTGTTCGAAATGCTCGATGCCGCGTGGACGCAGGATCGCTGCATCCACTGCGGCCGCGAGATCGTGCATGTCGATCACGATCGTGGCGTGCTGCGCGACGGCAACGGCGATGAACACGGTCCGTTCAATCTGATCGTTGTCGCCGATGGTTCGGCTTCGGCATTGCGTGCGCAGATCGGCGAGATCGTGTTCGACCGGCCCTATCCCTGGGGTGCGCAGTGGTGCCTGGTGCCTGCCGGCGATTGGCCATGGCCAGACCAGCTGCGCCAGCGCTATCGCCATGCAAGGAGAATGGTCGGCATGCTGCCGGTGGGTACACGCCCAGGCGATACAACGCCTCGATTGAGTTTTTTCTGGAGCTTGCCTGCAAGTGAGTTACCCATTGCCGGTCGCGATGCGGCGCGCTGGCGAGAGCAGGTGGCCAACGTCTGGCCTGAAGCCATGCGGCGGCTGGACGACACCGCTGTTCCGGAAGGTCTGGCGCAGGCGCGTTACCGCGATACCGTAGTGCGGCGCTGGCATCGAGGACGTGCCGTGCTGGTCGGCGATGCCGCGCATGCGATGAGCCCACAGCTGGGGCAGGGCGTGAATATGGCCTTGGCCGATGCGTTGGCGCTGCGCGATGCGCTGCGTGCGGCATCCGCGCTGCCTGAAGCGCTGGAGGCATATCAACAAGTGCGGCGCAGACATCTGCGCACCTATCATTTCTGGAGCCGTTGGCTGACACCGCTGTTCCAGTCCGATCACGACCGTGTCGCAGCGCTGCGCGACCTGCTGTTCCATCCGCTGTCGCGCATTCCCGGTGGCCGCGGACAGTCGCTGCGGGTGCTCACCGGGACACGCAACGGATGGTTTGGACGCTGGCCATTGCCGCCGGCATTCATCGATGCGCTGGTCGAAGCGTCTGTGGCGCAACTGATGCGCGATTGATTCGCGATTGATTCGCGGCACATGCATGTCCGCAGACCCATGCTGCATTGCACGATGCTCGAACGTCCACTACGCACGTACCGGGTCCGGGCCCAGCATGGCAGTATCATCGGTCATGGAGGCAAGGCATGAAACGCCAGTGGATGTTCGCGATCGTCATTGTTTCGATATCACTCTTGTTCTGCGGCGCTCTGCAGGCCGCCTGCGTCGACAGCGTGGTACTAGTGCACGGCAATGCCGGAAAGCCTGCAGATTTCGACAATACCTATGCCGAACTGCAGCGACGCGGCTACACCGCAAGCCAGATCTTCCGTCCCAGCTGGGGCAGCAAAACCTGCGCCGCCTGCAACGATCACAATGGTAGCGAGGAGACGCCGGTCGAGAATGCCCTGATCGATGCAATCGCAGCTTCGTGCACAGGCAAGATTGATGTCATCGGCCATTCGATGGGCGTGACGCTCGCTGCGCGCGTGATCGACCGGATCGCTGAGCGTGGTGATATCGACGCGTTCGTCGGCATTGCCAGCGCCAACCGCGGGCTCTGGTCCTGCGGCGCCTATCCTTTCAACGTGGTTACCAGCACCTGCGGTTACTGGGGACTTTCGGTGGGCAGTCCGCTGCTCAATGGGTTGGCTGGAAAAACTGTCGGCGCGCGCATGTATTCGATGAAGTCATGGACCGATCAGATCGTCTGCTCGACGGGCGTGTGTACCGTCGGTGGCGTCCACAGCTCGCAGATGGCGGGTGAGAACGCCACTTACACGTTCGTGACCGGTCATTTCGGTTTGCTGACCGAAACCGCTGTTGTCCAGGCCGATCTGATCCGTTGAAACCTCATCCGCATGCAAGAACGCCGCCCGGGTGAGGGGCGGCGCGTCGTTATCCAGACCCTTGCGGATTACAGCGGTCTGGGTGCGCTCTCGGGCGCTTCGATGGTCTGCGCCAATTCCTTCGCCTTGAGTGAGCCCATGAGCGACAGCAGCGCATTGAACGCGTTGCCGCCGTCGCCGCCCAGCTGGATCTGCGGCACCAGCGGCACGCGCGATGTCTCGAAGGCCTCGGCGATGCGCAGCATCACCGTCTGCATCAGCTGCTTGTCGGCGCCTTCGCCTTCCAGCGCTTCTGATTTCGCCTTGATTGCGGACGCTTCAGCCTCGCCGACCGCTTTGATCGCCGACGCGCGGCCAATACCTTCCATCTCCTGCTTGAAGCGCTCGCCCTGCGCCAGCGCCTCGATTTCCTGACGGCGTTTTTCTGCGGCCTTGACCGCAGCTGAGCCCATGTTCTCCTTGATCGAAATATCAACCAGCGATGCGGTGAGCTCCTTCTGTTTGGATGCGCGCTGCTCGGCTTCGTTCAATTCGCGCTGCTTGTCAGCGGCGATCTGCTTCTGCGCGAATGTTTCCACCTGCTCGCGCGCGATCTGGCGGTCGCGAAGCTGGGCCATGATGTACTCGATCTGGGTGTCGCCCTGCTGCGGTTTCGGCGTGCCGATCAAGACTTCCTGGAACTCAAGCGAATACGCGAGGAAGCGCGTTTTCATATCGACCGAAGCCTGGGTCTGCAGCTCGCTGCGCGACTGGATCAGTTCGATGAAGGTCTTGGTTTGCGAAATGTTCTTGAAATACGAGGACACCATCGGGTCCAGTGTCTGTTCCACCAGCTGCGCGACGTTGCCGAAGCGCTGGATCACCAGCGGTGCCTTGCGATAGTCGATATGCACCACGACAGACAGCGGCAGGTTCGGCTCGAACGCATCCTTGGTGATCAACGTGATCTCGCGCAGATTGGAGTCGAAGCGCGAGCCGCTTTCGCCAGATTTCCACATCAGCACGAAGTTGGTGGTCGGCACCAGTTCGATCTTGCCCGCATACGTATTGAACGCGTACTTGCCAGGCATCAGCGGGTCCTGCCAAACGCCGCGGCAGCCGTTTTGCACCAGCTCGCCGTGGCTGTAGTCCTGCCCGGTGATATCCTCGCCCTTGCCGCCGGTGTAGGACACGACCACGCCGACATGGCCGACCGGGATAATTGTTTTCTTGATGAATTCGACCGTCGCGAACAGGCGGTTGATGTAGTACGTGCCTTCGACCAGCACGCGTTCCTGCCGGCCGCGTTTGCCGCCTGCGGCAAGGAATTTCTCGGGCTCCTGGAACGAGTTGTGCGCGTCGCCGACGTCCGGCGCCAGCAGTTCGTCCTTCGGCAACCCGGGGCCGTCCATCACGGTGACGATCGCAAGCTGGTCGGATTCGTGCGCCCCGACTTCTTCCTTGATCACCACCGGAACGAATGCCGCGCGTGCGTCCAGCACATCGCGCATCTTTGCGTAGTAAGCCTGTTCGTCGTTGTTGAGGGTGAGCGAATACGTGGCTTCTTCGGTCATCACCACGAACATCACCGGATTGATGATGTGGGTGCCTTCGCGCAGCACTTTTCGCTGCGGCCCTTTTTGGCCGTTGGTCGCTAAAAACGCGCGCACATCGCGAAAATCCGCTGCCAGCGCGTTGTCGGCAAGCGTCTGCCCGGCCGGAAGATCTTGGCCATCGCGCGAGAACACGTAACCGATCTTGCCTTGTGTGACCGAGACCATCGGGTGGATATGCACGCGGTATTGGAAGGGAAAGAAGAAATGAAAGCCGCCGCGCAGTAGGTCGGGTTGGTAGCCCGCTTCGCCGCCGAGCGCCAGCAGGCCGCTGTGGACGGAGCCTGACATGCTCCAGAGCTTTTCGACGACGCCGATCTTGTCGTTCGGGATGTATCGGATGACACCGGAGAAATAAAGCAATATGCCGAATACGGACAGTGAAGCCACAGCGATGCCGGC
>JAYVSK010000204.1:0-8487 GCA_043775395.1 Lysobacter sp. | reverse complement strand
GCGCATCGCGTGCGCCTGCGCACGACCAATGGACTGGAACGGATCAATCGAGAACTCAAGCGCCGTACCCGCGTCGCTTCGATCTTCCCCAACAGCGCTTCATGCCTGCGGCTGGTGTCGGCCCTGCTGGCCGAGTTCGACGAGGAATGGATGACCGGCAAAATCTACCTGACACTCAAACCCTAAACTCCGTCATCCATGCGGCACCGACTTGCAGGGTTTTACAGAAAGGATGTTGCACTAACACTTTTTACCCCAGCGAGGACTTCCGGGACGTGCTCAAGGACTACGGCATCGTTGCGTCGATGAGTCGGCGAGGCAACTGCTGGGACAATGCCTGCAGTGAAGCACTGTTTGGCTCATTGAAAGTAGAACGGCTTCACGGCCAGCGTTTCATCACCCGTCGCCATGCCAAGGATGAAACCTTCGCGTGGCTGGTTTGGCATGACCAGTCGCGATTACACTCCACCTTGAACTACGTCAGCCCGATGCAGTTCGAACAACAATGGCTGGCCGTTCAGGCCAAACAAGCACAATCATATAAACGGTTACGGGATACGGAATTCGAGGGCAAGGTCAGCCTCCTTGGATCAGACTACGAGAAAATTCCGCTTTTTGAATCCTTTGAATCTGCTCAAGGATTACCTTGTCCCGCCCGCAAAAAGAGTGACGGCATTAAGAACCCGACCTGTATCTCCGCAGGCCGGGCAATGTCATACATGTTGTGCCTATCTTTCAGAACTTCGCTTTGAACTCCACGCCCCACGTACGTGGTTCATTGAGAAAGCCGGTGAGGTTGTTGAAGTCGATACCGCCTACGATCGTTTCTTCATTGGTGATGTTGCGGCCGTATGCAGTCACTTCATAGTCGCCGTTATTCCAGTTGTAACCCGCACGCAGGCCGCCTTCCAGCAGCGCGGCACCGGTGAACTCGGTCGATTCGTAGAGGAAGAAATTGACCTCACTGCGGTATGCCCAGTCGGTGTAAGCGAAGAATTCACCGTGGCTGGTCGGGATGCCGTAACGCGCGGTGACGTTGTAGACGTGCTTCGGTGCCTGCGGCAATGCATTGCCGTCGATACGGAACGTGCCGGCCACGGTACCTGCCGGATCGTTGACCTGACAGCCGCCGCCGCAGCCGAAGACCGTGAGATTCTTGTCCTGGATCTCGGTGTCGTTGTAACTGGCCCCGAAGGTGACGTACAGATTGTCGGTGAGCCACGCCTGCAGATCGAGCTCGGCGCCCTGGCCGAGAGTCTTGTCGGCGTTGACCAGAGTGGCGATGTTGCTGGCGCCGCCGACTGCAGTGAGCTGCTGGTTATCGACGGTATAGCGGAACACCGCGAAGCCCAGACGCAGACGATTCTCCCACAGCTGCGTCTTCACGCCGGCTTCGTACGACAGTACGGTTTCGGTGTCGGCCACGGTGACCAGTTGATTAGACGGCAGCGTCGCATTGGCGAACATCAGACGCCCCTGCACGCTGGGCGCGCGGAAGCCCTTGGCGACGCGGCCGTAGACGTTGACATCATCGCCCACCTGATAGACCGCGCTGAGATCCCAGCTGACGTCGGTGTCGCTCGGGCTGACCTTGATTGGCGCGATCGGCGGGCCGAACGGGCCGACCACGCGCTGGGCGGTGAAATCTTTCTGATCGTCGGTATAACGCAGGCCTCCGCGCAGCTTCAGCTTGTCGGTCACATCGAAATCGCCGGACGCGAACACCGCCCATGCGGTGTTGTCCTGGCGTTGGATGGCATAGCCGTTCTGGGGGCCGCCGAAGCCGTTGTAGGAAAAGCTGTCGACATCAATGGATTCGTCGAACCAAAACGCGCCGGCCTGCCAATCGAAGCGGCCCCATTCGTTGGATTCGAGGCGAAATTCCTGACTGAGCTGGCGATGGTGCGGCAGACCGTCGGCCGATTCGGCCGGGAACAGCGATGTACCGATAGGTCCGGTCGGAAAAGCATAGTTGGAACCGCCGTCGATATCGCCGCGGCTGAAAACCTCAACGCTTTCATAACCGCTGATCGAATACAGACTGACGCGGCCCAGATCCCAGCGCATGCGCAGGTTGGCGCCGAACTGGTCAAGGCTCTGCTCATTGCGGCCATCGATCGAAACGCGATCGCGGGAAAAGCCGCTGTTGAGATCGTTGGTGCCCGGGCGGATCAGGCCTGCGCGGAATAGACGCGCAGTGCCGTCGAGCTTGCGCATGTGGACGTTGGCCAGCGCTTCGAAGGTGTCGCTGGGCTGGAACAGCACCTGCAGGCGTGCAGCCGTTTCTTGATAGCCTTCGAGATCGTCGCCGGGGCCGTTGGCGGTGTTGTCCACCCAATCATCGCGGCGCTCGTGCAGCACAGACAGGCGCGCGGAAACGGTTTCGCTCAGGCCGCCGGTGACGGCGCCTTCGACATTGACGGTGTTGTACTTGCCGTAGCCGATGCGGCCGTAACCGCCGAATTCTTTATCGGGGCGCGCGGATTCGAATTTGATCACACCGGCAGGCGAATTACGGCCGAACAGCGTGCCCTGCGGGCCGCGGGCCATTTCGATCTGATCCAGATCGAACAGTGGAAAGCCTTTGAGAATCGGATTTTCCTGGACTACACCGTCATAGACCAGCGATACCGGCTGCGAAGCGTTGAGGTCGAAATCGGTATTTCCCAGGCCACGGATATAAAAGCGCGGGAACGCGCGGCCGAACGAAGATTCGATATTCAAACTGGGCATTCGACCCGACAGCAGGCGGATGTCGTCGCCGCTGGAGGTGAGGGCTTCGAGTTTTTCGCGGTCGATGGTGGTGATGGCCATCGGCACGTCCTGGATATTCTCGACCCGGCGCTGAGCGGTGACGGTAATGGCATCGAGCTCAGGTGCGCCCGGTTCGGCGGCAGAGTCCTGAGCCATGGCCGGGAGAGCGAAGAAGATGGCGGCGGCAAGTCCGCCGAAACGCAGCGTATGACGACCGTGGCGATGGGAGTGGGTCATGGATGGAATCCTGGCTGATGGGGAAAATTTTTATAGACGTAGGAACAGGGGTGGGCGGCATAGGCCGGTTTATCGGCATCAGCCTGCGGGAGCTGCACGCTTGAAAGTGCTGGAATTGTAAACAATTCGTCAATTCAGCGCGCTGCAGAGTGCACAAAAGCGCCGTTCAGACTGCAACATGGCTTTCGTCATGGGCCACCGGCTGCCCCTTCCGCTACCCTGCATCCTGCTATTCCGCCTGTACTTATGCTTCGAGGATCGTCCATGACCCGCCCATTTGCCTGCACCCTTGCGCTGGCCATCGCTACCGGCTTGGCTGGCTGCGCCAGCACACCGACCGCCTACGCCGCCAACGACAAGACCGACATGCCCGCACCCGCCGCTCAAAACAATCCATTCTTTGCCGAAAGCACCCTGCCGCTGAAGTACCCCCCTTTCGACAAGATCAAGGACAGCGACTTCGGTCCCGCCTTCGACCGCGGCATGGCCGATCAGATCAAGGAAGTCGGGGCGATCGCCAACAGCGCCGAGCCGGCGACATTCGAGAACACCATTGTCGCGCTGGAAAAAACCGGCAAAGTACTGGGAAGGTCAGCCGCCGTGTTCTTCAACCTCACCGGTGCCGATACCAACGACGCGCGGGAGAAGCTGCAGGCCGACTACGCTGCCAAACTGTCGGCGCACGGCGATGCGATCTCGCTGAATCCCAAACTCTTCGCACGCATCAAATCGCTGCACGATCGACGTCAGTCGCTTGGTTTGAACGCCGAGGGCGTGCGGCTGATCGAACGCTACTACACCGACTTCGTTCGCGCCGGCGCCAATCTGACCGAAACGCAGAAAGCGCGGATCAAAGAGATCAACAGCGAGCTCGCCACAGTGGGCACGAAGTTCAGCCAGAATGTGTTGGCCGAAGTAAACGCTGCAGCGGTCGTGGTCGATAGCAAAGCAGAACTTGCGGGCCTGTCCGACGGCCAGATCGCAGCGGCAGTTGAAGCCGCAAAAGCACGCAAGCTGGAAGGCAAATATGTGATCGCGCTGCTCAACACGACCGGCCAGCCGGTGTTGACCCAGCTCGAAAACCGCGCGCTGCGTGAACGTGTTTTCAAAGCGTCGATCGGACGCGGCAGCCACGGCGGCGAGTTCGACAATACCAGCGAGGTATCGCAAGTGCTGAAGCTGCGGGCCGAACGCGCAAAACTCATGGGCTACGCCAATCACGCCGCATTCGTGCTTGAAGACGAGACTGCGCGCAACCCCGAGGCTGTGAACGCGATGATGGCCAAGCTGGCGCCGCCGGCCGTAGTCAACGCCAAGCGCGAGGCCGTGGATATGCAGGCGGTGATCGACGCAGAGCAAAAGGCCAAGGGCCAGCCAAGTTTCAAACTGGAGCCTTGGGACTGGGCGTTCTACGCCGAGAAAGTGCGACAAGCCCGCTACAACTTCGACGAGTCGCAGCTCAAGCCTTACTTCGAAATGAAGAATGTGCTGGAGAACGGCGTGTTTTTCGCTGCGGGGAAGCTCTACGGACTGACCTTCAAGCAACGCACCGATCTGCCGGTCTATCAACCCGACGTGACGGTCTACGACGTGTACGATGCCAACGGCAAACAACTGGCGATCTTTATCGCCGATATGTACGCACGCCGTTCGAAACGCGGCGGCGCATGGATGAACGAATACGTCTCGCAGTCGGCGCTGACCGGCAATCTGTCGGTAGTCGCCAACCATCTCAATATCCCGAAGCCACCGGCCGGCGAACCGACGCTGATGACTTGGGATGAAGTGACCACGATGTTCCATGAGTTTGGTCACGCGCTGCACGGCATGTTCTCGAACGTGCAGTACCCGCGCTTCTCCGGCACCAATGTGCCGCGCGATTTCGTGGAATATCCGTCGCAGGTCAATGAGATGTGGGCCGATTGGCCGGAAGTATTGGCCAATTACGGAAAGCACTATCAGACCGGCGCACCGATGCCGAAAGAACTGCTGGACAAGGTGCTGGCGGCATCGAAGTTCAACCAGGGCTTCACCACCACCGAATATCTGGGCGCTGCGATGCTGGACCAGAGCTATCACCAATTGACCGTCGACAAAGTGCCGGCCGCTGAAGATCTGATCGCGTTCGAAGCTGCGGCGATGAAACGGAACGGCACCGATTTCTACGCGGTACCGCCGCGCTATCGCACCACTTATTTCAGCCACATCATGGGCGGCTATTCGGCCGGCTACTACGCCTATATCTGGTCGGAAGTGCTGGACGCGGAAAGCGTGGAGTGGTTCAAGGAAAACGGCGGCCTGACCCGAAAGAACGGCGACTGGTTCCGCGCAAAACTGCTCAGCCGCGGTGGTTCCGAAGATGCCATCACTACGTTCAAGCAGTTCCGCGGCCGCGAACCGCAGATCGGGCCGCTGTTGAAGCGTCGCGGTCTGACTACGGAGTGATCGCATCGCCATCGTTACATCCACCGCCCGGTTCGTCCGGGCGGTGTCGTTTAGGATGTTGATTCATCGTGTGAATCACATAAGCTTCACCCATGCAACATTCACTTCCAGCACCGGATATCGAATCAATCCTTGCCGATGCACATGCTTTGCGCAAATGGCTTGATCGCCACAAGCGTGTGTTCGTGCTCACCGGTGCCGGCGTCAGCACCGCCTCCGGTATCCCCGATTACCGGAACACCGATGGCAGCTGGAAACGCAACCCACCGGTCACGTATCAGGCGCTTATTGGTGATTCCGCCACGTATCGGCGCTACTGGGCGCGCAGTTTTATCGGCTGGCCGATCTTTTCCAACGCGCAGCCGAACGCGAGCCATCGCGCGCTGGCAGCGTTCGAACTGACAGATCGCATCACCGCTTTGGTGACCCAGAACGTGGACACCCTGCATCAGCGAGCCGGCAGCCGCAACGTGATCGATTTGCACGGGCGCCTGGATCGCGTGATCTGTCTGGCATGCGGCGATGAACGGCCACGAACGGAACTGCAGACTCGGATGATGGCCGCCAACGTCGACTGGCGACCGCGCGATGCAGCCATCGCGCCAGACGGCGATGCCGATATCGACGCTGCCGCCGTCCTGAAATTCAATCCACCGTATTGCGCGCTCTGCGGCGGCATGCACAAACCGGACGTCGTATTTTTCGGCGAAAATGTGCCTCGCACGCGTTATGCGCAGGCAGTTATCGCGCTGGATGCGGCCGAAGCTATCTTGATCGTGGGGTCATCGCTGATGGTGTATTCGGGTTTTCGTTTCGCGCGCATCGCCCATGAACGCGGCGCGCCGATTGCGATACTCAATCGCGGACAGACCCGCGCAGACGCCTTGGTGGAATTGAAATTGGAAAGCGACTGTGGCGCAGTGCTTTCGGCCACCTTCAACGCAGGCTGATTAACTGCGACGTTTACTGCGTCGGCGAGGCGACGATATCGGCAACCGGCGCCGGTTTGACCACCACGAACATGCTGCGATATTCGGGGGCAAGATGCTGTAACAGCACTTCGGTCGGCACTTCAACCATACGCACGCCATCGGCGTAAGGCCCGACCTGGTAAGGCGGAAACACAAAGCGCAGGCCCATCAGTTTGTCGCTTTCGGGCGCAAGCACTGGTTCGAACGCGGCAAACGACGGCGCTGCAGGCTCGGTGCCGGCATCGATCATCTTGCCGACCGAACGCATGATGTCAGCGCGCTCTGCCGGCGGGAGCTCGTCATCGTCCACCCGCTGCGAGAGCGATGCATGCAGCTGTTCGCGGGTGTAGTCGGAAATGATGCTCCAGCTGCGTGGATCGGAAAACAGGCTGTCGGAAGCCAATAGCCTGCCCTGCTTCGGCAACCACACGAAGCGCGCGACCAGAGGCGTGCCGTGGGCGCCACCGGTGAAACTGCTGCCGTCGGCGGCTACGGCAATGATTTCGGCCGTCTCGGCGACGAGAGTGAAATTGAGGGTCAGATCGAAAGGACCGTTCTGCTTACCGGGATCGACGGCAGCGACGGCTTTGAGCAGCTCGGCGCGCGCACTGTCCGCGTAACTGCGCAAGGCTTGCGCAAGGCCTGGATATTGAGCTGCCTGCGGCGGATAACTGATACCGATAATGTAGCGGGCGTCGTTCTCCATGACGTCCTTCAGCTCGACCGGCGCAGGCTGTGAGGGCGTGACGATCGGCGCTTCGGCCTCTGCGTGCTGCTGTGGCGCGCTATCCCGATCTTTCTTGCAGGCAGTCATCAAGGCAGCAGCACAAAGCACACATACACAACAAAAACGGATCGAGTTGGACATGGCGTGGCTCATAAAGGCTTCTGGCATAGCGGAAACAGGCGGTCAGGATAACGGATGCGAGAGGCGCGGACTAACACCTGCCTGCCGCTTCCGCAGGCCACATCTTTTGCCGAAACAGCCGGCCACTGGAATCGCGGGCAATAAAAAACCCCGGGCGCGGACGCCCGGGGCCGTATTTCACAAGCGTTTATTAGACCGCTTGGACTTCATCAGCCTGCAGACCCTTCTGGCCCTGCACAACCTTGAAGGTGACCTTTTGGCCTTCCTGCAGCGACTTGAAGCCGTTGCCTTGGATCGACCGAAAATGGACGAACAGGTCCTGTCCGCTTTCCGGGGTGATGAAGCCAAAACCTTTGGCATCGTTGAACCACTTGACGGTGCCGCTCTGACGATCTGACATGTTGCGTTACTCCTGGAGAATTGACTGGTGATGGGTACAGAAGCCTGTTGAGGCTGGAACCTGTACCCGGTGAAACCAACTAAGAAAGCCCCGAGCGCAGACGCCCGAAGCCGTGTTTCGTATGTGCGGTATCAGAGTGCTTGGACTTCGTCAGCCTGTAGGCCTTTCTGGCCCTGCACAACCTTGAAGGTGACCTGCTGGCCTTCCTTCAGAGACTTGAAGCCGTTTCCCTGGATTGAACGGAAATGGACGAATAGATCCTGTCCGCTTTCCGGGGTGATGAAGCCAAAACCTTTGGCATCGTTGAACCACTTGACGGTGCCACTCTGACGATCGGACATGGTGTGTTACTCCTCAAAAACATAGACAGCTGGTGAATACACGAAACCTTGCGGCAACGCGACTGTCTAGCCGGGGGTAACGCGAACGATGAGCGGATCGTCTGGGCTCGACCGAGTGAAACCCCGTCGTAAAGCCTTCGTAGAAAGCATTCAAGACGGGCCGCTGACGGCTTGCAACCTTGGATCTACCGCATCGGGCCACGATGTACCGTGATCCCGCTTGGAACAGTGCGCCCACCATACACCACATCGCCGCTGTTTTGGGAAATGGGGAACGAATGTTTGTGGGGCGCACAGGCAAAAACATCGCCCGAAGAACCCAATTGATAGATGGTGGACTGGAATTCCCGGTATTCACAACACTTTGGCGACTTCGCCGCCACTCGGCATCGGGATCGTTCGACATCGGCCTGGACAGGTCAACGCCAGCCGGCACAGGGGAAACATTGACGCATTGCGGCAGATTGAAAC
>JAYVSK010000203.1:0-5002 GCA_043775395.1 Lysobacter sp. | reverse complement strand
CGGATCGAGCCTTCCACGTAGACCTGGCTTCCTTTTTTAAGGTACTCGCCGGCAATCTCGCCAAGCTTGCCGAAGAAAGTCACCCGGTGCCACTCGGTGCGCTCCTGGGTATTGCCTTCCTTGTCTTTGCGGACCGAAGTAGTCGCCAGGCTGGCCTTGGTGACGGCCATGCCGCCCTGGGTGTATTTGGTTTCGGGGTCGTTGCCGAGGTTGCCGACCAGGATCACCTTGTTGATGCCGCGTGCCATGAACAGTTCCTGCTGAGTCGCCGGTAGTGGCGACGAGTATTGGATTATAACCAACCCCCATCGCGACATCGGGAACCGCCTCATTGGCGAGTCAGGAATTTCCGAATCGACAAGTCCGGCCACTTATAATAGTGCGATCACCCGTCTGGATCTCCCATGGAAGCGACTTCGGTCCCCGTTTCGCTCGATCTGTCCGCCATCCAGGCCCTCGCTGCCGCCGATATGGCCGCGGTCGATGCCCTCATCCGCCGGCGCCTGGGCTCCGATGTGGCCCTCGTCAATCAGGTCGCTGAGCACATCGTCGCCGCTGGCGGCAAACGTCTGCGCCCAATGCTGCTCCTGCTTACCGCCCGGGCCTTGGGCCACAGCGGCACGGACGCACACCAGTTGGCTGCGGTGATCGAATTCATCCATACCGCCACCCTGCTCCACGATGACGTGGTCGACGAGTCGGACCTGCGCCGCGGCCGCAAGACCGCCAACGCGATGTTCGGCAATGCCGCCAGCGTGCTGGTCGGAGACTTTCTCTACTCCCGCAGTTTCCAGCTGATGGTCGAGCTGGAGCGCCTGCCGGTGATGCGGATCCTGGCCGACACCACCAATGCCATCGCCGAAGGCGAGGTGCTGCAGTTGCTGCATATCCGCAATCCGGATACAGACGAGGTGGCCTACCTCAACGTCATCGAACGCAAGACCGCCGTGCTGTTCGCCGCTGCGACCCGGATCGGCGCGCTGCTGGCCGACGCAGACGAGACCACGCAGCAGCGCCTGCACGATTACGGCATGGCGCTGGGCTATGCGTTCCAGATCGCAGACGACGTGCTGGATTACAGCGCCGACGAGGCGATGCTTGGCAAACATCTGGGCGACGATCTGGCCGAAGGCAAGGCGACGCTGCCGCTGATCCACGCGATTCAGCATTCGGACCATGATGTACGGCAGCGACTGCGCGCGACCGTGGAAAACGGTGACATCGACGCCATGCCGGAAGTACTGGCGGCGATTGAAGCGACCGGTGGTCTCGAATACAGCCGTCGTCGCGCTGAAGCCTACGCAACGGCGGCGGAAACGGCATTGGACGGCCTGGACGGGAACGACGCCATTGCCGCGTTGCGCGGGCTCGCCCGCTATGCGGTTCGACGCGATTACTGACATCGTGGGCTTCCACGCACACGAACGCGCTTTGCTGCTGACAGTGAAAGGCGTCGGCCCCACCGTCGTGAACCGTCTGGAGCAGATCGGTTTCGACGCTTTGGAAACGCTCGCGATCGCGAACGTGGATGGGATTGTCGAGCAAGTCGCAGCGATGCTTGGCACCACCTGCTGGAAGAACAGTCCGCAGGCGCGTGCGGCGATCGCGGGTGCGATCGCCGCCGCAGCAAGCGCTCAGCCGCCGAAGCGCTCGAAGAAAAACTGATTCATCATCGTCGTCGCGCGCTTGGCCGCGCGCTCGTTATACACGCAGCCCGGTGGGCTCTTCGCAGACTCCAGCGCGAAGCAATGCACTGCATCGCTGAAGTTGACGAACTGCCAATCCGCACCCGCAGCCTTCATTTCGCTTTCGAAACCTTCGATCTGCGCGGCAGGCACATAGCTGTCGTCGGCGCCGTTAAGCACCAGAACGCTGGTCTTCAACGCACCCGGCTGCGCTGGCATCGACGTATCGAGGCCGCCGTGGAAGCTCACCACACCAGCAACGTCGGCGCCGCTGCGTGCAAGTTCCAGTACGGTCTTGCCGCCGAAACAGAACCCGAACGCACCGATGCGGCTGGTGTCGATCGGCGCATTCGCGGCTTGGCCGCGCAGAAAATCCAATGCAGCGGCGGCGCGTGCACGGAGCATCGGCAGATCTTGATAGATCTTGCCGACCAGCGCACCGGCGGCCTTGTCGTCTTTCGGACGCACGCCCTTGCCGAACATGTCCGCAACCAGCACCACATAGCCCGCGCCGGCAATGCGCTTGGCTTTTTCGACCGCAACCGGGGTCACGCCTTTCCAGTCCGGCACCATCATCAGGCCCGGGCGTTTTGTCGATGTGGCATCGTTGTAGACCAGATAGCCGCTGAAACGCTGCTTACCCTGTTTCCATTCGACCGGTTTGGCCTGCATCGCTGCAAACGCGGGCAGCGCGAAAAGAACGGAAAGACATAGCAGGGCGAAAACGCCTGCGCATCGCATCGGACGCATGATCGTACTCCTTGGATATTCGGACTGTAGCGGACCAGATTACCCGGAAAAGACGACAGTTGTCGCCACGGTGGTCGGCTGGATCGCTCGGTTCGGGCAGCCTGCCCGAACCGCCCTTGAGACTCGCATCTCAGTGGATGCCGATACCCGCAATCGCCGCGATCGTCTCGGGATCGAAGCCGGCCAGCTCTGCGAAATGACGGCCGCGCTCGGTGTAATCGCGATAGGTACCGAAGCTGGGCGCGCCGGGTGACAGCAGGATCACGCCCTCACCGGCCAGCAGTTCGCGCGCCTTGACCATCGCCTCTGGCAGATCGTCGGCATCGGCAAGCGCAAAGCCCGCCACAGTGGATATCGGTTCGAGCAGGCCGTGGATTCTGGGGCCGTTTTGGCCAAGCGTGATGATAGCCGCAGGCGCCTGCGTGCGGATGGCCTGGGCGAAATCGCTCCAATCGATGCCGCGATCATGGCCACCGACGATCAATGCGACCCGCTGCGTGCGGAAGCAGTCCAGCGCTGCCAGACTGGCGTGCGGGGTCGTGCTGATCGAATCGTTGACGTAAACGATGCCATCGCGCGTACCAAGCGTCTGCAGGCGATGCGGCAGCGGCTGGAACGTCGCGGCATGCGGCGCCAGCGCTTCGGCATCGAGTCCCAGCGCTTCGATCGTTGCCAGTACGGCGCACAGGTTGCTGCGGTTGTGGCGCCCGGGTAGCGGCACGTTCCGCGTATCGAAAATCGCGCGGCCGTCGCGATACACCACATCGCCGCGCAAATGCCAGCCGGTGTCGACTCCGAACAGACGCACGTCGCTGTCGGGCAGATCCAGCGCAGCCAGCACCGGATCGTTGCCGTTGAGAATCGCGATGCGCGGTTTCGCCCCGGTGAACAGCGCGAGCTTGTCGTCGATATAGCGCGCTTCGCCGCCGTGCCAATCGAGATGCTCGGGAAACACATTGGTTGCGACCGCGATCATCGGCGATACGCCGGACGCGGCAACATCGCGGGTCTGATAGCTCGACAGTTCGATCGCCCAGACCTCGGGCGACTGCGGCACATCGAGCAGTTCCAGCAGCGGCATGCCGATATTTCCGCACAGCGCGGTACGGTGCCCACCGGCGCGCAGCAGATGCGCCAACAAAGCGGTCGCTGTGCTTTTGCCTTTGGTACCGGTGACAACGATCGTGCGTGCATCCGCATGCTCGGCGAACCACAGCGCAGTACCGCCGATGAACCGAGTGCCTCGACGAGCGGCTTCCATGGCTTCCGGCTTGTAAGGGCTGATGCCGGGAGATTTGACGACCACATCGAATGCGGACAAGCGCTCGGCGCTGGCACCGGCTTGGGCTGTCAACAGCGCGTCGTCGAGCGCACGGGCTTCGTCGGCTTCGGCAGCACTGCAAAACAAGGTCAGCGGCAAGGCCGGCAAGCGGCGGCGGATCGCGCAGTATGCAGCGCGGCCTTCACGGCCCCAGCCCCACAGCGCAACCCGCAGGCCGTCGAGCTTCGCGATGCTAAGTGCTGAACTGCGCATGCAGACGTCCCCAGATGACAGCCGGCACGCGGTGCGCGCCGTCCAGAATCAACAGCGGTGCGATCTGCTGCTCCAGCGGCGACAGCTGCGGACGTATTTCGCGTGCGAAGCGCTCCACGATGCTGTCTTCGCACCACTCCGGACGCTCGCTCAATGTCGCCATCGCTGAGCGCGATTCCCTGCCCTCGCCCACGCACTCGAACGGCTTGCGATCCTGGTATTCGAGCAATGCGTCGTAGCCGCTGGCCTGCGACGCATCGTCAAGCAGATTGCGGCCGAAAATACCGACCAGACGCGGCTTGGGCATGAACGGCGCCAGCGCCAGAAACACGAAATGACACTTCGGGCAGATTCCGCACCAGCGGTTAACCGGGCGCTCGCCGAGAATATGGAAATTGCGGTTGCAGCTGGAAAAATGCGCGTCGTAATGGCTGGTCTTCGCGAACTGCCTTGCCACCGCCAATTCGCTCAACGGACGCAGCAGCGAGTAATACTTGAGGTCGGCAGCGACGTGACGCTGCACATGATCGCCGAACGCCTGCTCGAAGGCCCAGCCTTTCGACCACTGGTGATTCACCTCGCCGGTTCCCTCGATCATGCTGCCGTAGCTGGCAGACCGTTCGTTCGAGAACACGACTTGCCCGGCATTCAACACCACCGCCGCAAATGCCAGGATCGCCGAATTGACTGCGGTGACTGGAATATGCCCATTCCATGCGCCCTGACGGTTGTATTCGAACAGCTCCGGCGCAAGCTGGCGGCCGACATTGAGCATCGGCAAACCGGTGCGCTCGGCGCAGGCTTTGATCAGCTGCGAACCGCCGATCCACGTCACGCTCTGCTCGACGCCGATGCCGCGCAGCGCTTCGATACTGACCAGCGAATCCTTGCCGCCGCCGATGGCGACCAGGGCGTGTTCGCGCAGGCCGAGGATCGGGGCTTGCGGCCCGGTCGCGGCTCCCGCCGCCCCTGCGGGAAAAGCGATCTTGCCGTGCAGGTTCAGGCCGTTGCGGTAGGCGAACTCACCGAGACC
>JAYVSK010000202.1:0-5773 GCA_043775395.1 Lysobacter sp. | reverse complement strand
CATGCCGATTGCCGGCCGATGACCTGGACGCAGCTGCGCGAGATGCGCGCGGGCGGGATGGAAGTGGGTTCGCACGGCGTGGATCACCGCATGCTGGCGAAAATGCCGCCTGCGGAGATGCGCGAGGACATCGCGGCATCCAAACGTACGATCGAGCGCGAGCTAGGATCCGAGGCCCGGGTGATCTCATATCCGGTTGGAGGTGTAGACGCTTACAACGACGAGGTCGCCGCCGCAGTGCGCGATGCTGGCTATCGCATGGCCTGCAGCTATCTTGCCGGCCCCGAAGCGTTGCGTGTGCACTCGCGCTACGCGATGCGGCGGATTCCGATCGAACGGCAGATGGACGCGGCCTGGTTCGAAGGCGTGCTGGCGCTGCCCGAAGTCTTTTGCCACCGTTCGCGGACGCGGAGCGGGTAACACGCCTCATGTTCATCGCGATGATGCTCTATCTGCTTCTGGTGCTGATCCGGCCCCAGGACTATCCGGCGCTGGTCGACAGCGTTGGTTTGCCGCTGCAGCCGATCATGCTGATCACCGCAGCCGGATTCTGGCTGTTGTCGCCCCGAAAGCATTTCGATGCGCCGCAATATCCGCTGCTGCTGATGTTTTTCTGCGTATTGTTGCTGTCGCACGTGTTCAACGGTTGGCTGGGCGGCGCGATCGAACAGATCGGCAAGTTCGCGCCGGTGGTGCTTGCGTTCGTGGTGTTCGCCAATGGCCTGGACCGCCGCGGCCGGATTCTGAAGATCATGGCGATCTTCGCGCTGTGCGCCGCAGTGCTCGCGGTGCACGGTATCGAGCAGCAGCAGATCGGCGTCGGCTGGACCGGTATCGAGCTGTCGCAGGGCACGCGCATTCAATACGTCGGTATTTTCAACGACCCCAACGATCTGGGCCTGCTGTTCGTGACCTGTGTTCCGATGGCGGCGTTTCTGAGCGGTCGCGGCGGAATGATGGGGCTGCGCCGCCTGTTCTGGCTGACGGTGACCGGTGTGCTGGTCTATGGCGTGTATCTGACCGACTCCCGCGGCGCGCTGCTGGCGCTGCTGGCGGTGATGGGCATCTACATTTGGCAGCGCAAGGGCCTGTTAACCGCAGGTGCGCTGGGCGCCATGGCGGTCGCGGTGTTGTTGGCGCTGCCGTCGCGATTCAGCGAGATCGATGCCGAGGAAGAGTCCGCGCAGGGACGCGTCGAATCCTGGTACGAGGGACTGCAGATGTTCCAGAGCCATCCGGTATTCGGCGTCGGCCCGGACCAGTACACCGATTACAATCCGCTGACTGCGCATAACTCGTTCGTGCTGATCCTCGCCGAGACCGGCATCATCGGTTACACGCTGTGGCTGGCGTTCGTGATCTATTGCTTCCGGATGATGTGGGCAGGGTCGCGTCCGTCCGCACCGCCGGTCTGGGACGACAGCGGCGAAGACGATATCGATCGAAACGGTTTCAATCAAAATGATTTCGGTGCCCAAGCCGACGGCATCGATTTTGAAATCCACGATGCGAACGCCGGTTTCGAAACGCCCGATGGAAGCATGGACCCGGCAGCGCTGGATGCGACCATCGACGAAGGCCGTGCGATTGCGCTGACGCTGCTGCTGTCGCTGGCCGGTTTCTTCACGTCGGCATTTTTTCTCAGCCGAAGCTACGTCATCATCCTGTATCTGCTTGCCGCGCTGGTGGTGGCGCACTATGCGGATATCCGGCGGGATAATCCCGATCTGCCACGTTTCCCGCTTGCCGACGATGCGATCCTGTGGCCGGTGGTCGGCGCAGGCAGCGCCATTTTTCTCTACATCGTGGTCAAGCTTCTTCTGGTGATGCAATGACGCTCCGCGCCCGTACGCTTCGCAATACGCTGTTCTCGTCGGTTGCGATGTACACCGAATTCGCGCTCGGTATGCTGACCTCGATCGTGATCGCACGTCATCTGGGCCCGGAAGGCTTCGGCGCCTACAGCGCGGTGATCTGGCTGGTGGGCATGGGCGTAGCTGCGACCAACTCGGGCACCGCCAGCGCCGCGATCAAATTCGTCGCGGAGCTGCGCGGCGGCGGTAGGGAGGCGCTGGTGCGCCCGCTGATCGCTTACCTGCGCCGCGCGCAGCGCGTGTTTCTGGCGATCGTGCTGACGATCGGCGCGATGGCGCTGTGGTTCGCGGGGCACCGCGTGGCGCCGGGCTTCGATCACGGCATGCTGTTCGTGTTCCTGGTGATCGCGGTATCGCTGCGTGCCGGCTACATGTTCAACATCGGCGTGGCCAAAGGGCTGGAGAATTTCCGGATCAATGCGATGGTCGCGGTGCTGTCGACGCCATTGAATCTGGCGATGGTGGCGCTGGTGATGTGGTTCGACATGCCCGTTGAGTGGCTGCTCGCCGTGTTCCTGATCTCCAGCGTGATGTTCTACACGATGTCGCGCGCGCAGCTGCAGCCGCTGCTGCCGCCTGGCGAAGACCGCCCGAACCTGCCGGACGATCTGGTGCCGCGGGTGCGTCGGCAGATGCTGTACAGCACGCTGATCGTCACCGTCGGGTTCATGGCTGCGAGCGAAATCGAAGTGTTGTTTCTGACCGCCTACGCAAACCCGCACGCTGCCGGCCAGTTCAAGGTCGGTTACCAGTTGGCCAGCGGCGCGGCCACCCTGGTGCCGGGCGTGTTCGGTGCGCTGCTGCTGCCGATGATGGCGAATGCCTTGAGTCAGGGCCGCGAAGTCGCGGGCCGGCGTTTCGCCGCGTCCACGGCGTATCTCGCGCTGCTGGCGCTGCCGCTGGTGGCTTTCGGCGTGGTGCTGGCCAAGCCGTTGATCGGTCTGCTGTACGGCAGCGAATACGAGGAGGCCGCTGTAGTGTTCGCGGTATGCTTGACCGGCGCGGCGATCACTACCTCGGCGCAGGGCGGGTCGAGTCTGCTCATCAGCGCCGACCGCCAGCGCGCCGTGTTGATCATGGTGATCTGCTTTGGTGTGTTGAAGCTTGGGCTGGATGCCTGGCTGATCCATATCGATGGCCTGCGCGGCGCGATGGTCGCGTTCTTCACGGTCTCGATCTTCAATGCAGCCGCCTACTTGACCATGGCCACTCGCGTCAGCGGCGTATCGCCCGACTGGCTGCGCATCCTGCGCACGCTGGTGGCCAGCGTATTGGCGGTGCTGCCGCTGTGGCCGCTGGTGCCGCATCTGCCGGCATGGGCTGCGCTGGTGGTCGGCGCAGCGATCGGCGGTGCGCTGTATCTGCCGCTGACGCTGTCGCTGGGCTGTTGGTCGCGCAACGATATCGCGCACATGCAGCAGCTGCACCAGCGCCTGTTGCGGGGCCAGCCGCGCTTCGGCGCGCGCCTGCTTGCATGGGCGCATGCGCGCGCGGCGGTGCCCGCATGAGCGGTCTCTACGAATCCGCATTCCGGCGCGTGCTGTATCCGGCGTACGAGTCCGGTCTGCGTCGACGCAGCACCTTGGCTTATCTGCGCGAGTACGAGCGCGATCAGTGGCGCTCTGCGGATGAGATCGATGCGATCCAGTGGCGAAAACTGCAGCGGTTGATCGCGCATTGCTGGAATCAAGTCCCGTTCTATCGCGACTGGTGGGCGCAGGCCGGGGTGGCGTCTGCGGCCGACATCCAGGACCGCAGCGACTATGCGAAGCTCCCGGTGTTGACCAAACCGGACATCCGCAAGCACTTCGATGCGATGATCGCGCCCGCCTATCGCGGCAAGCTGTATTTCAAAAGCACCGGCGGCTCCACCGGCGAGCCGATGCGTTTCGGCTACACCCGCGAAAGCTACGAACGCCGGGTCGCGGTGATGTATCGCGGCTACGGGTGGTCGGGCGCGCATCTGGGCCAGCCCACCGTGTATCTGTGGGGCGCGCCGGTGGCGGCTCCGGCAGGCTTTCAACTGTTCAAGGATCGTCTGTACCACGCTGCGTTCAACCGGCGCATGCTCAATGCGTTCGACATGAATGAACGGCGCATGCGCGAATACGCCGATGCTATCGATCGCTTCAAGCCGGAGACCATCGTGTCGTATGTCGGTCCGCTGGTGGAGCTGGCGCACTGGATCGAGCGCAACGGCCGCAGCATCCACCGTCCGCAGCGGATTCTGGGCGCGGCCGAGGCGCTGCATCCGCATCAGCGCGAACGGCTGCAGCGCGTGTTCGGTGCGCCGGCCTACGATACTTACGGCTGCCGCGAGTTCATGCTGATCGCTGCCGAGTGCGGGGCGCACGACGGGCTGCATATCAACACCGATCATCTGCACGTCGAGTTTCACGGCGCCGCCGCCGGAATGCCGCACAGCGGTCCTGCCGAACTGGTGATCACCGATCTGCACAACTTCGGCATGCCGCTGATGCGTTACCTCAACGGCGATCTGGGCACGCCCGGCCATACGCACTGCGTATGTGGCCGCGGGCTGCCGAAGCTGGCGAAGGTCGACGGGCGCAAGCTCGATGCGCTGCGTCTGCAGGATGGCCGGCTGTTGCCCGGGGAATACATCGTCTACCTCTTTCTGTCGGTCAATGGCGTGAAGCAGTATCAGGTGGTGCAGCGCCAGCTGGACACCCTGCTGGTCCGGCTGGTCCCCGATGCGAACTACGATATCTCAGTGCATGACCTCATCCGCGAGGGGATCCGCAAGCTGGCCGGGGACCGCATCACTATCGCCTTCGAGACTGTCGATGCGATCGCGCTGACCGCCAGCGGCAAGCGCAGAGTCACCGTGTGCGAGCTGCCGACGTGAGCGCTGCCGACGTGAGCGTTGCGGACATGCGCATTACCGGCGTGAGCATTGTCATGAACGTCGCCGGGCCTGCACTCGACATCGTCCACGTGGTCGAGAATCTGGAGCGCGGCGGCCTTGAGCGCATGGTGATCGATCTTGCGTCCGTGCAGCGTGCGGCGGGGCATCGCTGCCTCGTCGTGTGTCTGTACGCGGCCGGTGCGCTCGCGCATGAGTTGGAAGCGCAGGGAATCCCCGTGCATGCCTGCCGCAAGCGCGGCGGCTTCGATCTGAGTGCGGTGCTGCGGCTGCGTGCGTGGCTGCGTGCGGTACCGGGCGCGGTGGTGCACACCCATAACGCCAACGCGCACTACCACACGGTGGCAGCGGCGGCTGGTCTGCCGTTGGCGCGTATCGTCAACACCCGCCACGGCATGGGCGCTGCGCAGCCGGGCAGTCGCGGCGAATGGCTGTACCGCCGGACCATGCGCCGTACCGATGTAGTTGCAGCGGTGTGCGAGGCGGCCCGGCTGCGTTTCGCGCAGCAGGGCGTGGTTCCGCGGCGCGGTCTGCTGGCGGTGCCCAACGGCATCCGCGTCGATGCGTTCTCATGCGCTTCAGAAGAACGACGCGCGGCGCTGCGCAATGTACTGGGCCTTGCGCCGAACGCGCGCATCATTGGCACCGTCGGCCGGCTCAATCCGGTCAAGGATCAGTCGACGCTGCTGCACGCCTTCGCGCGGGCGCATGCCGCCCATACCGACAGTGCGCTGGTGCTGGTGGGCGATGGCGCGCTGCGCGAAACGCTGCAGGCGCAGGCTGCAGCGCTGAGCATCGGCGATGCGGTCCGGTTTCTCGGCGATCGCAGCGACGTGCGCCAGCTGCTGCAGGGCTTCGATCTGTTCGTACTGTCGTCGCTCAGCGAGGGCTATTCGATGGCGCTGCTGGAAGCCTGCGCCAGCGGTCTGCCGGTCGTGGCCACCGATGTGGGCGGCAATCGCGAGATTATCGTCGACGGCCACAATGGTCTCATCGTCGCGCCTGCCGACGACCA
>JAYVSK010000201.1:0-7016 GCA_043775395.1 Lysobacter sp. | reverse complement strand
ATACCAGCTCGATGCGATCCACGCCGTCGTGTCGCTGTTCGAGGGACAGCCGGACGCGTCACAAACCGCCGTGGCGCGTGACGACACGCTGTCCAGCTTGGCACTGACCGAAATGGGCATCGCCAACCAGCGCGTGATAGACGATGCGCAATGGCTTGCCAATCTGCACGCAGTGCAAGCCGCGCATGGCGTTGAAGCATCGGATGCCTTGGCAACGATGGCGCTGGACAACGGCGCACCCGTAGGCAGCTTCCCCAACTTCACGGTGGAGATGGAAACCGGCACCGGTAAAACCTATGTCTACCTGCGCACGATTCACGAACTGTCCAAAACCTACGGCTTCAAGAAATTCGTGATTGTGGTGCCATCGGTGGCGATCCGCGAAGGCGTGCTGTCCAGCCTGAACATCACCCGCGAGCACTTCCAGACGCTCTACGGCTACGAGCGCATGGAGTTCATGGTGTACGACGCTGGCAGGGTACACCAGCTTCGCAATTTTGCCCTATCCGATGCGATTCAAATCCTGGTCATCAATATCGATGCCTTCGCCAAGGATTCGACCGAAGCCAGCGATGACACGGCGGGCGGCAAGGCCAGAAAAAAAGCCAAGGGCAACGTCATCAACCAGATGCGTGAGGCGGGGGTTAAACCCATTGAATTCATTCAATCGTCGCATCCTGTGGTGATTCTGGATGAACCGCAGAATCTGGAAACCGACATCCGCAAGCAGGCGATTGCTCGACTCAATCCTCTATGCACCCTGCGCTATTCGGCCACGCACCGCAACGCCTACAACCTGATCTATTCGCTCGATCCGGTGCGCGCGTATGAGTTGGGGCTGGTCAAGCAGATCGGCGTAGATTCGGTCATCGAGCTGCAGGATGCCAATCAGGCGTTCATCGAATTGGACGGCTTCAAAACCGCCAAGCGCAGTGTGTCCGCCAAATTATCGATCTGGGTCAATCAAGCCAGCGGCCCGGCCAAGAAATCGGTGACGGTAAAAAATGGCGACGATCTGTATGCATGGTCCAATCAGCGTGAAATCTACCGCAACGGTTTTATCGTCAATGAGATCGACGCGGGCGAAGGCTTTGTCACCTTCGCCAACGACGTGCGCGCATCCCTCGGCCGTCCGCATGGCGCGCTGACCGACGCCATCCTGCGCCTGCAGATTGAGGCCACGGTGCGCCGCCATTTCGAGAAAGCAAAAAAACTGCACCCGATGGGCATCAAAGTACTGTCTGTCTTCTTCATCGACCGGGTTGCGAATTACAGGGTGTACGGCGAAGACGGCACCACATCCAAAGGCAAATTTGCGGCGTGGTTCGAGGAGATCTATGCGCAATATCAGCGCATGGAAGAATTTTCCAACCTGCTGACCGCCCATGCACCGGCAGTGCACAACGGCTATTTTTCTCAAGACAAACGGGCGGTCTCGCCTTTCGAGACGCTGACCGGCAAGACCAACGCTGACGCTGAAGCCAGCGCCTTTGAACTCATCATGCGCGACAAAGAGCGTCTGCTGGGCCTGGATGAGCCGCTGGCCTTTATCTTCAGCCACTCCGCCCTGCGCGAGGGCTGGGACAACCCGAACGTCTTCCAGATCTGCACGCTGGCCGAATCCAGTTCAGAGATCAAGAAGCGGCAGGAGATCGGGCGCGGCCTGCGCCTCGCCGTGAATCAGCAAGGTGAGCGCGTGCGCGACCCGGCCATCAACCGACTGACCGTGATCGCCAACGAAAGCTATGAGGACTTCGCTAACCAGCTGCAGACCGAAATGGTCGAAGCGGGCGTCAGGTTCAAATCCGAGATGGTGCAGAACGAGCGCGACAAGGTGACGGTGCGCTTGAGGAAAGGCTTTGAGACCGACCCGCAGTTTCTGGCGTTATGGGAGCGGATACAGGCACGCACGCGTTACAGCGTGGCCTATCAGACCAGCGAACTGATTGCCAAAGCGGCCAGTCGCATCAAGTCGAAAATGCCCCCCACCGAGCGTCCAAAAATCGCACTGATCCGTGCAGACATTGCCATCGGCGCGGACGGCGTGGTGGGCAAGCAAACCGGATACCGCACGCGCACGGTGGAAACCAGATACGTGATGCCGGATTTCGTCAGCCAGGTGCAAGCCAAAACGGGACTGGCGAAGTCGACCGTCGCGCGCATGCTGCTTGAATCGAGCCGCCTGAGTGACGCAGTGAACAACCCGCAGGCGTTCATCAACCAGACGTCGGAATTGATCAATGCGGTCAAGCGCGAATTCCTGGTCTACGGCGACGGCTCGGACGACAGCGGCGTGAAATACGTGAAGCTGGACGATGCGGTCTACGAAATGCGCCGTTTCGAGCACGACGACATGATGGAAGTATTCGCATCCAATGTGCGCGCCGTTGAGCAGCACGAAAAGACGCTGTTCTCGCACATCGTTATCGACTCAAATTCAGGCCCGGAGCGCGCCTTTGCGCAGGCATGCGAGGACAACGCGGACGTGCTGTTCTACATCAAGCTGCCGCACTGGTTCAAGATCGAAACCCCGGTCGGACCCTACAACCCCGATTGGGCCGTGGCCTACCGCAACGACACAACGCTGTACTTCGTGGCCGAAACCAAAAAAACCGGCGACAGTAACCATGTGCAGCTGGGCCTGCTGAGACCGATTGAAGAACTGCGCATCGAGTGCGGCAAGCGGCACTTCAAAAACTTTGAGCAAGTGCAGTTCAAAGTGACCAGCACGCTTGAGGCATTGGTGGATTGATGCATGTGCGGCCAGTGCATCGGCACCGTGCATGTGCCGGGTGCGGTGCCGATGCCGCGCGCTTCGTTTATGCAGCCGACCGGCGATGGCGATGACGCGTGGACGTATCAGCCCGACGACGGCGTGTGAACACACGAGGTGGTGACGGCTTACGACGGCGAGCACTACACTCGCGATGCGCAGGGCGCATGGATGCATGAATGGAACGACACCCGCCAGCGCGCACAGGTGTTTCGAACATGCCGCACAACGAGACAGTAACGGTGGATGCGGTTGTGCTTCAGGGAGCGTAAGCCGTTGGCTTTGTTTCCGGCAGCGTCACCACTATCGGGCTTTGTATGCAAATCCTGATCACTTTTGGTAAGGTCACTTTTGAAACAAGCGCAATGCGGCCTAATTGCCCATTTCAATCTCGACAAAGGACAAGATCATGACCACAGATAGCCAGATCAGCCCGGAACTGCAAGCCAAGATCGATGCGCTGCCGGATGAAATTTTGAGGTCGAATATTTCGCGAAGACTCAATCGTCCGTGGCAGCGTACAAAATCAAGTGAACAGATATTCGAGGAAATGGTGTTCAATCATGAAGAGGTCATGGCAGAGCGTGCGAAATGGCGTAAGTGGTGCGATGGCGAAGTGCTAACCTTTGTTCAGAATTTTCAACAGGAAATGCCGGATGAATATGCTGACTTTTTAAGACAAGAGCGCGATAACAATGAAATTGAAAATGATACGTGGTGGAAAGCCGAGAGACTTGCAGAGCGTATTTTTGGAGAACTCTCAGGCGTTGACCGCAGTTCTTTGCTGGGAAAAGTTCGCTACTACTTCCGCGCTCAGTTAATTTAATCCAGATGGAATAGTCATGAGTAAGGGATACTTTCTAGCAGATACCAACAGCCTTGTGTATGCCTACCATGCGGGCGGCCCTGATCTTCTTGATATTTATTTGGATGCGGCGGAAGAGCAAGGCCGCAAACTCGTCATAACAGAAACAGTTCGGGGTGAAATCGAAAAAGGTCCGCTTGGCAAGGAGCTTCTCCAATATCTGAAAGACCATGACGTACCTGTATTGTCAGCGCCAGACACCGAGCAAAAAGTTCGAGCTGGCATCCTCTCCCGCACAAGTGCCGGCGAAGTCTCCATGCTGGAAATCGCCGCGAGAGAAAGCGAAGCGGGCCGCGTGACGCGCATCTGGTCGGACGACAAGTATTTTGATTCCGATCAGATCATGCGCGGACGCCCCGACGCTCATCGCACGATGAGTGCGGGGTTGCTGGATGAAGCTTATGAGCAGCAGTTTATCGGTGCAGCAGATCACCAACGATTCCGCGATGGCTACATGGCGCAGCAAGTCTTCATCGACAGCGAGCGTTTGAGGTCATTTCAGTACGACTTTTCATCGATGGAGATCGACGCGCCTCACCGGCCGCGCACGCAGGGCATTGTGGGCGGCGTGTTGATTGAGGGTGCCATCACCGCCTACGAATGGAACGACACCCGCCAACGCGCGCAGGTGTTTCAGAATACGCTGCACAACGAGACAGCAGCGGTTGATGCATACGTGCGTCAAGGCGCGCAAACGGTTGGGATGGTGGCGGGCACGGTGGCTGCAGGCGCGACGGCCACTGCATTGAATGTGGGCAGCGGCGGTACGGCGGCGCTGGTTGTCGGCGAAGGTTATCTGTTCGGCAAGGCCGCCGACCATGGTGTGGAGCTGTGGCAGAAGCACCGCGTCTACAACGTCGCCAGTGAAGGCGTGAATTGGGAGTTCAACGGCAGGCAGTGGATTCGTGAGGATCTGCGTGCGGACTTGGTGAACGATGCGCGCGACCTGCCGCAGCAGCAGGACTTTGCAGCGCCACCTGACAAGGCGCGCGAGTTGAGCGCAAAGGCGAGCGCGATCGCGGTGGAGCAGGCGCTGGCTGCGGTGCCGACGCCGCGTGATCCTTTTGTTCAGATGGCCGACGATAGCAGCGGACCTTGGACGTATCAGCCCGACGGCGGCGTGTGGACACGTGAGGTGGTGACGGCCTACGACGTCAACGGGATTGCGAGCGCAAAGGACACGGTCGAGGCCAGAGGCGAACGCGCCACTCAGTTGAGCGCTCAGGCGATGCAGGTCATCAACGGTCATCTCAAGGCCGGCCCCGCAGAAATTGCGGCGCAGTACGAGAAGGGCCATAAGGCATACGGTTACGCGCAGACCCCTGATGGTGCGATGTCGGCCGCGGCCACCACGGCGTTGAACCCAGATGTGCTGCAAGCTTCCGACGGCAAGCACTATCGTCGCGATGTTCAGGGCGCGTGGACGCATGAAGGCGACGCCGCAACCGCGCGTGTCGCGCTGGAACTTGAGCTGACGCGCGACCGTTTGCTGCCGGCGCTGCAGGACCATCAACAGCAGCTCGCGCGCATACCGGACTGGCAGTCGCCCACGCCGGAAGAAAAAGACCGCGCAATGCTGCGTCAGGCCTATCTCGACAAGGGCGTGGACCCGACCGTGAAGCCGGAATCGTTCGAAGCCAGCTATCAGGCTGTGCAGCGCACGCGTGAAGCAGCCGGCCTGAGCGCTGCGAATACATCGCTGGTGCTGGGGCCACACGCGAACGGCACCTTCACTCTCGACAGCCCTATTCACCACCTTCGCGAATACGCCGATGGCCAGGTGCGGATTGCGGCGACCACCACATCCAACGAGATTGCGCTGGCGCGGGCAGACATGACCACCGCACCACACGCGATTGAACGCACATCGGAACAGGGCCGCGAGGTACGCGAGCAGGCCACGCGCGAAGCGAATCGACAGGGTCTATCGCAGGACGATGTGCAGCAGGCCACACAGGCTGCAGTGGCTGGCACAACGATGCGCGGGCCGTCATCAGGCGACGCAACACAGACGGACGAACGCAATAGGGATCAACCACCACAAGACCGCCGCGAGCCTGCACAGGCAGCGCCCGCAGCTTCGCCACTGCCGCCGGACTTCGCTCCGAGCCAACAGGGCCCGCGCGATCTTCGCGGTCCGCAGCACGAAGGCCATCATGCCTTGGGCGAGATGCAATATCGGGCACGGCTGTTCGAAAACCAGCAGCACATTCCGCACGGTGCGCACACCGAACGCTTGGGCGCGGAGATGCTGGCCTTTGCGGTAGAGAATAAACTTCAATACAGCGATGTGCGGTTGGTCAAGGATCAGGACACCGGACAAGTTCAACTGGAACACGTGCGCTATGGCCAGCCCATGCAGCGCTTCCCGGCTGACTTGGCGGCCATGTCGTCGCAGCCCATCGAAGCGACCTCGCAGCGCATCAATGAAGCGGTGTCCCGTCACAACGGCCAGCCGTCATCCGCGCTGGAACGCACGCATGCGCAGGCGCAGGCATTGGGCGGGTATGCATTCGACGACAAAGTGCTGTTTGGTGTCATCCGCAGGAACACGCCGGGGCATATCTCCGACGATCATGTGGCCTTGGCGACGCGGATGGCAAAGGAGAACGGCATCGATGCGAACACCATCGCCCGTGTGTCGATGGTGGGCGATCAGATCCGAATGGTGAGGTCGGGGCCGGACGAGAAAACCGTGCTGGTCGATGTGAGCAAGCCGGCACCGCCGCTGCAGGACTCCGTCAGTGCAGTGAACACGCTCAACCAGCAGCAGGCGCAGGCGCAAGCACAGACGCTGGCGCAGCAGCAGGATCAGCCAACGCAGGACGGCCCGGGGCGAAGCCCAAAAATAATGTAGCGATATGACCGATGATAACGAGAGGTATGCTGTGGCCAATATGTAAGTACTCACACATCTGTTTGCATACATGATTTTAGAGCGGGGTTGTCCCTGCCCTCTCACCGATAAATACAGAAGCCCGATGCGCCGAAAGCAATGCCACAGGATCTGATCGTGCAGCGGCCGGAAGGTCTGTTCTGCCCCGCTGGAAATTTTTATATCGACCCGTCGCGCCCGGTAGCGTGCGCGGTGATCACGCACGGTCACGGCGATCATGCGCGACCCGGGATGGGCGAATACTACGGCAGCCGCGCCGGGCTGCCGATTCTGCAGTGGCGGCTTGGCCAGCAGCAGTATCACAGTTACGCGTACGGCGAATCTTTCATGGTCGGCAACGCGCGCCTGTCGCTGCATCCGGCCGGGCATGTGTTGGGGTCTGCGCAGCTGCGGATCGAAGTGGACGGTGAGGTCTGGGTCGCTTCGGGCGACTACAAGCGCCAGCACGACCCGACCTGCGCTGCGTTTGAAGTGGTGCCCTG
>JAYVSK010000200.1:0-4603 GCA_043775395.1 Lysobacter sp. | reverse complement strand
TGGGTAGCGTAAATCGGTACTTGTCGCGGACCAATGCATGCAGCGCGATCAATTTCTGCTTGCCCCGCGCCAACGGCGAATAAATGCGATGCCAGATGCGTGTTGCGCTGACGATCAAAAATCATCTGCATGCCAACAAAAGTAATATCGATTTTGTGTACATCGGCAACAATCTAAACCGGCATGACATGAATGGCACTAGACATGGCGAGATTTTCTGGTGTTCGGAGAGTCAGGACAGGACAGTCTTTGGCTCAGCGACGGGTGCGATGCCAAAGGCAGCAACCAGCATCGGATTATTCAATTCGTGCAACGTTTTGCGCGCGAACCACAGTTTTCGATAGCGGTAAAAAGGCGCGTTAGGGTACAGATGATGTGAAAGATGGTAGTTATGGCCGATGAACAGCGTGTTAAACAGCCACTCCATCCCCACCCGGTTCCCGGTGGCTCGATACTTGTTATCTTCAGCCAAGGTGTCGTGCGGATAATGCGGAAGGTAGTCGAAGGTGATCGCGAGCAGGAACAATGCTAGACGGGTTGGAACAAAGTAATAGACCAGGAATTCCTCTATCCAACCCTGAAATGCGAACACAGTAACCACCGCTACTGCGAACAGCATCGATAGCCAGAACTCGATCTTCTCCGCGCGCGGTCTCTTCTCATAGTGCCCAGGCAGGAAATACGTCTTGATGTAAGCGGTATCCATCAGCATCCAGCGGACCGGCAACATCCATACAGAGCCCGAACCGCAGAAATAGTCAGGGTCCTTTACCGGATCGTTGGTAAAACGATGGTGTGTCATGTGCAAAAAACGATACGCCCGGAAAAACGGCGTCATCGACACCATCAGCATGCCAATACGACCGAAGTTGTCGTTCAAAAAGCGGTTCGTACTGATGAGGCCATGCGACGCTTCGTGCAGAACAGAGTACGAAGCATAGGAACACCCGGTATTCAGCACCACTGCCAACCAAACAGGAATCATCCCGCGCAGCGCCAGCACCGTGGCCACCACCGAAACCACAACAATACAGATGGTCAACAAAATTGTGGGCCAAGCGTAGGCTGGGCGCTGCATGAGCCTATGAAACTCGTCCTCGGAATCGATGACCAACCCACCGCGTTTCGTTTTCAGCATGACACCGGCTCCTGGAGTAGTTCGACAACTCTGGCAGTCAGAGTCTCGATGGTCGAATAGTCGTAGACAATACCTGGATCCAAATCGCGGCCAATCAGTTCGGACAGCTTGCCGATCATTTCCATGGACGCGCGCGAGTCTAGACCGTAGTCCTCGAACTGAATATCGGCCTCCACCCGTTGGCGATCTACTTTCAGCTGCGCGGCGATATAGTCATGGATCCAGTCCATGATGTCTTTCCGATTCATTGGATCTCCCTTTATCTATTTTTATTCTGAAAATTTCGTGCGTTACGCGGCGGTGAAAAGCAGTAAATCAGTATCCAGTCAACTCGCGTTTCGGCAGCAAGGATGCGACGCTATCGAGACTATCGGTTTGATAGAGTTGTCGGCATTTCCCGCGCTGGATCTTGCCGCTGGACGTAACGGGAAGTCGATCGCTGCAAAAAACCAGGTCGCGCAAGCCGATGCCGTGTTGACGTGTGATCGCAGCACGAATGGTGTAGAGCAGCGCATCAGGAATTCCTGATTCAGGCGGGCTACCGCCGAAACCTACCACCAGCACCAAAGCTTCTCCGTCATCGCCATCGACTGAAAAGGCCGCCGCTTTGTATTCGGACAGCATCGGGTGCGCCGACAATGCAGTGAATTCGATATCTTGCGGATAATGATTACGGCCGCTCATGATGATCAGATCTTTGCTGCGCCCTGTTACATAGAGTTCGTTATCGATCATTACACCAAGATCGCCTGTGCGCAGGAAATACCTGCCAGAGGCACCGCCTACAATGATCCCGCGAAAAATCTCTTCATTGAGTTCCGGCCTGTTGCGATAACCTTTCGACACGCTTCTGCCTGATACCCAAATTTCGCCCACTTCACCTGCGATGCATTCGACATGGGTCCCCTTGTGTACGATTCTCACGTCGCAGTCTTGATAGCGAACTCCGGAACCCACCATGCGTACGGTATCGGAGGTCGCAATATCGCGCACATAGGCGTGATCCTGCTCCAGTCCGCGTTTGTCCAAGTTCAACACGCTGGGTACATGCGTCTGGCGGCTACCGGTGACGCACAACGTTGCTTCAGCCATGCCGTAGCATGGATAGAAGGATTCGCGACGGAAACCGCATTCTGAAAATGCCGCAGCGAAGCGGTCCAACGTATCAGCGCGCACCGGCTCGGCACCGTTGAAAGCTACCTGCCAACTGCTCAGATCCAATCCGCGTCGCTGTTCCGGCGAGATGCGATTCACACATATGTCATAACCGAAATTTGGACCTCCGCTGGTGGTTGCTCGGTATCGCGATATGGCCTGCAGCCAACACAGCGGATTCGACACGAACGCGACGGGCGGCATCAATATGCAGCGCACTCCAAGGAAAAACGGCTGCAGCAGATTGCCGATCAGGCCCATATCGTGGAATAGCGGCAACCAACCGACGAACACTGTGCCCTCATCATGGCCCATCGCTTCGACCATCATCCGTTCGTTGCGAACGAGGTTTCCGTGGCTCACTTCGACGCCTTTCGGCAACCCGGTAGAGCCTGACGTGTACTGAATGAAGGCGATGCTGTCAGCGTCTATTGCAGGCATGCGCCAATCGTCGGCAAGGGAGGGATCGAATTCTTCCACCGTGACGATGCGAAGCCCCTGTGGCAATTCATCCATGATTCGCGCAAGCGCGGCGCCGGAAGGGTGATCGGTGATGACGACACGGGCGCCAGCATCGCGAGTCAGCATCGACAGCCGCGCACCGGTCTCGTTTTTGCGTAGCGTATAAACCGGCACCGCTGGAATGCCCGCGTACAGGCAGCCGAAAAAAGCGATTACGAAACCCGGACCTGGCTGAATGACGATCAATGCCGACACATCGTCGCTTGCAAGGTCGCCCATCTCCGCAACCAGCGCTTGCAGACGCGCTGCGAGCGCGCGAGCGCGCAGATCAATTTCCCCGAAGCTGTAGGTGATCGATTCGTCGCGACCGTTCTCCAGCCACGTCAAGAACGGCGTATGCGCGCGCTGCTCCGCATGCCTGCGTGCGACCTCGACGAAAGTGCGATAGCCGTCGATACCGGCATCGGGATCTTCCATGCGCCCTTCGGGGCAGTAGCGGGTATTTGCATACTCGCTCATATCCACACTCCTTAAACTCGTTGATTCTGGCTTTGTCGAGGCCACAAGTCACGGACAACTGTTTCATGCGACACGCGTGATACATCTTGGTTAAGCGTGTAGCCTCACGTGAAGCGCGCGGTTCGGATCGGTTGACTCGCAAAATTCACAGCGCAATATTCGCAATAGCCCATGCGCGACGTTTCGCATGTCTGCTCAGAATCAACGCAAACCAAGGCAAAAACCGGACTCGTACGACGCAATCCGAACTCGCAGCATATCCACTATTGGTCGCATCCATTGAGATTCCAAGTAACAGTATCAACAGCACGTCGCATCATGGTCTCATTACAAATAAGCGCAGACCGATATTGCAGGCAGGGTCTGCCTACCGAATACTTCCTGTTGTTGTTTGTGTTGCTTTTTTTCCAAACCTCTGCGCAGATACGGTGAGATCAGAAAACAGTCAGCGCGATCCTGATGGCCATGGCCAACAAGACAATCCATCCAAGCCCGAACGATATCGAGCGAAGGCCGATTTTGTTCGATGTCACATGTACGAAGCTCTGCAGCGCACGTATCGCGACATAGGCCCACGCAAGAACCAGGAGAATCAAGTCCACCTTGCCCAGCGCCATCGCCGCTGTGCATACGAAATAGAACGGGGGCGTCGACTCGACCAGATTGTGATAACAGCGGTCGGCCTGGCGCGCTTTGCGCGGCAGCTTTTCGCCGGTATCGTAAGTCTTGAAATATGCGGCACTGATCTCACCACGCTTCACCGCCCTCTGTCGGCCGCGCAACATGAGCCACATCGCAAGGATCGTCAGCAACAACAGCGCCAGGCAGGGGAGAAACAGTAATCCTTGTTGCATCGTCAGCAGTCCTTCGCATGGTGTCATTACATCCCGAAACACGAAGACCAGACCAAGGAGTCGCCGTATCCGCTCAGCTTTGCTCTGATTCGTGACCAAACCCTATGGGCATGATTTTTTTCACCATACCGGCCCGAATGGACGTTGTCCAGATCATTTGAAAGCCAAAGCTTGCCGACTGTGGCGGATACCGCCACGCAGAGCATTTAACAAAGAATTTCTTCAGGCTTGCTGTTAGCAGAAGCCTCGGACATTACAAACTTAACTTCGTGACGACTCGAAGGAGCCTCACTGAACGAATAATTTACAAGTCTGGTGTTATCACCCGCGATCGCGAGCCTATCCGTACGATAAACAAGTGCTGCGAAGGGATGGTGCCGGAAATAGGAATCGAACCTACGACCTCATCATTACGAATGACGCGCTCTACCAACTGAGCTATTCCGGCGTTGAGGCGCAATTCTAGGTTTTCCGG
>JAYVSK010000199.1:0-9417 GCA_043775395.1 Lysobacter sp. | reverse complement strand
CCGAGCACCAAGGCGGAAAGGTTGGCCATCGCAGCGCCTCGGACGCCATAGGCAGGGATCAGGATCAGATTGGCGACGAGGCCGACGATCAGGATTGCCGCCTCGACCATCATCGCATCGCGAATGTGCCCCTCGGCAACCAGCCAGCGCCCGCGCGTGAGTGCAAACGACATCCAGATGCAGGACCAGACCAGCACGGTTAGAACCGTGCCGGCCGGTTCGTAGCGCGCGGAGAACAACCAGACGATCACGGCAGGGCCGATCGCCCAAACCAGAGCGGCAAAGAGCGCTGCGGCCCATATCAGACCGTCGTAGAGGCGCTGCAGGTTCACCAGGTAATCGGCGCCGCCGCGCTCCTTCGCACGGATGATGGCGGGAAACAACGACACCATCAACGTCATCGGCACGACCGTCCAGACGTCCACCACGCGGCCCGCCACGGCGTACTGGGCCACCGGCTCGTAGCCCGCGAATTGGCCGAGCATTATCTGCTCGATCCGCAACCGGGCAGTGACCACCAGGGCGGACAGAAACAACGGCCAGCCTTCGACCAGCACCTTCGTCGCATAGACGCGAGAGACGGACCACGTGCGATAGCTTTCCCCGCGCCACCGATAGGCGATGACCATCGAGATCACAACTAGGGCCGCCTCAGCGGTCGTCACGATCGCGAACGCTTCAACCGGTGCGGCAGAGCGCGTGAGGACGATCCGGACCGCAGCCATCGTCAGCAACGGCAGGGCCCTGGCAATGACCGTCGTACGGCCCAAAACTCGCGACTGCAGCCAGAGATCGATGGCATCAGCGGCGAGGAACACGTTGACCATGGACAGGATCGCCACCAGTTCGACCGCCCGTGCATCGTCGTGCTTGAACCACCAGACCACGGCGAGCGAGATCAAGACGCTGGCGGTAGCCCCAGCCAGACGCATGGCAAACATGGTGCCGAGAATCTCGCCGGTTTGCACCGGCATCCGTACCAGATCGCGCACTGCGAGGGCATCCAGTCCCAGTGACGCAAGGGAACCGAACGACGCCACGAGTGCACCCGCATAGGTGAGCGCGCCATAGTCGGCAGGACCGAGATGACGAGCGACCAGAACAACGACGAAGAGGCCGATCCCCATTCGCAGCAGCCGGTCGGCCATGAGCCAGCCCCAGTTCGCCGCTGCACGCCGAAGCTGCTCGCCGCGCAGCAGGCGATGCATCGGCGATTCACGGGAAGAAGCCATGCGCCTCAGGGGGACGCAGGTTCCCGCCCGGCCGGTCGATACATGACCACATCCTGACCGGTCAGGGGCCAGGTGGCGCCGCCGCAGCGCCGATAGCCGGCGGGAAAATCGAGGCCATGCGCGACGAGATCCGGCATCGCTTCCGGCGACGCAACCTTGTGCAGGATGAATGCGCGACGCATACGTTGCGGCGGCAGGCTGTCGAGCAGTTTCTCGTTCACGGCTCGCGAACCGGGATAGCCGGCGGAAAACCAGGTGCCGCCGGGCGCACGGGCACCGAGAGCAAACAGGACGCCCGGCATCCAGAAGAAGCCGAGCACGTCGTCACCGGCTCTGAATCCGCATTCGGCGGCGATGCGCCGCATCGAGATGAAGAAGCGACTGGTGGCCGCATCGAGCATCAGATCGCGTGCCGGCACGCCGATGTCCGTGTGCTCGGCCTGCTGCGACATCGGCGCACTCAGGCGGTAAGGCCCGGCTTCGCCGGCCGTCACGATCTGGCTCGTGGCGAACAGACCGGTCACGGCCAGCGCGACGCTGCGACCCTGGCCATGCACCAGTCTAGACAGGAGCAGACCGACCGCTGCCAACGCCGGGCCGAAGTACAGCATCACGTTCAGTTGCAACGGCACCGCCGTTCCCACAGCGCCGGCAAGGGCGAGCGCCGTCAGCCAGACGACTACCGACCACTGGCGTCGGTTCGGTCCTGCGCGGGCGACGATGACCGCACCGATGGTCACGCCCGCGATCGCGACATAGCACGGCAACACGTTACGCAGGTTGCCGTCGCCACCGATGTGCATGCCACCGAAGTAGCCGCGCCACGCCACGATGATCGAGCCCAGCACCAGCGCAACGGCGGCCAGCGGGGCGGCAGGGCGGCCACGACTGACAAGCCATGCCGCGATCCCGAACGGCACCAAGACAAGCCAGAAGCGCCGTGCAGTTGCCAGCACGACAACGCCACCTTCGTGCAGGTACTTGAGCGCCAATCCACTTCCGTGGCCGCTACCCAGTACCGCAGTGAAACCTAGCCCTCGCTGCCACGACGCCCACCAGAAGGCCGGCGACTCGAACAGGGAGAAATGCAAAGCGCTCCAGGCGATGCCCCCCAGGGCCATCACCATCAATGCGCGACGCGCCGGCACCGTTGTCGCGAGTATCCATGGGGCGAGACCGTACAGGGCGATCAGCGCGAGCCCGGTGGTGACCTTGCAGAACAACGACACGGCCACCAGCGCACCAACCTCCGCAAATCGCAGATCGGCAGCGCGCCGTTGTTCCGGTGCGGCGGTCAGCGCCGACAACAGGAGTCCTGCGGACAATGCCACTGCCGCCGCGTTCAGCAGGTTGTAGCCGGGCGTCGGCAGACCCCAGGCATACTGCAACAGCACGCCCAACACGATCAGGGGGCTCACGCCCGCCATCACGGACGGCGCCTCCGCGCGCGCCGCACAGTAGCGCCGCACGCCATCCGCCAGCACCAGGGCCGAAACCAGCACCAGCGCGAGGCCCGCCAGTCGGAACCAGCCCACGTCATGGCCGACGGCGGCGAACACCGGCGCGGTATAGCGGTGAAACGACGTGACCGTTGCAAGCACCTCGTCCGGATACCGTGCGCTGAGCAGGTAAAACCCGCTGTCGGTGATATCGAGTCCACGCCACGCGCCCCATGCTACGGTGGCGACGCAAACCGCAACACCGATCCAGAGCGCAGCCGCGACGATGCGTTCGGCACGCGACCCGGCATCGATCGGCGTCATCGCCCGGCAACGAGCACTGATTCGAGCGTTTCCACCACCCGATCCGGCTCGTCGACCATGCCGACCCACAGGGGCAGGCGGATCAACCTCGCGGCCTGGTCCTCGGTGACAGGCAACGGTGCCGCCGCCCGCGCGAAGCGCCGGCCGGCCGGGGAATCATGCAACGGAACATAGTGAAACGTCGCATTGACATCACGCCGGTTCAGCTCCGCGAGTACCGAACGTCGCTGGTCGGCGTCGCGCATCATGACGCGGTACAGGTGAGCGTTGTGGACGCAGTGAGCAGGCACGGCCGGAAGATGCAACCCATGGCGCTCGCCCAGGGGAGCCAGCAGTTCGTGATACCGATCCCAGAGGTCCAGCCGGCGTGCCGTGATGGTTTCGGCTTCTTCCAGTTGCGCCCACAGGAAGGCGGAGATGATCTCGCTCGGCAGGAACGAGGAACCGACATCCACCCACGTGTACTTGTCGACTTGTCCGGCGAGGAACTGCTGCCGATTGGTACCCTTCTGCCAGAGGATCTCGGCGCGCTCGACCAGGGTCTGATCATTGATCAGCAGCGCCCCGCCTTCGCCGGAGATGACATTCTTGGTCTCGTGAAAACTGAGCGCCGCGACATGGCCGATGCCGCCGAGCGGCCGCCCGCGCCAGGACGACTGGATCCCCTGCGCGGCGTCTTCGATGACTTTCAGGCCGTGCAGTCGCGCAAGTTCCAGGATCGGCTCCATCTCGACGCCGACGCCGGCATAGTGGACGACGCAGATCGCCTTGGTCCTGGGCGTGATCGCCGCCGCCACGAGCGTCTCGTCGAGGTTGAGGGTGTCGCCACGAATATCAACGAATACCGGTATCGCGCCACGCAAGACGAAGGCGTTGGCTGTCGACACGAAGGTATACGAGGGCATGATCACCTCGTCTCCCGGGCCGATGTCGCACAGCAGCGCCGCCATCTCCAGCCCGGCCGTGCAGGAATGCACCAGCAGGGCGCGCTCGCAACCGATGCGCTGCTCCAGCCACTCGTGGCAGCGCTTGGTGAACGGCCCGTCGCCGGAAAGGTGATGATTGGCGATTGCTTCGCGCAAGTAGTCGAACTCGCGACCGATGACATACGGACGGTTGAACGGGATTCTCATCGCGTGAACCCGGGCGTCGGGTCACTTTTCATGACCGGTGGGTCGCTGCACTCCATGATCGCGAGCGTGTACGGCATCCGCAGCAGATCATGCCGAACATCGATCTTGACGTTGCCGAACGCCTGTAGCGCGAGCGTCCGGTAGGCATCCGCTGGGCGAACGAACCGGCCGCGGTCGCGCGCCAGCAGCATCCGCGCGATCGGGGATTGCCCGGCAGCGTAGGCGCCGTCGAGCGTCACTAGCCGGCCACCGGGCCGCAGCGCGATCCGTGCGATATCGAGCAGATGGCGCGCATCCGCGTCGTCCAGGTGATGCAGCACGCCATTGGCGAGAACGATATCGAAACCCGAAAACTCCCGCGCCCGTTCCGGCGTGACTTCGGCCTGGAAGAAGTGCCCGCGGCTGCCGAAGCGCGCCTGCGCCTCGGCAATGTAGGGCGCACTCGAATCGAACCCGGTGTACTCGATGCCGGCGGGCAACCAGGTCAGGATGTCGGCGGTGCCGCAACCGATGTCGAGCACCTTTGCCCCTGGCGCCGGCCGGACGTAGTCGCGTACGTAGGCGCCGCGCGCGTCGCCGCCGACGAAACGGGCGAAGGCGGAATACACCTTCGGTATGCCGAGAACGTCGCGCAGGGCCATGGTCGGAGTCAGATCCGTTCGGCGGCCAGCAACAGCGACCCGCCGAAGGGAAAGCGAACGCCAGTCTCGATCAGGGAGCGCTCAACCCGCATCACCCCGCTCAGCAACCGACCGGTGAAGCCGGACATGCGGTACTCCGCTTCCGGATCGAACTTGTCGGCGGAACGATTGGCCAGTCTCGATACCAGCAGCAACGGCATCAGCAGCGACACGAACGACGTGCACAGCACGATGCGAAAACCTGCATCCTGAACTTTGCGCCGCAGTTCCGGCCCGGTGTAGCGGCGCTGGTGATACGCATATTCGTCGGCGGCGCTCCAGAGGAACGGATGCTGCGGTACCGTGATGAGCAGACCACCCCCAGGACCCAGGGTGCGGTGAGCTTCGCGCAGCACGGCCTCGTCCTGTTCGATGTGCTCGATGACGTCGAAGGCACCCATCAGATCGAACTCGCCATCGAATGGCATTGCTCGGGCGTCCATCTGGAGAAATTTCGCCGCCGGCAACCGTCTGGCGGTCCATGCAAGTCCATCGAGATGCAGTTCGCTGCCCCACAATTCCAGGTCCGGGCGGGCGGCGGCGATACCCGACAGCACGTAGCCGGTGCCGCAACCGATCTCGAGCATCTTGGACGCACGTGGAAAACAGCGCGCGATAGCCCAGAGGATCAGGGCATTGCGGGCGCGAAACCAGAAGCTGCCGTGTTCGAGCTGCACCAAGCGGTCGAAGTACGCCGGATCGAATCCGCTGAGGGTGTTGGACAGCGCCATGGCGAACGCGGGTAATCCCGGCTGCCCGGCTGGCGCCGAACCGCAGGCGGGGCAGGTCCAGTCGGGACCGGCGAAGCGCGTTCCGCATTGCAGGCAGCGGCGAGCCATTAGCGGCTTCCGACCACCACGCCAGCGACGATCAGGACCATACCGACAAGCTTGGTCGCCGACACCGGTTCATGGAAGAACACGGCGCTGGCGATGAATACCAGCACGAACGACAGGCTGGTGAAGGGATAGGCATAAGAGAGATCGAGTTTGGTGAGGGCGAGCATCCACGTGACCATGCCGATAAACGCTGCCGCGAGGCTGCTCAGGATCCAGGGATTGGTGAGCATGTCGAACACGAACCCAAGCTTGCCGATGACATCGGCCGGCACCGAGCGGGCTTGACTGACCTGCCACTTGAATACGACCTGTCCGTACAAACCCAGCAGGATCGTGATCAGGATGAAGCCGTGTGCAAGTGGAGCGTTCATCGGCTGGCAGGCACGAACTCGGCATAAAGCACCAGCGCCCGACGGGCGCCACGGAACAGCTTCTGCATCAGGTGCAGGGGATACAAGGCGACTTCGTTGAGCAGGAGCCGGGTCCAAGCCGGAAACGTGGTCTTGCCCGCGACTGCCCGCTTGCCGGAAGCCAGGGTGCGATCGGCCATCGTCCAGGTCCGCCGCTCACCTTCCGCCTTGCGCACCAACGCATTGGAGACCGGCAGCAATGCATTCGACAGGGGAAAAGTGAGTCCGGCCATGTGCTGGACCCGCCACCCCAGCGCATTCAGGCGTGCGCCGAGCGACTCCCGCGAATAGCGCCGATAGTGCCCGGCGATCTCATCCTCGATACCCCAGTCGTCGGGTGAACCCGGCACCAGCAGTACGCCGATCCCGCGGCTGGACAACCAGCGCCGACATTGCTCGAGATAGCGCGCTTCGCCATCGTCATCGAAATGCTCGAGCACCATGCATGACACCAAAAGGTCCACTGGGGTATCCGGCGCGCACTCCAGCCAGTCCACATTCCTGACCTGGTAACTGCCGGCGGCTACGGCAGCGCGATTGAGATCGAGAGCAGCGCGCGATGAATCGGGGTCGAGTTCGAAACCGGTGCCACTCCATCCCAGGGCGAGCAGGCAGGCCGACAGATGTCCCTGCCCTACGCCGATCTCGATGAAACGACCCGGCGGCACATCGTGCAGCCGTTCCTTCAGATACATCAATTGCAGGATGGTGCCGGGCGGCAGCATCAGGAGCCGGCTCCGGAATCGGGATACTCGTCGATGACATACAGTGGCCGCCCTTTCACCTGCTCGAAGATCTTGCCGACGTAGAGGCCGGCGATACCGGTGCTGAGGATGATGAAGCCGCCGATCAGCAGGATCAGCACCGCAAGACTGGTGTAACCGGGGTAGACATCGCGCGCGAAGTACTGATAGACGAACCACGTGGCGAGCAGCGCCCCCGCGACGGAAATCCAGAACCCGAGATACACGATCCAGCGCAGCAGGATCGTGGTCTGGAAGAAGATGCCATCGAACGCATGCTTTAGCAGGGCTCGCAGCGAATAGCTGCTGCGGCCGCTGAAGCGGCTGCCGTGCTCGTACTCGATATCGGTGGTACGAAAGCCCAGCCAGGCGAGGATGAACAGGTAGTGGCGGTCTCGATCGCGTACCGTCGAATAGGCGTCGATCACCTTGCGCGACAGCAGACTGAAGCTGCCGTAGTCGCCTTCCATCTGGGTCTTGTTGAAGAAATTGACGACGCGAAAGAAGGCCCGGGCGGCAAGCCGCCGAAACACCGAGTGCTTCTTCTCGCGGCGGCGAGCGAGAACGACGTCGAATCCACCGCGCGCGGCGGCGAGCAACCGAGGAATCTCCTCCGGTGGGTCTTGCAGGTCGCAATCCATGACCACCGCCCATTGCCCCCGGCATTGCTCGAGACCAGCAGTGACCGCCGCGTGCTGACCGAAGTTGCGGCTCAGTCGATAGGGTCGGACACGCGGATCACGGCTTTCGAGCGAACGCAGCGTCGCCCAGGCATCATCCGGTGCGCAATCGTCGACCAGCACAATCTCGTAACTGGCGGTGCAGGTCGGCAGTACCGAAGCCAGGCGCTCGCACAACGCACCGACGCAGTCGCGACATCCGTACACCGGGACAATCACCGACAGTTCGATGTCCGCGCTCATCCCTGCCCCGACCGGTAGAGCCGCCGCTCGGCGGGCTGGTAATACTCGTCGAGAGACGTGACCACGCGGGTATGCCACCCGAGCAACTGTTGGGTTCGCGGCGGCTGCGACCGGATCATGTCGCCGCCGAGCGCGCGCACGTAGTCGATCTGCTGCTTGATCCACGAGCGCGTGAACTGATGGTTGATGGCCAGGCGATCACGCCCCGACGTATTCGAACCCGCCGCATGCCAGAGAGTCGAGTCGAACACCAACATCGAACCGGCTTCACATTCGACCGGAAACCCGCAGCGATCGAGATACGCGCCCGGCGGCTTTTCGTCCTGGTCTTGGGTGCCGGGCACCACGAATGTCGCGCCGTTCGCACGCGTGAACCGGTCGATCGCGAAGAAGGCGTTGATCGACGCAAGATACCCGTTCAACGATCTGGGAAAATCGCGGTGATACGAGTTCTGGAAGACCTGCGGCGTCGAGCCTTCGGCGAACGACGGCAGGATGAATCCGTTCTGAAGATGCAGTATCGCCGTCGGCGAGACGGTGGCGTCGACCAGGGCAAGCAACTCGGGCAGTCCCAGCAGGCTGAAGAAGATCGGATCGAACTTCAACATCAGGCGAAGGATGCCCAGTTCGCCCGCCCGGTCCAGCCGCTCGCGCCCGACTTCGGACTCAATACATTTCTGGGAGCGGTACATCGCCGACCGGATCGCATCGAGCGCGTTCGAGTCGAGCACCCCTTCGACGACGCAGCAGCCGCCATACCGCAGCGCCGCCAGGGACTGCCCGAGCCAGTCGGTGTCGTGTTTGCAATGAACTGTGAGCACGCCTGACATCAATCGTCCTCGAGGACCGCGATGCCGAAGCCGGTGCGGCCATAGCCGTTGCCGTTGTAGAGCATCCACAGACGGTCGCGATGTTCGAACACGTGCGGATACTCGACACTGTCGGCGTCCCAGCCCGATGGGGATGGTTCGATACCGGCAAGCTGGTCCAGGCGCCGCCAGACGAGCGCATCGTCGGATTCCGCATAGCCGATCCGATAGGCCGCTCCGCGGAACGAATACCACATGCGGTAGCGCCCATTGCGCTTCAACACGCAGGGTTTCGACATAGCGTACTCGCCGGGCGCGGCGAACGGGATGGCGATTCGACCGTCCCGCCGCCAATGCACGCCGTCCGTGGATTCAGCGTATTTGATGAGGTGTGCCATGTCGGTCTGCTCCGGACCCCAGTCGAGGTTGGACCCGTACCACATGCGCAGCAGAGAACCGTCGTCCAGCACCCACGGATACGAGATGGAAAACGGGTCCGACGGCCCGCGATCCATCACCGGCGCTTCCGACCAGCGGACGAAGGGCTCGCCGGGCGCCGGGCTGATGGCGAGGCCGATACTGTTGCGCCAAGGCACGGTCACACCGAGATTCCATCCGAGGTAGTACAGGTAGCGCGCTTCGCCGCGCTCGAGGATGCAGGCCATCGAGGCGCCGCTGTCGTCGAAGGTGCCGATTCGACCGGGACTGAGCACCGGGGTCTGCGCGATTCGAAGCACTCGCAGGGGATCGCGCAGATCGATCTCGACCCACCCGATGCTGGATCGATTGTTCTCGCCGCGAGTGCTGAAATACACGCGGAACAGGTCTCCCTCAACCTGTTCGGCAAAGGTATTGGCGGCATGCGAACGCATCCAGTCGTGCGCG
>JAYVSK010000198.1:0-2638 GCA_043775395.1 Lysobacter sp. | reverse complement strand
GTCAACGGGTCGAATACCGTCAGCTGTTCGATTTCGCCGTCGAACAATTCGATGCGCAAAGCTTCGATGTCGGATTCGGCTGGATGCACGTCGATCACTTCGCCGCGCACGCGATACGTGCCTCGGCGCAGTTCAGTGTCGTTGCGGCTGTACTGCATCGCGCTCAAACGAGCGATCAGTTCGCGCTGATCGATGCGCTCGCCGCGCACCATGTGCAGCACCATCTTGAAATATTCGTTGGGATCGCCCAGGCCGTAGATCGCCGACACAGTGCACACGATGATCGCGTCGCGTCGTTCCAGCAGCGCCTTCGTCGCCGACAGCCGCATCTGCTCGATGTGCTCGTTGATCGAGCTGTCTTTCTCGATGAAGGTATCGCTGGACGGCACGTAGGCTTCGGGCTGGTAGTAATCGTAATAGCTGACGAAATATTCGACCGCGTTGTTCGGAAAAAACGCCTTGAACTCGCCGTAGAGCTGCGCGGCCAGGGTCTTGTTGTGGGCCATCACCAAAGTCGGTTTCTGCACCGCCTGGATCACGTTGGCGATGGTGAAGGTCTTGCCCGAACCGGTCACGCCCAGCAGAGTCTGCTTCGCCAGCCCGTTTTCGAACCCGGCGATCAGCGCCGCGATGGCCTGCGGCTGATCACCGGCTGGCTCGTAAGGCGCCACCAGCTGGAATGGCGTATCGGACAGATAACGTACGTTCTCGTTCATCGCGGGCATCGTTCGAAACAACCCGGAAGTCTAGCGGCTGGCCATGAACCGGAGCGTATTTTCCCTACCCTTGGATGCGGCGATCGCCGATCCCGCGCGTTGGGGCGGTTGAAGACACTGGGCGCCCGTTCACGCTCATCGGAGCCGACCATGCCCCACCATCTCCCTTCTCCGTCGCCGCACCGTATGCATGGCTTCACACTGTTGGAGCTGCTGATCGTACTGACCATCCTCGGCGTGCTGTTCGGCATCGCCATCCCGTGCCTCAAGAACGCCGTGGCCCGGGTTCAGGCGGGCTCGGCCCGCAGCGCAATCACCACCACCCTTTTCGACGCCCAGCGCAATGCCACCGTGATCGGCCAGGAAATCGTGATCTGTCCGGGCGAATCGCAGTGCGTCGGCGGCGGCGACTGGAGTCGGGGCTGGGTTGCTTTCATCGACCGCGACAGCAACCGGAGCCTGAGTCCAGGCGAGCAGATCGTGCGCCAGCAAGCAAAGCTGCCGGCTGGCGTGCGTTTGCGCGGCAGCGTCGGACGCCCGCGCATCGTCTATCAGCCCAACGGCGGCAATGCTGGCGCCAACATCACCTTCACGCTCTGCGATCGCCGCGGCGCCGGGGATGGGCTGGCGCTGATCCTCTCCAACGGCGGCAGACTGCGCAGCGCCCGCCCTGCCCCGGCCGCTGCGGCATCCTGCGCTGCGGGGCTGTGATCGCAGTCGCTTTGCGCCGCGCATGGAGTTCGCGCGCTTGATCGTACCGGCCCGGACCATTAGGATATGCAGCCCCGCCCGAATAGCTCAGCCGGTTAGAGCACTTGACTGTTAATCAGGGGGTCGTTGGTTCGAGTCCAACTTCGGGCGCCAGATTCAGAAGCCTACGATGCAAGTCGTAGGCTTTTTTATGCTTGGCGTTCGCCGCTTTCCACGCAGATGCACCGCTTTGGCATCCAAAGAAAAAGCCCGCTCAGTGAACGGGCTTCCTCGATTGCATATTTCACTGATCCGCGCCGCTTACCAGCAATAGTCCAGCGTTTGCGTGCCTGCCTTGGTCTTGGTGCCCAGCTGATTGATGCTGAGCGTGCCGCAATCGGTGTCCTTCGCAGCTTGCAGGCCTATCGGCGTGGCCGTCAGGGTGTAGGTTCGAGCCGCGACCGCCGTGAGCGCCACCGTGTAGTGATTGGTCACATCCGTGCCGGCCGTACACGCAGGCAGGGCGACCGGAACGGCCGCGAGGGTCTGGTCGTAGCGCAGATTGGTGGTGTAGAAACGCTGTAAGAACATCTCCGACTCCAACAGGCAGGACTTCGCGGCAACCCGACGGGTCTTGACCACCGAGTTCTGATACGCCGGGTAGGCGATCGCGGCCAGCACCGAAATGATCAGCACAACAATCACCAACTCAACGAGGGTAAAGCCCATGTCGGTACGGCGATGCGCTGGACTGCGTGACCGGTCACGATGACCCGAATGGCTGGAAAACCTATTGCTGAGGACCATCGTCATCTCCGGATGATTTCGCGCCAAGAGATGCGGCCACCGTACAGGGCCGGATCCAACGGAGTGGAAGCGAGCGTTGCCAGCGAACCGCCGGCTACCAGCAGTTTGTCGAGCAAGGCCGGGTCGGTAACCATGCCAACACCGAGGTCGATCGAGCCCACTGCGGTATTGCCGGCGCCCATCGTGTCGTTGCCGAATTGGCCGTCGCGGTTGGCATCGAATAATCCCGTCAACAGACTGGTGCCGGTGAAAGCATCGATAGCGTTGATATAGCCACGGCCGGGCAGGCACGGATTGCTGGTGCTGGGAATGATGCTGCCGGCGATCAACGCATTCTTGACCACCTGCTGGTCGCCGACCATGCGCTCACCTTCCAGCGTATTGCCGGGCGGCAGATCCAGATCGATATACCAGCCCTTGCTGCC
>JAYVSK010000197.1:0-4062 GCA_043775395.1 Lysobacter sp. | reverse complement strand
GCTGCCCCGTCTCCCCGCCAGGCGGGGAGACGGTGGCCAAAGGCTGGATGAGGGGCGAGCGGAGCGACGCACCACCAGACCGCTCATGGCGGCCCCCTGGCCTGCCATGAGCGAAGCGACACACCGCACGGACCATCACAGCGTCCGACACCCGCCGCCATCGTGCAAATGACGCATGGCCGCCCTGCGCCACTGAAACGATCTCTAATGAAACATCGTGTTGTTTAAAATCAGGCAAAGCATTGATTCAACTGATCTCTAACGCGTCTACGTGCAAGCGTAAATGCGCCTGTTTGCACACAATAAATCGCCCGGCGGCCACAAAGTGGATACACGGGACAGAGCGTTATGTCTCTCTGCGAAAGCCCCCGGCTCTCGCTGGCAGAGCGAGAGCCGGGCTACGTCGCTGGCTACGTCACAGCCCCCTCCCTTTCGCATCGCGAAGGGGAGGGTTGGGGAGGGGTTGCTGGCAGCAACGGTGCATTCAGAGCACTCCCTCCCAATCTCCGCCTGCGCTACGCGCAAGGGCAGAAGAATAAGATTGCATCGACGCCTGCACTCCAGCAGGCGCGCGTGCAGCCGGGGGCGTCGTACACTCGTGGCTTCCGTTTCGTCTGGAAGCCTCCGATGCGCCGTTCCACGCTAACATCGTTTACGAAAGTTCTGCTGTTGTCCCTCGCCGCTACCGCCGTACTCACCGCCTGCAAGCGCGAAGCCGAAGCGCCTGCGGCACCGCCGGAAGCCGCAGCCAAGCCCGGCTTCGCGTTCAAGGACGCGATAACGCCGGCGGATTTCGCCGAGCACGTGCGCGTGCTGTCTTCCGATGCGTTTGAAGGTCGCGGCCCCGGCACGCCCGGTGAAGAAAAAACCGTCGACTATCTCAAGGCGCAGTTTGAGCGCATCGGCCTGAAGCCGGGCAACGGCGACAGTTATTTCCAGACCGTGCCGATGATGGAAACTACGGCCGATGAAGCCACGACGATGACCGTCGACGTGAAAGGTAAACCGCATACGCTGACGTTCGGCACCGATATGGTGATCGGTACGCGCACCGGCCAGCCTGAAGTGAAGATCGACGCGAGCGATCTGGTGTTCGTCGGCTACGGCGTGGATGCACCGGAGCAGCAGTGGAACGACTATGCCGGCATTGATGTGAAAGGCAAAACCGTGGTGATGTTTGTCAACGATCCGGGCTTTCACGCGAAAGACCCGGCGCTGTTCGACGGCAACCGGATGACCTATTACGGGCGCTGGACCTACAAGTTCGAGGAGGCCGGCCGCAAGGGCGCCGCCGCAGCGCTGATCATCCACGACACCGAAGGTGCCTCGTACGGCTGGGACGTGGTCAAGAATTCGCGGTCCGGCAAACAGTACGACCTGCGCGCGTCCGATGATCCGGCGCCGCGCGTGCCGCTGCAGGGCTGGATCACCGGGGAGCAGGCGAAAACGCTGTTCGCGGATGCCGGCCTTGATCTGGAGACGATGCGCGCGGCCGCAGGTAAACGAGGCTTCAAGCCGATGCCGCTGCCGGCGAAGGTCAGCGTCACCTTGAAAAGCACCACCGCCGAAAAGGAATCGCGCAACGTGCTGGCGCTGCTGCCGGGCGGCGAAACGGCGAACGAAGCCATCGTCTACATGGCGCACTGGGACCATCTGGGCAAACATCCCGATGAGCCGGGCGACAATATTTACAACGGCGCGGTGGACAACGCGACTGGCGTGGCGGGCATTCTTGAAATCGCCGAATTGCTGGCGAAAGGCGCAAAGCCGAAGCGTTCGGTGCTGTTCGCCGCAGTGACGCTGGAAGAGTCCGGTCTGCTGGGCTCGAAGTACTACGTCGCGCATCCCACTATTCCGCTGGACCAGACCGTGGGCGTGATCAATCTCGACGCACTGAGCGTGGCCGGCCGCACCCGCGACGTTACCGTTGTCGGCATGGGCAATTCGGAGCTGGAAGATGTGTTCAAGCCCATCGTGGAACGCCAGGGCCGCAAACTGGTCGAGGAATCCAATCCGGCCGGCGGGTATTACTTCCGCTCTGATCACTTCAACTTCGCCAAGGCCGGCGTGCCGGCGCTGTATCCAGACGGTGGCACCGATCTGCTGGAAGGCGGCACCGCCGCCGGCGAAGCGGCCGCGAAGGATTACAACGAACACCGCTACCACAAGCCCGGCGACCAGTACGATGCGGCGACCTGGAAGTTGGACGGCACGATGCAGGACCTGGCGGCGGTGTATGAGGTGGGATTGGCGCTGGCATTCGACGACAAGTGGCCTAACTGGTACGCCAACAACCCGTTCCGCGCCAAGCGCGACGCGATGATGGCGGCGAAGACTCCGCCTGCTGCAGCGACTGCCGCACCGGCGAAGTAATCCATCGCGCCCCGTAATGAAAACGGCGCTTCACGGCGCCGTTTTCGCGTGTATTCGCAGCGGCGGAAGCGCGGCCGGGGATGCGATCCGGTACCTGCGTTGGATCAGCGCTTGATCGCAGGGATTGAGGATTGCACCCGCGCCATGATCTGGTCTTCGCCCGCCTGCAGCGCGTTGATTCTTTCGTGCTGATTGTTGTCCTGGTTCTGCTGGTGCATGGCGATGTTCTGGTCGGCAATGGACTTGTTGTTCAGTTGCTGATTGGCCTGTTCAATCTGGGCCGCACTTTGATCGAATGCAGGAGCGTCCTTCATCCGCACATCATTGGTGAAGATCGGTTCGCGGTCGCCGTATTTCATGTGTTCCATCCGGACGATGGTATCGCCGTTGGCGTTCACCGCCTGCACCCGATCCACGCGCGTATCGGGCTTACGATCCTTTTCGGCGATGAACTGCAGCACGCTGTACGCCGCGATACGCTGCACATCGTCTTTGGCGATGCCGATCTCCTGCACCTTGTCCTTGACCGAATTGAAGACTTTCTGCTGTTCCGGGCTCCATTTTTCGATCGCATGTTCGTCGATACCGCGCGCGGTTCCGCCGGAGGTGCCGCTGGATGCTCCTGCCGACGCACCGGCAGCGGTTTCGCTCGATGTTTCGCTTGATGTTTCGCTCGATGTTTCGCTTGATGCTTCGCTCGATGCTTCCTCTGCATCGAAATCATCATCAGGTTGATCGGCGGCCGTCCTGGTCATGTCATCAGGATTCGCGCTCGTTTCATCGGGCGGGACTGTCGTTTGCGTCTGGTCGATCAGATCGGGCATGACACACCTCTTCAACAGCGGGGCGGGCGCTCAACGTGCGCCCTGCGGGAATCTACACGCTTCCTGATGAACACACCTCAGCCTGCGGTGCGCTCGGGCCAGACCGTTTTTGCCAGCAGTTCGTCATTCCAGTCGAAATGCAGGGAGCCGTCCTTGTTCAGCAGAAGCGACACGAAGTTGAAGACATTGCGCGCGAACATATCGCTGGCATGCATCGCGCCGCAGCTGGCGAGATTGAGCGGCCCCGATACCGTCACCCCGCCGTGAACGACATTGTCGCCGGGCTGGGTCAGCTCGCAGTTGCCGCCGGTCTCGGCGGCCAGATCCACGATCACGCTGCCAGGCTTCATGCCGGCCACCATCGCTGCACTGACGATCTTCGGTGCCGGGCGGCCGGGAACGGCTGCGGTAGCGACGATCACATCGATATTCTTCAAGTGATCGGCAAGGCGCTGCTGCTGCAGCGCGCGCTCTTCATCGGTGAGCTGACGGGCGTAGCCGCCCTCGCCCGCGGCGCTGACCCCAAGGTCGAGAAACTTGCCGCCAAGCGATTCGATCTGTTCGCGCGTTTCCGGACGCACGTCGAAACCTTCGACCTGCGCACCAAGCCGCTTGGCCGTGGCGATGGCCTGCAGACCAGCGACGCCCGCGCCGATGACCAGCACTTTGGACGGGCGGATAGTGCCCGCGGCGGTGGTCAACATCGGGAAAAAACGCGGCGCCAGCTGCGCGGCGATCAACATCGCCTTGTAACCGGCCATGCCCGCCTGCGAGCTGAGGATATCCATGGCTTGGGCGCGGGTAGTGCGCGGCAGGCGTTCCAGCGGGAAAGCGACGATATGACGCGCGATGATCGCGTCGCCTC
>JAYVSK010000196.1:0-4562 GCA_043775395.1 Lysobacter sp. | reverse complement strand
TCGGTGCGTTCGATGCCGGTGCGCAGATCTTTGATCCGCGACTGGTCCAGCACGTAGTTGCGGATCTGGCTGCCCCAGCCGATGTCGGATTTGGTGGCTTCCAGCGCATCGCGCTCGGCATTGCGTTTCTGCACTTCCAGCTCGTACAGCTTGGCCTTCAGCATCTTCATCGCCATATCGCGGTTCTGGTGCTGGCTACGGCCGTTCTGGCAGGCGGCCACGGTATTGGTAGGAATATGGGTGATGCGTACTGCGGATTCGGTCTTGTTGACGTGCTGGCCGCCCGCGCCGGATGAACGATACACATCTGTTCTCAGGTCCGCGGGATTGATCTCGATGTCGATGTCGTCCTCGACTTCAGGCGACACGAACACCGAGGTGAAGGACGTGTGGCGGCGGTTGTCGGAATCGAACGGCGACTTGCGCACCAGCCGATGCACGCCGATCTCGGTCTTCAGCCAACCATAGGCATATTCGCCTTCCACCTTGAAGGTCGCCGACTTGATCCCTGCCACATCTCCAGCGCTGGCTTCCATCAGTTCGGCCTTCCAGCCGCGGGCTTCGCACCAGCGCAGATACATGCGCAGCAGCATTTCCGCCCAATCCTGGGCCTCGGTGCCGCCGGCGCCGGCCTGGATGTCGACATAGGCGTTCGCCGAATCCAACTTGCCGGAGAACATGCGCTGAAATTCGAGCTGATCGACGCCGCGCGCATAGCGTTCAACATCCGTCTGGATCGCGAGCGCTGTGTCGTCGTCCTCTTCCATTTCGACCAGTTCCAGCAGCTCTTCAGCGCCGGCGAGACCTTCTTTCAGGTCGCGGATGCCGTTGACGGTCTTGTCGAGCAGTGAGCGCTCGCGACCCAATGCCTGTGCGCGTTCGGAATCGTTCCAGATATTAGGGTTTTCCAGCTCGCGATTGACTTCTTCCAGACGCTCGGCTTTGGCGTCGTAGTCAAAGATACCCCCTGAGCGAATCGAGCCGACCGCGAAGGTCGGCGATGCGCTGGCGGATCGGATTGATTTCGATCATGGCGTGATGTGCAGTCGCAACAAAGGCCACCAATTCTAGCAGGCTTAGCAGGCCTGACAGGCAAGGCTATGGAAGGAGCCGGAGGCGGCGGGCGACCGCCTCCGGCGAGACTCACTTCACCTCGAACTCACCCACAAACACCGTCTCGCTTTGCCCGCTCAAACGCAGGGTCACGCTCTGATCCTGCTGCCGGCGCGTGCCCCAGCCGGTGCTGAACAGCATGCCGAGTGTGGTCGCACCGGTGACGATCTGCTGGCGATCGCCGAAGAAATTGGCCTCGACCTTGTATTTGCCGGGCTTGGCATCCTTGAGCACGAACTCCTCGGGGCCATAGCCACCGGTGAAGTCATCGCTCAGCAAACCGCCCTGATATGTATTGCGGTTGCCGTAGTAGCAGCGCTCGCCGTTCGGGTCGGTTACCCACAAATCCATATCGCTGTTGTCGCTGTCCCAGCCGAGCACCACACGCAGATCCAACGGCATGTTCTTGAGCAGGCGATGGTCGATGAAAGCCGTATCGAGAGGCTGCGGGCTGGTGGCGATGATCGCATTCAGTTCGTTGAGCGCCACCAGTTCAACCTCCGAAAAACGACCGTCCCACGGCCGGGTCACAACGTCGTACAGGTGCTGGATGCCCTGCTGGTATTGTCCGGCCGCCGCAAGCGCCAGTCCAAGATCGCGATGGCTCTGCGGTTCTTCGTCGGCAAGGCGCAGCACCTCAGCAAACACTTCGACTGCGCGGACATCGTCTTTGGCCTGCATGAGCCGGTAACCGAGCACGCGCAACACGTGGCGATTTTCGAGTTCCAGTTCGGCCAGATTCGAGAGCACCCGCAGCGCTTCGACGCGACGGCCCTTCTGCAGCAGGAGATCGGCGACGTCCAGATAGAACGCGGTGCTGGAGGCATGGCTGTCGCGTTCATCCAGATAGACGCGATAGATGTCGTCGGCTTTGGCCGCGCGCAGACGGCGGGCGTAAGCAGAATCCGGCGCCCAGCCCTGGAGTTGGATGGAAACGTCCTGCCCCGGCGCTTCGTTGCTCTCTTTGGCGAGAAAATTCACTTGGCCGGGTGCGCTTTGCACGGCCTCGTTGGGCGCACCGGCTGCGACTTCCATCGGCGCAGGCGCAGGCGGTGGCGGCGGTGGTGCCATTCGCATCGCCGGCTGCGCGGAGTCGGCCTCGGAACTCCTGACTCGAGAACCCGTCACCTCGACACGGTCCAGCGATTCATCGTCCATGCCTCTTACCGCTTCTGCTTTTGGCGTTGGCCGTGCACCCTTTGGGAAGTTGCGGTCGAACCAGCGTTGACGCTCGGCAAAACGGGTCGACACGTCTTCCAATCGCTGACTGCGCGTGGCCTGCTTTTCCTGAGCCTGTGAACGGCGCAGTACAGCGACCTGGTCGCGCAACGCAGGTGGCGCCGGAATATCGTAGCGGACGTAATCTTCCGGCGCTTCAAGCACCAGCAGCGAAGTGCCTGGCGTGACGATGCCGAAACGTTGGCCCATACGGCTGATTTCAGCGCGATGCCGCTCCGGCTCTGCAGCGCGCGCGGCGATCTGCCAATGCGCCCACAGCGCGGCGATCTGTCTGCTCTGTGGGGCATCGGCACTCACCGGAACGGACATTGTGCGGATCCTGCCGGCTTCGCTGATAGTGACGCGCACGGTCGCGGCTGGCTCAATAAGGCGGCCCGCCACGCGCATCAGCCCACCGTCGACATACCAGCCCTGCGGCTGCAAATCGTCAATCCCATCGCCGTCCAAAGCGACGATGCGGGTGCCGGCGTAAAGCAGTGCATCCGCGGCATCATCGAGCTCTGCCCGACCCTGCCACTGCACCAGCCGACCACCGCGCGCCTCGGCCAGCGCGGACAGCCGCGCGACATCGGCCTGCGCCCCGACCGAATTCAGTGCAAACAGCGTCTGCCCCTCGCGCAGCGCAGGAAACGCGCGATCGCCGTAATTGTGCAAGCCATCGCTGACCAACAGATATTCGCCGATGCCGTTTTCGGGCATCCAATCGGCGAGATCGCTGGCGCCGTCGTACACCACGTTTTCGAGCGCTGTTCGCAACCCGCTCCAATTGCCATCATGGATATCGAAACGGCCACCGTCTTCGCCCACATCGCGCAGTAGACGCAGGGTCACGCGGCCGTTGCCCATCGCTTTGAAATAGCGGTCGAGCAGCGCGAATTCGCTCTGTCGATCGCGTTTGCGCGCCGAACCAGACGCATCCCACAGCAGGCCCACCCACGACGGAACGGTGCGCGGCTTGCCAGCGGCGACCAGCATCGGGATTTCCATCAGCGCGAAGCGGTCGTTGTCAAAGGCCTGGACATAGCTATGCGCGGCATTGTCGGCGGGAAAACGCAGCGCCAAACCATATGCCGGCCGGAACGCTTTGCGCTCGACAGTCGCCACATACCCGCGACCGTTGCGCTCGAACTTGACGCCGTCGAAGGCACCGATCACCTGCGGCGGCTTGCGCAGGCCCTGCGCGCGCAAGCGCAGCGAAAACGCTTCGGCGCCGGCGAGCAGATGGACCGGAACATCAAGCCGGAAACCGTCGGCTTCGCGACGCATGGCCTCGTCGATTACCAGCCGCACCTGACGCGTACCGCGCGCGGGGATTGGATAGACCCGCAGCCGGAATTGATTACCGGCCGTCTGTTCCAACAGGCCCGGGTCGACGTTACGACGCTCGATGCTTTCGAACACCTGCTGCGCTTTCTGCTTCGGCACCGGTACCGCATCGCGCAGAGTGCCTGCAATATCGAGCGCGAATGCACTGACCTGCTGCCCCGCCTGCAGCGGAAACTGCAGCGTGCCTTCAAGCTGGCGGTCGTTGGGGTTGTACAGGGTCAACAGCAGCGTGGTCCGGGCCAGTCCGCCGTCTGTTTCCACCTGCACCGAAGCCGCGCGCAGGCCAACCGGTATCTGCGCATCGACGGCATCGATCAGGGGCGGCGCGGTCAGCGCAGGCTCCGCGATACGCCGGGGACTGCGCTGCGCCTGTACCGGCAGCGTCGCCTGACTCAGCAACAATCCTGCGGTCAAAGTGAGAATAGCTGAGCTCGCGAAGCTTCGTTGCATGTTGTGTCCCCTGCGGATGTTGACGACTGAACGGCCCGGCCGCGCGAACGGGGTTGAAGCGTGCAAGCGGGTGCTGTCAGAAATGCGGCGATGCGGTTCTATCAAAGCGAAAGACCCGCAAAAGCGGGCCTTTCGACGGTGCGTTCACGCGCTTCGGTTCGCGCCGGTCAGAACGGGATATCGTCGTCGGAGAAATCGTCCATCGGCGGCGGACTGCTGGCCGCCTGCTGCGGGCGCTGGGCGCCGCCGCCGCGCTGACCGCCGCCATAACTGCCACCGCTGCCGCTACCTCCACTGCCGCTACCGCTACCGCTGCTCTCGCGCGGTGCACGCGCCGGACGTTCGGCGTTACCGCCGCCGCCTTCGCTACGGCCACCGAGCATCTGCATCTCGTCGGCGATGATATCGGTGGAATACCGCTCCACGCCGTCCTG
>JAYVSK010000195.1:0-2079 GCA_043775395.1 Lysobacter sp. | reverse complement strand
GTAATTACTTAATTAGTGAATTCTTATGGACCGCGTTTTCGAAGCCCTCGCTTCCACCGCCCGCCGCAAAATCCTGGCTTACCTCAACGAAGGCGAGCTGACCGCCGGTGAGATCGCGTCCCGCTTCGAATTCAGCAAACCGGCGCTGTCCGGACATTTGCGGATTCTTGAGGACGCCGGTCTGATCGCCCGCGAGAAGCGCGGGCAGTTCGTGTATTTCCAGCTGGTGCCGGACCGGCTTGCCAATACGGTGTTCGCCTGGGCTGCGGAACTCTGCCCGGTGGCTGGGCCGCTGAAGCGCGAAAGCCGCCAGCGTGCCCGCGCGCCCAAGCCTCTGGACAACACACCGGCCGCCGCCGGCCCCGATGCGGAGTAGGGCGCAATGACCATGACCACTGCGGTCGCAACTTTTCCTTCCGTCCGTATCCCGTCGCGGTCCGATGGCTTGCCTGTGGACGTCGTGCTGGTCGCACAGATCGGCATCGGCGCGGGCTCGGCGCTGATCGCGCAGACCGCAGCGCTGCAGCGCGGCCACGCCAGTTTTGTCGATGCGCTTGACGAGCCATCCGCGCGCATCGGCGATGCGGACTTCGCGCGTGGCGACGCCACCGCGCTCTACACCTTCACCGTCGGCGCCAAGGGCCATCCGTTTCACTGCCATGCCGGGCACCGGGTGTTTACCGCCATATCGGGTAGCGCCGGCGCGCGGCTGCGGTTCTCGACCGCCCCACGCGCGCAGATGGAGCGCGATCCGCAGGTATTTTTCGATGCGCTGCGCCATGTCGATATTCCGCCGGACTGCCTGTTCACGGTGCGCTTCGGCGGCGGCACTTGGCACCAGTTCGTCTCGCGCGAACCGGCTTCCGGCCATCCGGCGCTGTTCGCGCTGTCCTGCCACACCAACGAACTCGGCGGCGCCCTGGAAACCGGTCAGCGCGCGCGCGTGCTCGCCAACGAAGCCGATATTCCGACCCTCACCGATCTCTTGCCGGCGCGCGTTGCCGACATGTTGGCCGCAGGTGACGGCGCCGATGCGGTGCCGACCGTGACGCTGTCGCTGGTCGCGTCCACATCGTCTTTGCGGGGCCGCTTCTGCGCGCATACCCGACATCTGTTTGGCCGGTTTCGCGGTGCGCTGGGCCGCCGTCGCGCCCCGATCGGCTTCTTCGCCGATACCGGGGCGCGCCAGGTCGTCGAACTGGCCGAGCCGCCGCCGCAGTCGCTGCTGTGGCGCCAGTTCGCAGAACGCTACGATCATCAGGACAGTTTTGCGCTGGAAGTGGAAGCGTCGGATGCGCCCACGGCCTCAGCGTCGCAGCTGTTGGCCGGCCTGCTGGAGGGCTTTCTTGAAAACCGCCCGGCCGGCGTCTCGCAGCTGATGCAACTGCGCAATGTGTTAGTGAAACCCCTCGGCTTGCGCACGTCGCCGCTGGGATGCCCGGTCTCTTCTTTATTGAACGATTGCCCGCAGCGTTTCGCCGGCCGGTTTCCGGTGCTGGAACAGTCGGTCGATGCCGACGACCGCCGGGCGCAGGTGCTGCTGGGCGCGGACGACAAACATCTGCGGTTCCGGTCCTGCGTCGGCGTCGAAGTGTTGGCCAACGGCAACGCGCGCTTCACGCTGGGCACCCGCGTGCGCAATCGCAATCTGTTCGGCCATCTGTACATGCGTCTGATCGATCGCACCCACCGCGCCTATGTGGCGCCGGCGATGCTGTCGATGGCGGTGGGCCACGCGATTGCCGAGCCGGCGAAAGATCCAGGCGCGGACCTGCAGTGGACGCCGTTCGCGCAATGACGCCTGCGGCAAAAACAACGGTGTATGTCAACAGCGCCTGCCCGGTCTGTCGCGGCGGCGTTGCGTGGCAACAAGGTCAGGCATCCTGCAACATCGAATGGGTCGACGTGCACAGCGCGCCCGAAGCCGTTGCCGAAGTGGGCGCGGATCTCGAAGCCGTGCGCCAGCGTCTGTACGTGCGCGATGCGGATGGCCGTGTGCATATCGGCGCTGATGCTGCAGCGGCGCTGTTTCGGCACACGCCACGGCAGCGCTGGCTGGGGCGTTTGATGGCATTGCCG
>JAYVSK010000194.1:0-7998 GCA_043775395.1 Lysobacter sp. | reverse complement strand
GCGGGTGGCCCTCGCCGCAGATTTCGACGCGGCGGCCACGGTTGAGCGTTTCGCGCAGCGTATCCGGCGGCAGGTAAAGCTCTGCCGGCGGCAGCAGCGGCCGTTCGATGTCGTGGCGGCGCTGTTCGTAGCGTTCCCCGGTGGTACGCCAGAAATGATCTGCCGCTTCGCTCACGCCTTCGCCGAGGATCGGCAGCGCGTGTTCGGTGAGGTAGTCGAACAGCGTCGACGTGCGCTCGAAGAACAAAGGCAGGTAATACTCGATGCCGGCCGGCGTCAGACCGGCTTTGAGATCCTGGAACAGACCGCTGCGGCGCGTGTCGATGTCGAAACGGTTGCGCAGCGTGTCCATCGCGCGCTGCAGCGCGTCGCCTTCCATCGGCACTTCGCGCCCGGGCAGCATCTGCACCGACTGGTATTTGTCCAGTGAGCGCTGCGATTCCGGGTCGAAAGCGCGGATGGTGTCGATCTCGTCATCGAGTAGTTCGATCCGATAGGGTTCTTCTGCACCCATCGGATAGATATCCAGCAGACCGCCGCGCACCGCGAAATCGCCGGGATCGAACACCTGCGGCACGTTGCGGTAGCCGGCGCCTTCTAGCCGGCGCTTTTCCGCGTCCATATCCAGCCGCTGGCCGACGCGCACATCGAAACTGCCGCCTACCAGGTGCGACAGCGGCGCGAGGCGCTGCATGAGCGTCTGCACCGGTACCACCAGCACGCCGCGCTGCAGCGTCGGTAAGCGGTGCAACGCGGCGAGACGCTGCGAGACGATGTCCGGATGCGGACTGAACTGGTCGTAGGGCAGGGTTTCCCAATCCGGGAAATGCATGATCGGCATTGCGCTGTCCGCACCGGACAGCGTGCGCAGATCGTGTTCGAGCTGATGTGCGGACTGGTTGTCGCGCACCACCGCCAACAGCGGACCGTCGTGCGTGCGCGCAACGCGCAGGATCGTCCATGCCAAAGCGCTGGCGCTTGCGGGCGCACGCCACCATGCGCGCGACTGCCCTGCTTTGGGCAGCAAACCTGAAAGAGAATCGGATGCTGATGCGGAAGAGAGCACGGTACCAGACAGAATGTAGCGGGCCGCTAGGTTAGCCCCGACGGATCGCGGCGTCACCCTGCCTGACGACATATCCCTGACCCGGTGTCCGTTTTATGTTCGAAGTCGCGACTATGATTCGGCAGGCTGGCATGCCGCAATAAGGTGCTGGCCTCGCTCCCGAGCCGCTAGCATCCGGCTTGGAAATGTTTGACCGCGTTGTTTTCGATGTTTCCGATGTTTTATGTCATTCAAGGAGAAAGGCCATGACTCACCCGCTCCGCAAGTCCATGCCCCGTCGCATCGTGCTGACGGCTGTTTTTCTGGCCACCGCGGCCGTATCGGTTTCTGCTTTGGCCTATTGGCCCTGGGAGGCGGTTTCCGTGACCAGTCACTATGACGCCAACGGTGGGTTGGTCGGCGTTGAAGCGGTCGGCGCCTGCGGCTTTCCGCTGATCGGCGAAACCGGCGTCAGCACGAGCCCGCAGATGTACAGCTGCAGCGACATCAACAATATCCCGCTGCCATTCTGAATGCGGTAGTGGGAAGGCGATGCCGGTGCGGTAGGGCCGGCATCGCAGCCGCCCGCAATGCATTCACTTCGGTATTGAAGAGTCGGTCAGATCCAGCGTGACCCGGACCAAGCCCGGAGAGTCCGAAGTCCCACGATGGAACCCCAAAGAGTGCATCAGCGCCAACATCGCGGTGTTGTGCTCCAGCACCTCGCCGTAAAGACGTGTGAGCTGCGTATCGCGGGCCCAGCGCACTAACTTCAGCATGAGGTGGCGGCCTAGGCCCATTCCGCTGATGAAATGGCTGACCAGAATCGCGAATTCGCCCTCCCGCGTGTCCGGTTTGATCGCGATCCGGGCGACCGCGCCGATCAGTGCTTCGCCGGGAGGCAAGGGTTCGGCGACCACCAATGCGAATTCGCTTTCGGCGTCTGGCCTGCAAAGTTTGGCGGCCGTTTCCGGCGTGAGTTCCTTGATCGCATAAAGAAAGCGCTGGCGGATCTCATCGGGGCGCAACAGACCAAAACCGAGTCGTAACGGTTCTGCGTCCTCAGGCTGGATCGGCCTGATCAGCACTTGGCGACCGTTGAGCAGTCGTTTGTATTCGTGCCATGGTGGGAGTCGGTCGTTGGTTTTCACGGCCGCATCTTGGCATGACGAAGGTGAAGGTATGCTCTATGTCAATCCTACATTGCATCCGGCATGATCGCTCGGCGTAAACGTCCGAAGATGTTCAATTTCAGGCTGGCGTTGGCGATTTCGGCTTACGCAGTCTTGTGATCAGAGTGACTGCCGCGACCACGATCGCACCCGCAACGATGCCTACCGCCGCGTCGAACAGCATCCCGATCAGCCAGCCGAAGCTGCCCTCCTTGAATGGTTCGATAAAGTGATGCAACGGCGCGATGCCATGGACAAGAATACTGCCGCCGACGAGAAACATCGCTGCAGTGCCGGCTACCGACAGAAATTTCATCAGCCACGGCGCGCCGCGCAGTATCGCGCCGCCGATGCCGCGTTTGAGCTTCGCCAGCGCGCTGTCGCGCACGTCGCGACTGAGCAGCAGACCCAAGTCATCCAATTTGACGATGCCGCCGACCAGCCCATATACGCCGACGGTCATAATGACTGCGATCGCCACCAATACCGTCAATTGCTGCGTAAAGTCTTCCTTCGCGACAGTGCCCAGTGAAATAACGATGATTTCGGCCGAAAGTATGAAATCAGTGCGCACCGCGCCCTTGATCTTGTCCTTTTCGAACGCGACCATATCGACCTGTTCGTCATTGACCGCCTTGACCAATTCGACGTGATGCGTATCGTCCTCGTCTTTGCTGTGCAGAAATTTGTGCGCCAGTTTTTCTACGCCCTCGTAGCAGAGAAACCCGCCGCCAAGCATCAGCAGCGGTGTGATCAGCGGAATGTTGATTCCGCGCGAATGCAGCCAATGTTCCAGCGCGCTGATCGCCAGCGCTGTGGGCACCAAGATCACCTTGTTGATCATCGAGCCTTTCGCTACCGCCCACACTACGGGCAGCTCGCGGTCGGCGTTGACGCCGGAGACCTGCTGTGCATTGAGCGCCAGGTCGTCGCCGAGCACGCCAGCAGTTTTTTTGGCCGCGACTTTTGTCATTACCGACACGTCGTCGAGCAGCGAGGCGATATCGTCGATCAGGGCAAAGAGGCTGGAACCGGCCATGGCAGGGGTCTAAAAATATGAGATGACGAATTCTCGCATACAGACTGCGGAGATGGCGGTTTCTGTCTGCTCTAAGACCATGCTCATGATGCGGGGCGCAGCCATTCGACCCGCGAAGACGCGCCCGATTCGCCCAACGTATCGCGCAGCGCCGATACGCTGGCGTGGAGCAGGCGATCGAATTGCCACGGCGCGTTGACGATCAGCAGGCCGCTGCCGTTCATGCGCAGCGGCGAGTCGTCTGCGCGGATCAGCAGCTCGCAGATCAGCGCGGATTTCGCATTCAAATGCGCGGCCTTGCGATAGAACGGCATCAGCGCGCTGCGGCGCTTGATCGGGTACCACAGCATGTAGGTTGCCTGCGGCCAGCGCACCAGCGCATCACGCAATGCGGACAGCGCGGTATCGAACTCGTCAAGCTGCGCTTCATAGGGCGGATCGATCAGTACCAGTCCGCGTGCGAATCGGGTATCGCCAATCTTCGGTGGCAGCAGCGCGTGCATTGCCGTATAGCCGTCGCGGGCGTGTACCGCGATGCGCATGTCGCGGCCGAGGTTGTGCTTCAACAGTGCCGCCTCTTCATCGCGCAGCTCGCAGCAGGCGATGCGGTCCTGATCGCGCAGCGCATGCGCCAGCAGCCAGGGCGAGCCAGGGTATGCGAGGGGCTGGCCGGTTTCCGCACGGCAGGTGGCCACCGCCGCGAGGTAACGGGCGGTCGCGGCATTCTGCGGCGGCACCACCGCCATCAACCGGCCAATGCCCCCCGCAGCTTCGCCGGTCTTCAGCGCGGCCTCGCCGTCGAGCAGATAGATCCCGGCACCGGCATGGGTGTCCAACGCGTACAGCGGCGCCGGCTTGGCGACCAGCGCATCGCACAGCGCCAGCAGCGCGATGTGCTTAAGCGCATCGGCGTGGTTGCCGGCGTGGAAGGCGTGACGGTAATTCATGCAGCAGCGTTCATGCGGCATCGCTTGGTGTTGGGCCGTCATGGTATGCGAATCCCGGGCTGCGGCGGCCTACAATGCCGACCAAGCCTTTCCGACGCCCGCCGTGGTTGCCATGCCGACTATTCTCATCGCCGAAGATGAAACCGCGATCGCCGATACCATCCTCTATGCGCTGCGCAGCGAAGGTTTCGTGGCCGAACACGTGCTGCTGGGCGGCGACGTCGCACCGAAAGTGCGCGCTGGCGGCGTCGATCTGGTGCTGCTGGATATCGGTTTGCCGGATGTCACCGGTTTCGATGTCTGCCGCACGCTGCGTACCTTCAGCGAAGTGCCGGTGATTTTTCTGACCGCGCGCGGCGGCGAGATCGACCGGGTCGTCGGGCTTGAGCTCGGTGCCGACGATTACGTGGTCAAACCTTTTTCGCCTCGCGAGCTGGTAGCGCGGGTGCGCGCGCGGCTGCGTCGACGCGCGCAGGCCGACACCGCAGCTTGGCAGCCCCACGGTACGTTCGAGATCGATCGCGAAGGCAAGCGCATCCGCTATCGCGGCCAAGCGCTCGATCTCACCCGCTATGAATACGGCCTGCTGGATGCGCTGATCCAGCGCCCGGGCGCGGTGCTTTCGCGCATGCAGTTGATGGATCGGGTGTGGACCGATGCGCTGGACAGCAGCGACCGGACCGTCGACACGCATATCAAGACCTTGCGCGGCAAACTGCGGATCATGGATGAGAACGATGATCCGATCCGCACCCATCGTGGCCTCGGTTATTCGCTTGAGATTGCAGGCTAGCCGCTGCGCCAGCATGAAGCTCTCCGCATGACGATCTCTGCATGAAATTCTCTGAATGAAAATAGGCCTGCGCATCCTGTTGGGCTATTTCCTGATCGTGGCCTTGGCCGCTCTGCTGCTGGGCCGCGTGTTTCTGCAGGAAGTGAAGCCCGGCGTGCGCCAGGCAATGGAGGACACCCTGGTCGACACCGCCAATCTGTTGGCAGAGCAGGCCAAGGACGATGTTCTCGCTGGCCGCATTGCCGACGGCCGCTTCGCGGAGCACGTGAGCGCGCTGACCGATCGCGATCTTGGCGCCGAAATCTGGGGGTTCACCAAGCGAAAGGTCAGTACCCGTATCTATGTCACCGATGCGCGTGGCATCGTGGTTTTCGATTCCAGCGGCGCGCATGTCGGCGAGGATTATTCGCGCTGGAACGATGTCTATCTCACGCTGCACGGGCGCTATGGCGCGCGCTCCTCGCGCAGCGATCCCAGTGACGAAGCCAGCTCGGTCATGCATGTGGCGGCACCGATCATCGTCCGCGATGGGAAAACCACACGCATCATCGGCGTGCTCACCGTCGCAAAGCCCAACCAGACCATCGCGCCGTTCATCGCCCGCAGCCAGAGCGTGATCCTGCACTGGGGCTTCGTGCTGCTGGGGGCAGCGCTGCTGATCGGTCTGTTGGCGGCGTGGTGGCTGTCGCGGCAGTTGGGTGCCCTGCGTCGCTATGCCGATGCGGTGACCGCAGGCGAACGCGTTACACCGCCGGACAGCGCGGGGGAATTCGGCGATCTAGGTCGTGCGCTCGAAACCATGCGCGACAAACTGGAAGGCAAGCAATATGTCGAACAGTATGTGCATGCGTTGACCCACGAATTGAAAAGCCCGCTTGCGGCGATCCGCGGCAGCGCCGAGTTGCTGCAGACCGATCAGGAAGAAGGCGCAGCGATGCCGGCCGCCGATCGTGCGCGCTTCGTTGCCACCATCCGCGCCCAGAGCGAACGCATGGCCGAGATGATCGACAAACTGCTGGCGCTGGCGGCGGTGGAGCATCGCCAGCGGATCGAACAGCCGCAGCCGGTGGATCTTCGCGTGATCGCCGATGAAGCCGCCGAGCGCATCGCACCGAAGTTTGCGCGGCATGGGCTGCGCCTGAATATCGTCGAAGACGATGCGGCGCACGGTCTGCGCGGCGAACATGTTTTGGGCGATCCGTTTTTATTGCGGCAGTCGCTGCTGAATCTGCTCGAAAACGCCGCCGATTTCGCGCCAAGCGGCAGCGAGGTGGAGCTGCGATTGAGACGCGATGCCGCCAACCTGGTGGTTGAAGTGCTGGATCGCGGCCCTGGCGTGCCGGACTACGCGCTTGATCGCACGTTTGAGCGGTTCTATTCACTGCCGCGACCGGATGGACGCAGCCGCAGCAGCGGTTTGGGGCTGTGTTTCGTCGCTCAGGCTATGGAGTTGCACAGCGGCCGTGTTGCGTTGACCAATCGTGAGGGCGGTGGGGCGGTGGCGAGCATGGTGTTGCCTGTCGGTTGATCGGCACCGCTCCCGCACAACGGTGGTGTAGGCACGCTTCACCCCGACTTCACACAGCCGCCATCGCCGCGACGCAGGCGTTGTCGACACTGGCGCCGTCCACAACGTCGGAGAACGACATGCGCTTGTTTTTGAAAATCCTCATCGTGATTGGCCTGACCATCGCAATCCTCGTTCCGCTGCTGATGATCAACGGTACGATCAAAGAGCGGCAGATGTACCGTAGAGAGGCTGTACAAACGGTTGCGCGCAGTTCGGCGGGCGCGCAGGCGCTTTCGGGTCCGGCGCTGATGGTGCCGTATTCCGAACTGGTGGAAGTGGAAGAGAAAGACAGCCGGGGATTCACCCGGAAGGTCCGGCGCGAGGAAAGCGGGCTGTGGATTTTCTTTCCGGAAACGCTGGAGGCCAAAGGCACGATGAAGCCGATCATCCGCAAGATCGGTCTGCATGAAGTGCGCAAGTACGAGTTCGATACCAAACTGCATGCGGAATTCAAGGCGACTGTTCCCAGTGATGGCAACGCGCTGGCGCCACGCAAAATTGGTCAGCCCTATCTGAGTTATGCCATCGGCGATGTCCGCGGCGTGGTCGGTCTGCAGAAGCTGAAAGTCAACGGTAACGAGACCGAGCTGCTGCAGGGTCCGGGCAGCGGCGACGGCGGCGGTCTGCATGCGCGTCTGCCGATAGCGGTGTCCGGAGCCGTGATCGTGCTCGATACGCAGCTCGATTTCGTCCTTGAAGGTACCGAGTCGCTGGCGATTGCGCCGCTGGCCAAGCGCAATACCATCGTGATCGATTCGCCGTGGCCGCACCCCTTGTTCAACGGTGATTTTCTGCCGCGCAAGCGCAGCATCGACGACAAGGGCTTTCATGCCGAGTGGGAAATCTCGTCGCTGGCGACCAACGCGCAGGCGCAGTACATCGGCGGTTCGCGGATTCCGGGCATGGCGCCCGCAGGTTCGCTGGATGCTGAGAACACTGGTGCAGAAACGGTGTCCGGGCTCGATGCGATCGCCGTGTCGCTGGTCGAGCCGGTCAACATCTATTCGCAGGCCGATCGCGCGAGCAAATACGGCATCCTGTTCGTGCTGTTGACCTTCGTTGGCTTCTTCATGTTCGAGCTGATCAAACAGCTGCGGATCCACCCGATTCAATACGGTCTGGTCGGTCTTGCGCTGGCGATCTTCTTCCTGCTGCTGGTTGCACTGTCGGAGCACATGGAGTTCGGCAAGGCCTATCTCATCGCCAGCGGTGGCTGCATCGGCTTGCTCGGTTATTACGTGAGCCACGTGCTGCGGTCGTGGCTGCGGGGTCTGGGTTTCGCCGCGATGCTGTCCACGCTCTACGGCGCGCTGTATGGCCTGTTGATCTCCGAGGACAATGCGATGGTGCTGGGCGCCGGACTGCTGTTCCTGATTCTGGCCGCGATCATGGTGGTGACCCGCAAGATCGATTGGTACAGCGTCGGCACAGC
>JAYVSK010000193.1:0-15265 GCA_043775395.1 Lysobacter sp. | reverse complement strand
GACATCCACGCCGGCGGCGTCGACCTGCAGTTCCCGCATCATGAAAACGAAGTCGCGCAAAGCGAATGCGCGCACGGCGGGAAAGTCTTCGCCAACTGGTGGCTGCACAACGGCATGCTCAACTTCGGCGGCAGCAAGATGGCGAAGTCGGTAGGCAACATCCAGCGCGTGCATGACCTGGTCCGCGAACACCCACCCGAAGCCCTGCGCTATGCGCTGCTGTCGGCGCACTACCGGCAGCCGCTGGAATGGTCGGATGGATTGATTGAGCAGGCGGTGAAGACGTTGGATCGGCTGTATGGGACGCTGCGGGATTTGGCGGCGTATGAAGTAGAGCCGCAACTACCGGTCGACGTGGAGGCGGCGCTCGAGGACGATCTTAATACGCCTGCTGCGCTGGCCGCGCTTGCGGCCGATGCGAGCTTCGCGCGCCATATCCTCGCGAACACGCCGGGCGGCCTCGGCAGGGCGGAACATTCTGAGCTCGCCAATGCGAAGGCTGATTTGCTCGGCGCTGGCATGGCCCTAGGCTTGCTTCAACAAACACCGCAAGCCTGGTTCGCGCGCGGCGCATCGAACGACGACGATGCGCGCATCCAGTCACTGGTTGATGAGCGCAATGCATCGAAACAAGCCCGCGATTTCGCCCGCGCCGATGCAATCCGCAAACAGCTGGCAGATGAAGGCATTCTGCTGGAAGACACGGCGCAGGGCGTGAGATGGAAGCGGGCGTGATGCTTTTCCCTTCTCCCGTCGGGAGAAGGTGGCGCGAAGTGCCGGATGAGGGTTCGGTTCGCGCGATACAGCTTAAACGTCGCCGCGACACCGGACCCTCTCCCCTACCCCTCTCCCGGTGGGAGAGGGGAAAGCGAATGCCACTTCCCTGCCGCTGATCACCCGAGGCACAACAACATCAACGTGAACACCACCTTCCCCATCGAACCCACCACTACCGAAGCCCAGGACACCATCCGCGACGAATTTGCATTCTTCAGCGACTGGTCCGAACGCTACCAATACCTGATCGACCTCGGCCGGAAACTGCCGCCGATGGACGGCGTGCTGAAAAACGACATCCATCGCTTGCACGGCTGCCAATCGATGGTGTGGATCGTCGCCTCGGGCGATGCCGACCGTCTCGACTTCGCAGCCGCCAGCGACTCCGCCATCGTCTCCGGACTGGTCTACCTCGCGCTGCGCGTGTACTCAGGTCGCAGCGCCGACGAGATACTCGCCACCGACGCGCGCTATATTGCCGATGTCGGCCTTGCCAAACATCTGTCGCCCACCCGCAACAACGGTCTGGCCGCGCTGCTAGGCGCCATCAAGACCGCAGCGCAGGATGCAGTACGCGAGCGCGCAGCCCATACCCACTGATGGATATGTAGACAGGCGCATGAGCATGCAGGTGAGCGCAATCGACAGTGTCGAGCCGTCAGCGCCAGCGCCGCTGCGCAACCCCGCCTTTCTCGGATTGATGGGCTATCGGCTGTTTACCATCCTGTCTTATCAGATCGTCGCAGTCGCGGTGGGGTGGCATGTCTACGAACTCACCAACGACCCTTGGAAACTCGGCCTCATCGGGCTTGCCGAAGTGATTCCTTTCTTTTGCATTGCGCCATTCGCAGGTTATCTGGTCGATCACCTGCCGAAACGGCGGCTGGGCATCATCGCCTGCATCGGTCTGGTGATCACGCCGATTCTGCTCGCGGCGGTCGCCGGGGGCGTGGTGTTCGGCGATGCGGGCGATGCACGGTCGCGGCTGTGGCTGATGTACGCAGCGATCATGTTTACCGGCGCGGTGCGCGCGTTTCTCGGCCCGGTCTACAACACGCTGTTCGCCTGCGTGCTGCCGCGCGAACAGTTCACGCGGGGATCGAGCATCGGCAGCGTGGTGTTCCAGTCGGCCCTGGTGCTGGGGCCGGCGATCAGCGGCGGCCTGATCGGGCTGGTCAAGACACTCGCGCTGTATCCGCCTGGATCGGCCGCGCTCGCCGGTCCGGCGTATGCGCTGGGTGCTGTGTGCGCCTTGGGCGCGGTGCTGGCACTGGTGACGCTGTGCACCACCGAGCCCGCACTGTCTCAGGAACGCAGTCCGATCTTCGCCAGCATCGGCGAAGGCCTGCGTTTTGTGTTGCAAACGCCGGTGATGCTGGGCGCGATGGCGCTGGACATGTTCGCGGTGCTGTTCGGCGGCGCGGTGTCGCTGGCGCCGGCTTTCATCAAGGATGTGCTGCACGCGGGGCCTGAAGCATTGGGCCTGCTGCGCGCAGCGCCTGCCGCCGGTGCGGTGATCGTTGGCGTCTGGCTGGCGCGTCGCCCGATCGAACGCCACGCCGGGCGTTTCATGCTGTGTGCGGTCGCGGGTTTCGGGCTGTGCATCATCGGTTTCGGCTTATCGAAAACGCTGTGGCTGTCGGTCGCTTTCATGTTTTTGTCAGGCATCTTCGACGGCGTATCGGTGGTGCTGCGTTCGACCATCCTGCAGCTGGCCACGCCGGACCACATGCGCGGTCGGGTGTCGTCGATCAACAGCATCTTTATCAGCTCATCGAACGAACTCGGCGCGTTCTACGCCGGCTCGATGGCAAAACTGCTGGGCCTGACCACCGCCGTAATCGTCGGCGGCTGCGTGACCCTGGGCGTGACCGGATTCACCGCTTGGAAGCTGCCGGTGCTGCGGCGGTTGAATCTGCGCGATTTGCATTGATCCATGTTGCATTGATCCATGATGCAGATTTTGAACAGCTTCCAATGCCGCTCCAGCAACCAGATGCAGTAAAAAAAATCCCCGCTTTCGCAGGGATTTTCATTTCGCATCCGGGCTGAAGATCAATCGCCCTGCTGTTTTTGCAGATGCTCCCAGCGCTCCTGCTCGTCGATGGTGCGCTCGGCGGTGAGGCGGGCTTCGAGGCGATGCAGGCCGATTTCTTCGCCGGAATCCACGCTGTACCCGTATTCGCCGGCTTCCACGCGCTTGAGCGTGCTGTCAATCTTGCCGATCAGCTTGCGATAACGGTCGCGGGTGCGCAGTTCCAGTGAGTTCTCGGTTTCGCGGGTGGCGCGTTCGGCGTCATCGCCGACATCGCGCACTTCGTCCTTGAGGTTCTCGATGGTCTGTTTCGATTCATCGACCAGATCCGCGCGCCAACCCAGCAGGCGCTGGCGAAAATATTCCAGCTGCAGCGCGCTCATGTATTCCTCATCCACAGCAGGTTTATAAGCAGCGGGAAGAATCGGACGGCCGGTAGCTTCGTCGGTTTTATAGGAAATCACTTTCACCTGGATTTTCTGGGGAGGCGCAGCCGGGCGGGACGTCACTGCTACCGCAACCTTGCCGGTCACGGTGCGCGGAGCGATCAACGCGGGCTTGGCGGCGACCTTGGGGGGCTGGTCGTTGGGATTCGGGCGCGGACCGGGCTTCGTCGGCTTGGCGGGCGGCGTCGGCTCGGGCTTCGGCTGCGGGTTCGGCTTCGGCGGCGGTGCCGGGGTAGGTGCGGGCGTGGGCGCCGGTGCGGGCTTTACGGCTACCTTGGTTTCGATCTTTGTGGTCTCGGTCTTCGCAGTTTCGGCCTTGTTGGTCTCGACCTTGGCTGCTGGCTTGGGGTCCGGCGCTTTTGGGGCTGGGGCTTTATCGACAGCCGTCTTCACCGCAGTCTTGGCGACCGGTGCCGCCACGGCCGTAGGCTTTGCTTCAGGCTTTGCTTCAGGCTTTGCCGCCGGCTTGGCGGTGGGCTTCTTCGCCACCGACTTGACCGCAGGCTTTGCGGCAGGGTTTGCCACGGGTGTCTTCGCCGCGGGTTTGGTCGCTGGCTTCGCAGCCGGCTTGGCTGCGGGTTTAACCGGCTTGACCGCTGGCTTGGCTGCGACGCTTTTGGCCACGGGCTTCTTGGCGACCGCTTTCGCGGTTGGTTTGACGGCCTTCTTAACGGGTTTATTTACTGCCACGTCCGAAAATCCTTCATATCTTCCCTTGAGGCGGGAAAGCGGGCTGTTATACCCTGCCAAGACTGCAGCGGCAACCTCGCACTTGCGCGAGGCCCGGCCGCCGCATCTCTTGCTGGATTCCGCTCTTGATCGACCGTCTGCTGATCGCCGCACTCCGCTTCTACAAACGGTGGGTGAGTCCCCTGCTCGGCCAGCGCTGCCGCTTCGTCCCGACCTGCTCGGAATATTCGATGGAGGCGATCGGGCGTTTCGGCGCCATTCAAGGCAGCTGGATGACCGCCAAACGCCTGTCCCGATGCCACCCCCTGTGCACCGGCGGCCACGATCCCGTGCCGCCACGACCCGAGCGCGCTTAGATGACCACCCATGCCCCCACCCTCATCGTCAACGCCCGGCTGGTCAACGAGGGCCGGGAGTTCGACGGCGACCTGCGCTTCGTCGACGGCCGTATCGACGCCATCGGCAGCGGGCTGTCGGCACGCCCGGGCGACATCGTCATCGATGCCGACGGCAGCCGGCTGCTGCCGGGCATGATCGACGATCAGGTGCATTTCCGCGAGCCGGGGCTGGAGCACAAGGGCAACCTGGCCACCGAATCGGCGGCAGCGGTCGCCGGCGGACTCACCAGCTTCATGGACATGCCCAACACCACCCCGCCGACGCTGAACCGGGCCGCGCTGGAGGATAAATACCACCGCGCCATCGATCGTGCCTGGGGCAATTACGCGTTCTACATGGGCACCAGCACCGGCAATATCGACGATATCCGCGCGGCCGATCCGCTCACCACGCCCGGCGTGAAGATCTTCATGGGCGCGTCCACCGGCAACATGCTGGTGGACGACCCCGAGATTTTGAATCAGGTCTTCCGCGATGCGCCGACGCCGATCATCACCCACTGCGAAGACACGCCCATGATCGACACGCAGCTGGCGAAGTATCGTGCAAAATACGGCGACGATATTCCGGTCGAATTGCACGGCGAGATCCGTTCGCGCGCTGCGTGCGTCAAATCGACCGAGCTGGCGATATCGTTGGCGCGCAAACACGGCTCGCGCCTGCACGTGCTGCACATCTCCACCGCCGACGAGCTGGCGCTGTTCGAGCGCGGACCGCTGATCCGCGCCGACGGCAGCCGCAAGCGCATCACCGCCGAAACCTGCATCCACTTTCTGCGCTTCGACAGCCGCGACTACGCCACCCGCGGCAACTTCATCAAATGCAATCCCGCCATCAAGGATGTCGGCGACCGCGAAGCGCTGATCCGCGCACTGGCCGAGGACGCGATCGACGTGCTGGCCACCGACCACGCGCCGCATACGCTGGAAGAAAAGCAGCAGCCGTATCTGCGCGCGCCCAGCGGTCTGCCGCTGGTGCAGTTCGCGCTGAACGCCGCGCTGGAATGCGTGCATGAAGGCCGCTTGACCACCGCGCAGGTGGTGCAGAAATTCGCGCACGCGCCGGCCCAGTTGTTCGACGTGAAAGAGCGCGGCTTTCTACGCGAAGGCTATCGCGCCGATCTGGTGCTGATCGACGACACGCCGTTCACGGTCGAACGCGAACAGGTACTGTCGAAATGCGGGTGGTCGCCGTTCGAAGGCACAACCTTCCGCTCGCGCATCGCATCGACCTGGGTCAATGGGCATCTGGCGTGGGACGGACGACAGTTGCTTGGCGGGCCGCGCGGCATGCGTTTGGAGTTCGACCGATGACCTTGGGAATACCTAAAAAAACTTCACAACAGACGATTGGCATGCTGCTGAAGCAGGCGGCGATTTCTGTCGCCGTCGCGATGGCAGCGGCAACATCGGCAACAGCATCCGACCGTTTCACAGAGCTGCCGCAGTCCGCGCAGCAGGGTGCGATGGTCATCGGCCGCACGGCATCGGGAAATCGGGTCAAACTGGAAGGCCGCGCGCTGCGCGTCTCATCCGACGGCGTTTTCGTGTTCGCCATCGGGCGCGATGCGGTCAAGGCGGCGGCTCTGGAAATCATCTGGTTCGACGACGTTACCGAGTGGACCCATGTCGATGTGACGCCGCGCGACTGGCCGATCGAAAACATCAACGGCGTGCCGCCGGCCACGGTGAATCCCCCCCCGGAGATCGCCGCACGGATCGCACGCGAACAGTCGTCAGTCGCGGCGGTGCGCACGCGCGATGACGCGCGCGAGGATTTCGCACAGCCTTTCATCTGGCCGGTGCGAGGGAGGATCAGCGGCCGTTTCGGCAATCAGCGGGTGTACAACGGAACGCCTAAAACGCCGCATTCGGGTATGGATATCGCCGCCGTGACCGGCACAGCAGTGAAGGCTCCCGCGGCAGGCATCGTGACCTTCGCATCGCCGTCGCTGTATCTCACCGGCGGCACCGTGGTGATCGATCACGGCGCTGGGGTGAGCTCCAATTTTCTGCATTTATCGCGGATCGATGTGAAAGTGGGGGATCCCGTCAAGCAGGGTCAGGTGTTTGCGGCAGTCGGCGCGACAGGGCGTGCGACCGGGCCGCATCTGCATTGGGGGATGAATTGGTTCGACACCCGCATCGATCCATTGCTGGTGTTGGAACTCGGGAAATAAACGCATGCGATAACAGCTACGGCCAAGCTCAAACCAACTGCGGCCCTTTCGGTGTCAGGCCTTCGGGGCCCTGTATCGTCGGCGCCAGCGGCGTAGGCTTCAAACTCTGCTCCAACGCTTGCTGTTGGTTGATCACCGCCACGTTCTCGCTGCTTTGCGACAGCTTCTGTCCGGCCAGTTGAGCGACATCCCCCACTGCGGTTTTCGCCCACTCTGCTGACAAGTTAGCCGTGTCGGTTATTCCAACCTTGGTCCCATCCGGTATGAACTTCGCTGCCCCGATCGTCTCCAGCCCACGCTCGCGAGCTTTTTCGACCAGACCGCCCGCCAGTTGACGACTGATCTCGTCGGGTTGCCGACCAAGTTCCTTGTCACGTTCGTGCACGGTGCCCAGCAAGGTGGCGAACATCGCGTAATTCTTGTGCGCTGGATTATCGAGCAACAGTGCGCCGTCCCGCTGGGGCGGGCCGTGCCGTTCGGGCGGTTGTTCGGGGCCGTCGCGGTCGGGCTCACCGGGGCGTCCTCCGGGGGCTGGCATGCGCGGAGCTGCAGGTGGATATTGCGGTGCGCCCTGCTGCGGAGGCTCTGGACGTAGCGCTGGCTCGCGGGGGTTTTCGCCACCACGCGCTCGAATTTGAGTGTGGTCCGCGTGCTCATCCCACTGTGGTTCTCGACCAGTGCGCGCTGGGTCTGAAGGCGGACGCAATCCAAATCGTGGATCGCCGGGGGCAAGTGCTTCAGCGGGAGCAGCTTGCAACCCTTCAAGGATTCGATTCCCGAGAAACCCGGGCTCCGGCTGAGGGTTTCCCGCGCCAGCGATAGGTGCCCGCTGATTGATGTGCGTGGCCTGCTGCCAAGTGGCCAGATCGATATCGCCGGTTTGCAACAGGCCGTGATCTTGCTGGAACGCAATCACTGCGCCTTGAATGTCCGGACGGTAGACGCCGCTGGGCTCAATCGGACCACCGTTTGCGGCACGATAACCATCCGCTGCCAAGGCAGTTTGCACATCGCGGACGCGGTCGCTTGTTTCCCCGAGTCTGGCTGCGTTGTCGTCGACCACAGGCAACGGCTCCACATCCGCTCGAAACGTAGCCTGCACAGGCAGACGGCCGTCGGTCAGGTCTTGAATATAGTTTTCATAGTGCTGGAAATATTGGGTATCCATTTCGAGATGGGCATGGATGCCGGTCCCGGGCGGCAGGTCGAGACCGACGTTGCCTTGTGTGCCTAACGATTGGCCGTAAGCGACTGGATCGCCAACATCAACCGTTATACCGGATAAATGCCTCATCCTTGCTACGACACTTCCACCCTCAACATCATGGATTTCGACAAGTCCATTTCTATCGTCACGTCGCCCCACATACCCAGAAACAGGGCTTGGCACATCAACAAGGCGTGTTATTGCGGCATTCTCGCGCGGCCGGTCTTCAAGGATAAAGTCCTTGACGAGCAGGGCCTGCGTTTCATTTAAAGAACGATATTCATCTGTTCTCGTTGCTTCGATTTCCTGGAACTCACCATCAATAAATCCATGCGATCTTCGTAATGGACGTTCAACATTTTGCAAGTCGCCATTGATCAGTTGAGCATTCCTGTTAGCTCTCGGATGATGCGTCACCAGACCGTCGAAAGATTCGACATCTTCATTACGCTCTCCACGCGCATCAAACACATACTGGCGAACAATGTAGGTGCGGGGTGTCTCAGGCATCACATAATCTCCATTTCGATGTTATTTGCACTTGACATAGCTTTCAGTTGCTTGACCATCCGTCAATTCCAATTTTTCTCGCTCAATCGTGATGGTCTGGGTGACGTCGACAGTCTGCGACCCAAGATAGACCTCCGTTCCTTCCAGAGTAATCCGCAGCGGGTTCTCAGATGCAACCATAATTTTTTTTGGGACCACGTAATATTCGTATCCTTGGATCTTCTCTTCAGATATGACTAGCACGCCATCGGCGTCGGCATTGATGGGCAGTGTGCATGGCGTCTCCCCCATCGCCCAAACACCTAAAAAACGATCCGGAACGGTCGCCGAATGTCCAGATACAGGCGCTGACTGTGATTGCTGCTCCGCACGAACCACGGACGTTTTTTTCGCACAGCTGGAAACAAAAAGCCCCATCAGTGTCAAAAAAAAGAATACGCAGAAAAAGGATAGCGATCTACTACTCATTGTCGATTTCTCTGCGGTTTCAAGCTCGGTATCGGAAATAGTCGCGGGGGGATGTCGGTCCCGCCTATCCACTTGATCGCGCGCATCTTGAGCGGTCATCTCACTTCTCCTTGACGTCGATCAGCCTCAGTTCGGGCGCTGCACCCGCAGGCGTCAGATCGAAACTGTTGATACGGAAAACGCGATCTGACGTCGCGATGATGAAGGTGTTGTCGTGCAGATCCAATGCATGGACAGGTTTTGTGGTCCAGCACGCATGGCTCGCATCATAATCGGCTATGATCTTGATACGTTGAATAAAACGTAGATCAATGTCCTCTGTCTGAGAGCCTTGGGTGCGGGCAACATACGCCATCGGCTCGCACGCCTGCTGGCCGTTGAAGTATGTGTTCGGATTGATCGGAATCGTTTGGGTTGTGTAGACGCCATCTCGATCCGAGGTGCCTTTATTTTCGAATAATGGGCCGCCCAACATCACATCATGCCCGCGTTCTTTTTGTTGCCACTCGGCATAAATCGATGGCTGATCAGTGTCGACGCGAGAAGGGTCGGCCCGCACGGACGAATAGCGGCGGCCCTTGGCGTCAATGAAGCTGTATGACTTGACGTCGTAGAACGCGTAAGGCGCTGTCGCTGCCCCCGTCTCAATGCGAACATTCTTCACTTGCTCGCCGGTGAAGAATTCCATCGCCTCCCGCGCCCCCTGAATTTCTGTGGACACCATCCACAGTTTCCAAGGCCGGCTACGCGTATCGACGAACATCGCTTCGACGGAAAAGTTCCGCTGCGCGATCCTGGTCTTCGGCCAACTGGGGCGCTCGGCAACCGGTTTGCTGGCTTGATCATTCTGCTGACCAACACTGGGGGGGGTGCCCTTGGCTCGCGCAGGCACCGATAAGTCCCAACCCCGCTAAACAAAGCAGCCCCATCAGCGGGAGCTTCGGGAGTGACACAAGGTTTCTCATCGCTAGGTCCTTTGGACTTCGGTCAACACAGGCTAACGCAGGTTGGGCGCAAAGCGTGAAGTCGATTCAGCCGGCGGCTTGACCCTTGCCGGAGACCTGCGCCACCGCGTCGTGCGGGTGCAGGCTTTCGAAATGCGAAACCCGCACGTCGAAGCGCTGCACGCGCGCATCAACCGCCAGCGCGGCGGCAACGCGACGCGCAGCGTCTTCGCAGAACATCAGATTGTCGGCATTGAGTTTCGCGAACGCCTGTTCGTCTTCGCGCTTGACGGCGGTCTGCACCGGCGTGCCCAGCGCGGCTTCAGCGCGATCGATCAGATCGGCGACCGGCAGTTCATCGAACGCCGGCGGCAGTTCGACCCGGATCTCGGCGCGGCTGCGCTGCGCGTGCGGTGTGGCGGCAAGCCCGCGTTCGGACGCCAGCCAATCGCGCACCACCTGTGTGGACAACGGATGGGCAGCGGCGAAATCTTCGGCGAAGCGCTCGGCGTTGAGCTGACGCGACAGTGCGGTCGACGCTGGGCAGGTGCTGGAATATTCGACCGAGAACGCAAGGGTCAATGTCAGATGCCCATGGGCAAGCACCGCGTCGATCTCCAGCGGATAACGCTTCCAGCCGCTGTTGTCGCTGGCCAGCGCGCGGCGCTTGAGCATCTGGTCGAAGCGCAGCGTGAGCCGTGCGGACGACGACAGTGCGCCCTGGGACTCGACGCAGGCCTGCAGCACGCGGCGCAGGCGGGCGGGCGTGAGCACATCTTCAATCAGCGTGTCCTGCAGCTGCAGATAGAGCCGCGACATGTGGATGCCGCGGGCATCGGGATTGCGCAGATCCACCAGTACATCCACCGACGCCGGCACCTGCAGCAGCGCACCGTCATTGCCGCGCACCCGCAGCGGCAGCGCTATGTTGCGCATCCCGACCCAGTCGAGCGCACGTGCGGCCACAGCGGTATCGCCAGCGACATCGGGCATTGCCGAAAAATAAGTGGGGCGCGTGGTCACATGCGACACCGGACAGCATAAGGGTAGTTATTGTACCCAGCGACAGTGACGGCTTCGGGAATCCGGCCGAAACAATGCGTTTTGAGCGCAAATCCCAGAGTAGGCTGGGCTGAAAAGCCCAGCAATCAAGATCAATCGACGTCCAAACCACTCTCGAAAATGCGGCTCGGCTAGCGCTGGGCTTGTCAGCCTTCCATCCCCACAATCTCGAAAACGGTGGGGTTCGCTACGCTCACCACCACCCTACTTCACAACCTTACGAAGTAGGCTGGGGCGACAAGCGCAGCGTGAAACCTCAATCCCTGGCCGCACGCCAGCTCCGCCACAGCGCCGCTGCCGGCGACAATGCCGACATCTCACCGTCAGCCGCAGCACGTTTCAACCGGGCATGAGTCAGCGCATCGTGAATGCGCCGCGGGCGCGACCCGGCCCGCTGCGGCGCAGTGGATAACAGTTGTTGGGCCCAAGTCGTGGCCTGCGCCGCAGCCGCCGCCTCGTCGCGATGCCAGAGCGCATGCGCGGCCAGCAGCGCGAATCCATCGCCCACGGCTGCCGTTTCGGGGGCGAACAAAGCGCGCTCGACATCCGCGATCACCGCCGCCAACAGCTGCAGCGGCATGATCATCGTCTGCGGCGCGGTCCATGCGCGCAGCGGCTCACGCACGGCCTGCAGCGCCGGCAGCGCCATCGCAAGCGCCGTCCACTGCGCAGGCTGCCTCTGCAGCACACGCCCCAACGGATGACGGCGGGCACCTTTCGACCAGCCCAGCAACTCTTCCTGCCACCACGCCAACTTCGCGAAGCCCGGTGTCGGGTCATCGCCAGCCCACGCGGCATCGGTCCATTCCTGCAACAGCGCGAACCACGCCTCGGTGGTCTCACGCTGCGATTCGGCGACGAACACCTGCGCGATCCGCCATTCGGGCCAACGCCCGCGCCATTTGCTCAGGAAGTCGTCCAGATCAGACTTGAGATCGACGTGGAGGTCTGACACATCATTCACAGCGCGTGTGCCATCTTAGTCGGCCAGACGGCCGGATCCAGCAGCGTGCGCGGCTGTTCCAATATCACATCGCCCTTCCAATCCAGCGGGTCGACACCGGGCAGACGATAACCCCACAGCGCCACGATCGACGGCATGCCGGCCGCGCGCGCCGCGACGATGTCGCGCTCGTCGTCGCCCACATACACACAATCCGACGCAGCAACGCCCAGCACCTGCGCCGAATGCAGCAGCGGCAGCGGATGCGGCTTGCGCTCGGGCAGGGAATCGCCGCCGATCATCACGCTGCAGCGTTCGCTCCAGCCGAGCATCGGCATCAGCAGCTTGGCCAGATACTCCGGCTTGTTGGTGACGATGCCCCAGCGCACGCCATCGGCTTCCAGCGCCTTGAGCATGTCGGCGATGCCGTCGAACAGCACGCAGTACTGACCAATAATGCGTTCGTAAGCGTCGAGAAATGGCTTCACCAGCGCTTCGCGCGCGTCGTGATCGAGATGGCCGAACGACGCACCGATCATCGCCCGCGCGCCCCTGGACACATGCGGACGCAGGATGTCGTGTGCCATATCGGGCTCGCCGCGCTCGCGGCGCAGGAGATTGATCGCCTCGACCATGTCGGGCGCGCTGTCGAGCAGGGTGCCGTCGAGATCGAACAACACGCCGCGGGGAAATCGGGTCTGGGACAACGGCGGCTCCAATGGCTACAGATACAGATACGGAGGGCTGATCAATCTGTGGGAGGGGCTTCAGCCCCGACATGCGCTGTTCGGGACTGAACCCACTCCCACGGTGGATATCAGGGCTTCACTGCGCAGGCGAGGTAGTTCACATCGGTACGCACGCCCACCCGTGCGATATGGCGGATCGGGTCGTAGATCAGGCCGCTGATATCTTCCAGTTCGAACTGCGCCGCGCGCAGCCATGTCGCGAGTTCCGACGGCTTGATGAAATCGCGATACTGATGCGTGCCTTTGGGCAGCATCCGCGCGATGTATTCGGCCCCCACGATCGCCAGCGCGAATGCGGCCGGGGTGCGGTTGAGCGTCGACAGAAACAGTCGCCCGCCGGGTTTGAGCAGGGTCGCGCAGGCGGCGATGATCGCGCCGGGATCGGGCACATGTTCGAGCATTTCCATGCATGCGACGGCATCGAAGCTGCCGGGGCTTGCTTCGGCCAGCGCTTCAACCGAAGTCAGGCGATAGTCGACTTCGACGCCGGATTCGAGCGTATGCAGTTTCGCGATTTTGATCAGATCCGGAGCCAGATCGATCGCGGTCACGTGCGCACCGTCGCGGCCCAGCGCTTCGCTGAGCAGACCCGCGCCGCAGCCGACATCGAGCACGCGCGCGCCGCGCAATGCCGTGCGCCCACGGATGTAACCCAAGCGCGCGGGATTCAGCGCATGGAGTGCTTTTTGTGGGCCTTCGGGATCCCACCACCTGTTGGCCAACGCGTTGAACTTGTCGAGTTCAAGCTGGCTGAAGTTATCGTTCTTTTCAGTATTCGTATTCATCGATATGCCCCGAACCATCCTTGACGCACTTCCCCGGCCCGCGCATCCATGCGCGTGCGTTCGGCGGCGCGCGAGCCGATGGCTCGCAAACACGCCGCCTCACCCCACCACCTGTTGGCCAAGGCATTGAATTTATCGAGCTCGACCTGGCTGAAATTGTGTTCTTGATGATTCGCGCTTTGCATATCCGTCATCTCACGCCCGCACCGCACCGATCCGCACGCGCCACTGCCGTGCATTCGCGATCAGCGCATCGATATCCATGTCGACCAGAATACGATTGCGCAGTTTCGGCTTGCCGGCGATCCACACATCGGTGACCTGATGTCGGCCGGTAGCGTAGACCAGCTGCGACAGCACATGGTGCAGCGGCTGGGTTTCCAGCGCCGACAGATCGACGCAGGTCAGATCGGCCTGTTTATGCGGCTTGATCGAGCCGACCAGATGATCGAAGCCCATCGCTTTGGCGCTGCCCAGCGTAGCCGCGCGCAGGGCGCTGGCGGCATCGAACGCGGCGGCATCGTCAGCGACCGCTTTCGCAAGCAGAGCCGCCGTGCGCATCTCACCGAACATGTCCAGATCGTTGTTGCTGGCGCAGCCGTCGGTGCCCAGCGCGACGGTCACGCCCGCGCGCTCCAGCTTGGCCACCGGACAAAAACCCGATGCGAGTTTCAGATTCGACTCCGGACAATGGACCACGCAGACGCCGCGCCCGGCGCACAACGCAATCTCGGCATCGGTCAGCTGGGTCATATGCACGGCGATCAGGCGATCGTTGACCAGCCCCAGCCGATCCAGCCGCGCCAGCGGCCGCTGGCCGTGCTTTTCCTGCGACTGCTGCACTTCCTGCGCGGTTTCGTGGGTATGCAGATGCACCGGAATATCGAGCTGGTCGGCCAGCATGCGGATGCGTTCAAAATTATCGTCGGACACCGTGTACGGCGCGTGCGGCGCGAACGCCGTTGCGATCAGCGCATCGTCGCGCCACTGGTCGTGCACTTCGCCGGCGCGGTCGAAGTATTCGTCGTCGCTCTTCGCCCAGGCAGTGGGGAAATCGATGACCGGCAGACCGACGCGGGCGCGGAATCCATAGCGGTTGTAAGTGGCCGCCTGCACGTCGGGGAAGAAATAATTCTCGTTGCAGCAGGTAGTGCCGCCGCGCAGCATCTCGGCGACCGCCAGTTCGACACCATCGGCGACGTAGCCGGCGTCCATCACCGCCGCTTCGATCGGCCAGATGTGTTCCTGCAGCCAGGGCATCAGCGGCAGGTCGTCGGCTACGCCGCGCAACAAGGTCATCGGATTGTGCGTATGGGCGTTGACCAGACCGGGCAGCAGCACGGCCTGCGGACGACTTGCCGTGTACTTCGGCAGATAGCGCGAGCGGGCTTCAGCGCACGGCAACAGCGCGACGATCCGGCCGCCAGAAACCACAACCGCGTGGTCGGTGAGAATCACGCCGTGCGGTTCGATCGGCACCACCCAGCCGGCCTCGATCAGCAGATCACAGGGCAGCGGAGCGGGCGTGGTCATCGCTTACTTGACCCGGCTGACGTACTCGCCGGTGCGCGTATCGACCTTGATGATCTCGTCCTGGCCGACAAACAAAGGCACGCGCACCACCGCGCCGGTTTCAAGTTTGGCCGGCTTGCCGCCGCCGCCCGAGGTATCACCGCGCACGCCCGGATCTGTTTCGACGATCTTGAGTTCGACGAAATTCGGCGGCGTCACCTGAATCGGCGTGCCATTCCATAACGTCACCACACACGCTTCTTCACCTTTGATCCACTTGGCAGTTTCGCCGACACCGGCAGCGTCAGCTTGAACTTGCTCGAACGATTCTGATTGCATGAAGTGCCAGAATTCGCCGTCGGTGTAGAGGTATTGCATGTCGGTGTCCATCACGTCAGCCGCCTCCAGCGAGTCGGTGGCTTTCATGGTCAACTCGACCACGCGCCCCGACTTGATGTTGCGATATTTGATGCGGGTGAAGGCTTGGCCTTTGCCGGGCTTGACGTACTCGGTCTCGGTAATCACACACGGATCGTTGTTGACCAGAATCTTCAAGCCG
>JAYVSK010000192.1:0-3517 GCA_043775395.1 Lysobacter sp. | reverse complement strand
AACATCCAGCCAAGACCGTCGAACCACTCCGGCTTGTCGCCCACCGCAATGCGCAGCGCCAGCCAGAACCATAAACCGAAACCGGTGCCGGAGAGCGTGGTGAAGAACAGCACGGAGAAGGCGGGGTGCATCTTAATGGCTCACAGCATGGGATATGTTGATAATCTTCATGTCATTCCGAACACGGCGCAGCCGTGGAGGAATCTGTTGTTGAGCGCATATGGAAAAGCAGATCCCTCACCCCGATGAAGCTGGGATTCGGGATGACAGTGAAAAAGGTGATGGTGAGATTCTGTGCAACAGTGCGCGTGGAGACAATGTTCATCGCGACAACACCTTGTCCAGCCAACGCAGCATCGGCGATAACTGTGCTTTATCCAGGGATTCCTGCGGCGTCGATGGCGGCGCCATCGTTTCGTTCTCGCCCGCGCGTCGCGGCCTTGGCGGCAGATAGCGGTTGACCGGCGCGTAGCCCAGTTCCGGCATCAGCGCTACGCCGCCGCGTTCGGCGACGAGTTTCGAGACATCCGATTCCGGATCCCCGAGGTCGCCGAAATGCCGCGCTTTGGTCGGACACGCCTGCACGCACGCCGGCTGACGATCTTCCTCGGGCAGATGCGTGTTGTAGATGCGGTCGACGCAGAGCGTGCATTTTTTCATCACGCCCTCGACCTCGCTGTACTCGCGCGCGCCGTACGCGCATGCCCACGAACACAGTTTGCAGCCGATGCATTTGTCTTCGTCGACCAGCACGATGCCGTCTTCGGCGCGCTTGTAGCTGGCGCCGGTGGGGCAGACGGTCACGCAGGCAGGCGTTTCGCAGTGCAGGCAGCTGCGCGGGAAGTGGAGGGTCAGTGCAGGCTGAGCCCCTCTCGCACCAGCTGAGAGGTTGGGGAGAGGGTTCGATGCGAGCGATGAGCCGCAGCTTGAAACCGTACCCTCATCCGCCCTGCCGGCACCCTCTCCCAATGGGAGAAGGAAAGGCTCGGCTGCCACTTCATAACTGTGAATCCGATTGAACCACACACCGGTCGGATTTTTGCCGTAAGGCTGCTCATCGGTCAGCGGCCCTGCGATGCCGCCCGCATTCCACTGTTTGCAGCTCACCGCGCAGGCGTGACAGCCGACGCAGGTGTCGAGGTCGATCACTAATCCCATTTTGATCTTCGACGGTGGCGGCAGATCGGTCATGTGCGCTCACTTTTCAACAGAATCCAAATACCGATGACGACCGCGCCCAGCGTCATCGCAAACAGCGGCGCGATACCGATCAAGCCGAACAGTACATTTGTACTTCTAGCATCGTTGCTGACATCGGGCTCGGCACCGCTGATGAACGCCCACAGCAGCAACAGACTGCCCACCTTGCCCAGCGCGATGCAGCCCCAGCCGGCGATGCGGCGCGTGGCGGCCTGGGTGACGCTCATGCGTGGTCCTTGTTGCGCATGGCCGCGCCGTAGCGCAGCGGCGCACCGTCTGCGGCGTCGAACCCGATCGGCAGACACTGCGGGGCGCTCATGCCGGTCGTGTCGGCTTTGCGGATCGATACGCGCAGATCAAACCACGCCGCCTGCCCGGTCACGGGATCGGCGTTGGCATAATCGCCGCGCGGGGTGATGTCGGAAATCAGATGATTCAGCAGAAAACCTTTTTCTGCTTCCGGCGCATTCTTTGCGAGCTTCCACGCGCCCTTGCGTTTGCCGATGGCGTTCCACGTCCACACCGTATCGGGCTGCATGTTGCGCGCGAACTTCGCCTGCACCGTGATGGTGCCGTGATGCGACGACACTTCGATCCAGTCTTCGTCGGCAATACCGAAACGCGCGCCGGTGTCTGGATGCAGATACAGCCAGTTGCGCGTGGCGATCTGCCGCAGCCATGCGTTCTGCGAACCCCAGGCGTGATACATGAACATCGGGCGCTGGGTGATGGCGGAGAGCGGATACTTGCTGTTCCCTTCTCCTGCGAGCGGGAGAAGGTGGCGCGAAGCGCCGGATGAAGGTCCGGATGTACGACCATCTACGTCAGCGAACGTACCCTCTCCCCAACCCCTCTCCCGGGGGGGGGGGGGTAAGTCTGCCTGCGCCGATTCAAACGGCTCATACCACAGCGGCAGCGGATCGAAATACATCGCCACGCGCTCGCGGTGCTCGTCCGGCGGCTGCAGTGCGCCGTGGCCCTGCGCGGCGAGGCGAAACTTCTGCAGCGTCTCCGAATACAGCTGCAGCACGATCGGATCGGTCGTTGCGATGAAGCCGAAGCGGTGCGCCCACTGCAGATAATCGCGGTTCGCCATTTTGTAATAGCGCGCGGATTCGGGGATGGAGGTATGCCAGAAGCCGCCGTGTTCGATATAGCGCTGCAGCTGCTCGGGGTTCGGCGCGCCTTTACCGGTTTCGCTGCCGTCTTCACCGCGCCAGCCGGCGAGCAATCCCACGCCGGGCGCGCGTTCGTGGCGCACCATGTAATCGGCGTAGTCGCGATAGATCGGCATGCCGGTAGTGTCGGTCATGCCGGGCAATCCAAGACGCGCGCCAAGATCCAATAACACCGACTGAAAGCCGCGCACGTCGCGCGGACGGCCGTCGCTGCCCAGCTGCGTAGCCGGATCGAACACCGGGTGGCGGATCGCATCCGATGCGCCGTCGGCATCGGAGATCGGCCGGTCAAGCAGGCTGATCGCATCATGGCGTTCGAGATACGTGGTGTCCGGCAGCACTAGATCGGCGTAGGCGACCATCTCGCTGGCATAGGCGTCGCTGTAGATGATGCGCGGGATTTTGTAGGTGCCGTCCGCGTCTTTGTCGGTGAGCCAGTGCATGGTCTCGCGGGTGTTCATCGCGGAGTTCCAGCTCATGTTGGCCATGAACATCAGCAGCGTGTCAATGTTGTACGGGTCGCCGGCGTGTGCGTTGCGGATCACCGTATGCAGCAGGCCGTGCGCGGACAGTGGATACGCCCACGAGAAAGCATGATCGATCCGCCGCGGCTGGCCGTTGGCGTCCACCACCAGATCTTCCGGCCCGTGTACGAAGCCCAGCGGCGCGGCGTCGAGCGTGCCGTTGTCGCGGCGCAGTTTGCCCGGACGATTGGCAGGCGGCATCGGTTTGGGAAACGGCGGCTGGTAGCGGAAACTGCCCGGCGCATCGACTGCGCCCAGCAACAGCTGTAGCACGTGCAGCGCGCGGCAGGTGTGGAAGCCGTTGCTGTGCGCGCTGATGCCGCGCATCGCGTGCATCGATGTTTTGCCGGTGCGCAGCAGCAGGTCGCTCAGGGCGATGCTGGTGTAGAGGTCAGGCTCGGCCTGTAAGCTGCGCTGGTAGGCGCTGAGCGCGGCGGCATCCGCACCTGCACGCTCTTCGCTTTCGGCCAGCAAGGACTGCAGCCAGCTGATTTGTGCTGGGTCTTGCGTTTCGGCCAGCAGCTGGGTGAAGCCTTTACGGGCGGCAGCGTTCTGGCCTTGCATGGACTGGGTTTCCAGCTGGCAAGCCAGCGCGTAGAGGTTTTGCCCGGCGCG
>JAYVSK010000191.1:0-2318 GCA_043775395.1 Lysobacter sp. | reverse complement strand
ATCGTCCCGGACATGATCGACGAGTTCCCGGCGCTATTCGTGGCCGCTGCCTGCGCGACCGGCAACACCCGCATCAGCGGCGCGGCAGAATTGCGGGTGAAGGAATCCGACCGTATCGCCACGATGTCGTCTGCGCTGGCGGCGCTGGGCATTCAAGTCGACGAATTCGACGACGGCGCAGTCATTCATGGCGGCACGTTCGTGATCGATCCCACTGCGCCGGTGGTCATCGACAGCCACGGCGACCACCGCATCGCAATGGCGGCTGCAATTGCCGGACAGCGCTGCAGGGGCGAATTCGTCATTGGCAATATCGCGAATGTGGCGACCTCGTTTCCCGGCTTCGATGCGCTCGCGCGCGGTGTTGGGTTTTCGCTGCGGGAAGCGTAATTTGCTGTTGCCTCCCGGTAGAGCGGCCTTCAGGCCGCCACCCAGCCTCTCTCTACGCATCCCCGGTAGAGCGGCCTTCAGGCCGCTGAATTCCCGGGAAAAAACTCTGTTTTCCTGACATCAACATCAGGGTTTTCCGATGTTTCTCTGCCGGCTACCGCGCAATCATGCGTGATGTCCAGCGCACGTCTCGTTACAGGCAGATTTTCGGAGCATGGCCGGATCTATTCGGTTACCACCGTCTGTCACCATCGTCATCCATTGTTCCTCAATACCACAGCCGTGGATGCTGTCGCCGACGAATTACAGCGTCTATCTCAAGATCTCATCGTCGAAAACTATGCTTGGGTAGCGATGCCAGATCACCTTCACTGGTTGTTTCTCTTGCGTGAGGGCACGTTGGCGCATTGCCTGCAATTACTCAAAGGAAGAAGCGCACGTTCGATCAACAGGCTGCGAGGCAGTAACGGCACTGTCTGGCAAGCTGGATATTTTGACCATGCACTACGCCATGACGATTGCGTGCACAGACATGCCCGGTACATCGTTGAAAATCCGATTCGTGCCGGTTTAGCGGCAGTCGTCGGTGACTACGCTCACGCGTGGTGCGCGTGGGATAGCACCTGATCTTGAGACATTCAGCGGCCTGAAGGCCGCTCTATCGAACGTGTTCAGCGCCCGTCTAGAGAGAACACGATCGGCACTTCCACCGCTGCAGCGACTGCGCGGCCGTTTTGCTGTGCGGGGCGGAACCGCCAGCGTTTTGCGGCTTGCACTGCGGCGCGATCCAAGGAACGCGAACCGCTGCGGCTGACGATGCTGACTGCAGTGGGCTCGCCGTCGGCGCCAACTTCAATGCGCACCACCACTTTGCCGGTTTCGTTGTTGCGCAGGGCGTCTGCGGGGTATTTCATCGCCGGTTTGGAGATCGGAACCGGCACGCTGCCCGGGGCCAGATCGGACGCGGGCCGGTCGGTCTGCTCAGGGTTATCGACCAAGGGCCGCTGTGCTGGCGGTTCGACCAAGCGAGGTGTCGCCACCGGCGGCGGTGGCGGCGGGTTGCGCATGGCTTCCTGGGCGGCTTCGGACATGCCGCTGGCGCTGCGGTCGCCGTCGGCCATCGGCGCGGGCAGCGGTTCGAACACCTGACCGTCGACGCCATCGGTCTTGTTTTCGGCGCGGTAGAAATCGCCGTCGTCGCGCATATCCAGCCACAGTATGAAAAATAGCAGCAAACCGACCCCGAACCCGCCCGTCACCACCCACCACGCGCGCCGGGACAGGCCGAATCGGGACCCTGATGGCGGATGCGGGGGCTTGGGCTGGGCAGTCGACATACCGGCGATCGCTGACACGAAGGAGGCAGGATTGTGGCACGGCTTGCGCTGCCGGGTTTCATTCATCCACACGCCATCCGTGCGGATTAGGCGGCAATTCGGGCGATAATCCGCACCCGTCACGCTTCGCGACACGCCCCTCATGCTCGATCCCGTCCTGCTGCGCAATCAACCCGACGTCCTTGCCGCCCGCCTCAAGGAGACCCGCGGTTACGACCTCGATATCGAGCCTCTGCAGCAGTGGGAGTCCGAGCGCAAACAGCTGCAGGTGCGCACGCAGGAGCTGCAGAACCTGCGTAATACCAAGTCCAAACAGATCGGCATGCTCAAGGCCAAGGCCGAAGATGTGTCGGCGGTGATGGCGGAGGTCGCGGCGTTTGGTGACGAGCTAAAGATCAGCGAGACGCGGCTTGACGAGATCAAGCAGGCGATCGACGCCATCGCTGCGGGCATTCCGAATCTGCCGCACGAGTCGGTGCCACTGGGCAGCGACGAAAGTCAGAACGTCGAACAACACTGCTGGGGCACGCCGCGCGCGTTCGGTTTCGAGATCAAGGATCATGTTGAATTAGGTGCGCGCAATGGTTGGCT
>JAYVSK010000190.1:0-17251 GCA_043775395.1 Lysobacter sp. | reverse complement strand
TGACGATGCTTGGGCGGGATGGTCGTAAACCGGATTGCGCTTGAGCCACAGCCGCAGCGCCTGCCAGTGGATCGCGCCGACCACCTGTGCAGTCATCAGCGGATAGCGCCAGAGCACGCGTCGCAGCGAAGCTGCAGTCAACTGCCGGCGTTCGAGATGCAGCGTGGCATCGAATTCGCGTACACCGTCGCGGATGACATCCATATGCACATGCAGCGCGTCGCCTGGCACGGTGAACCGCCAGCCGTAGTCGCGCGTCATGCCAATGAACGGCGAGATGTGGAACTGTTTGTCGAACGACCAGCTCAGCGCGCGGCCGCGAACGTCGGCGGCTTCCACCGGAAGCACATACGCGTGGCGTTCCTTCCACGGCGTGTTGGTGATTTCGGCGACGATGCAGTCCAGGGTGATGCCGTCGGCGCCGTAGCAGTAATAGAAACTCACCGGATTGAAGGCGAGTCCGGCATAGCGCAGATGGGCGAGCAGCCGGATCGGCCCTTGGGGACGACGCCCGAGCACGCCTGCGGCCCGTTCGCGCACGGCATCGCCCAGCGATTGTTCCGGTTCACCGAGAAAATCGCTGCGCCGGAATTCGGCAAGATTGCGCCGTTTCGCCGACCACAGCCAGCGGCGATCGAACACATGATCGATTTCGTCAAGATCCAGAAACAGCTGCGCCATGCGGTAACGGAAGGCATGCGCATGCGGTGCGTGGCGTCGATGGCGTACGACGCCTTCGTAGACCGCGCTGGCGAGAAGGGCGGTCATGCGACGGCCTGCGCCTGCATCGATGGCGCGGTGTCGGCAGATGTTCCATCCGCCTGCAGTGTCGAACCCCAGCGCACGCCCAAAGCCTGGGCCACGTCTACGGCGCTGCGCATGCCGTCTTCATGGAAACCCCAGCCCCAATAAGCGCCGGCAAACCAGGTGCGACGCTGGCCTTGGATTTCAGATTTGCGTGCTTGCGCTGCGACCGAAGCATGGCTGTAAACCGGATGGTGATACTGCATGCGGCGCAGGATTTTCGCCGGATCGATGGCGTCGGTACGGTTGAGCGTGACCACGAGCGGCTCCGGGGATGCGATGTTCTGCAGCAGAGTCATGCAGTAGCTGACGGTGCAGACATCGGCGGGATTGCGCGGGATCGTCGCGTTCCATGCTGCCCACGCCTTGCGTCGCTTCGGAAGCAGCGAAGCGTCGCTGTGCAGGACGGTGTCGTTGGCCTGATAGGGCATGCCGCCGAGGATGGAGCGTTCGGCGTCGCCAGCGTCGCTGAGCAGCCGCAGCGCCTGATCGCTGTGGCAGGCCAACACGATCTGGTCGAAGCGTTCGGCGCCGTGATCGGTGAAAACAGTAACGCCATCGCTGTCGCGCAGGATCATCCGTACCCGCGTCGCCAACCGTTCCTGCACGCGCCAGCGCGCGCGCATGGCGTGCACGTAGCTGCTGGAGCCGCCGCGGACCACGCGCCACTGCGGGCGGTCGCTGACCTGCAACATCTGGTGGTTGGCCATGAACTGAACCAGATATTTGGCCGGAAACGACAGGATCCGTGTCGATGCCGACGACCAGAGCGCCGAGGCCATCGGCACCAGATGCTCATCGCGGAACATCGCGCCGTAGCCGCCTTGGGTCAGATAATCGTCGAGCGTCGGGCCTTCGCCCGTCATCGCAAGCAGTGCAGGCGCTTCGCGATAAAACCGGAACAGGTCGCGCAGCATGCCCCAGAAGCGCAGCGAAAACAGATTGCGGCGTTGGCAGAACAGGCCGTTGAGATCGGTCGCGTTGTATTCCAGCCCGGTCGCTTCGTTGCGCACCGAGAAACTCATCGTGGTCGGCTGTGATTCGACGCTCAATTCCGCGAACAGCGCGGTCAGCAGCGGGTAGTGTTGCGGGTTGTGAACGATGAAGCCGGTATCGACCGCGTACCGGCGGCCCTGCAGTTCGATGTCGTGAGTATGCGTGTGGCCGCCCAGATAATCGTTGGCCTCGAACAGCACAACGTCATGATCTTTGGACAAGAGCCATGCCGATGCCAACCCGGCGATGCCCGAACCGATCACCGCGATGCGCATCAGCCCGCTCTCGCTTTGGCGACGACCCAGGCCGGCACCGGTTTGAGATCGTGAACCAGCCGGAACAGCGCCATGGTGCGCAGCGTGTAGTAGGTCAGATCGATCTCCCACCAGCGAAAGCCCTGACGCGCGGAGCCGGGAAAAAAATGATGGTTGTTATGCCAGCCTTCGCCGAAAGTAAGCAGCGCCAGCCACAGGTTGTTGCGGCTGTCGTCGCGCGTATCGAAACGGCGTTTGCCGAAACGATGCGCCAGAGAATTGATGGTGACGGTCGCGTGGAACAGCACGATGGTGGAGACGAAAAAGCCCCAGACCAGCATCTGCCAAGCATTGGTACCTAGTCCGGGCGCTGCGGTTTCCAGCCAGCCGCCAAGCAGGTACAGCGCGACCGCCAGTACGACCGGCACTACAATGTCGTAGCGATCGAGCCAGCGCAGCTCCGGATAACGCGCGAGATCGCGGATGCGGTCCCAGTCGGTGCGAAAACCGCTGCGGGTCAGAAACCAGCCGACGTGACTGCGCCAGAAGCCGTGCACCACAGGCGAATGCACATCCTGATGGGTATCGGCATGACGATGGTGATTACGATGATGCGCCGCCCACCACAGCGGACCGCGCTGTACGCATGACGCGCCGATCAGTGCGAATCCGAACTGGACCGCACGCGATGTACGGAAAGTGCGATGGGAGAAATAGCGGTGATAAAAACCAGTGATCGCGAACATGCGCACGGCGTACAGCGCGATGGCGACCGCGACCGCAATCGGCGAGACGCCGACCCAGAACACGGCGAGGCAGGCCAGGTGCATCGCCAGAAACGGAATCGCCCGCATCCAGTCGACGCGGTCGCCGTCGTTGCCGGTCTCCGTCTCGCCGCCGTCCGTGTCGAACCAACGTCTCAATGCGGCACGCAAATGCCCGCTGGCAGCCGCTGTCTGCTGCTGCGATGCATGCGGTGATTCTGAGTTGGGCAAGTTGGGAACCGGCATCGACAACTCCTTTAGCGTCGGCTTTGGATACGGTGGTCCGGGTCCTTTGGATGCACGTGTGGATGATTCTCAGAAGTGGTCAACGGGAATCTGCAGCAGTGCTGTGGTCCCGGACGAAGACAGCGCCCGTAGAAGGCGCTGTTTGTGCTGTTTCCGATCAAACTAAAACAGATCGCTCCGCCCGCTGCGCAGGCATTCGGGATGACCGCTGGGTTATTCCGCTCATCGCTGACCGCTCATCACCGCCCGCCGTTACAGCGTCACGATGGCGCCCTTCGCAATGATCGGACCGGTGGCCACGCCCTGAGGCGCACCGCCGACCGGTTCCAGCGTGACCGCGAGCAGCGCACCTTTCGCCAGCGCATCGCGCAGCGTGTCGGGCACCTTGACCGTATGCGAACGGTCGATCGAGACGATGCCGAGCGACTGTGCGGTGCCGCCGGCTGGGATCAGCCATAGTTCGGGCACGCGACCTTCGGCATCGGCTGGCGCCGGTACCGGGACCATCAGCACGGTACCCTTGCCGGGATCGACCGAGGCCAGCCAGCCTGGGCTGCCGTCGTCGTGGGCGAGGGTGGTGACCGGTTTCGGAGCGGAAGGGTCTTCAACGGGGGGCGTTGGCGGGGTCGGTTCCACCGCGATCGGACCAGGCCCCGGAGCCGGTGGATCGATATTGCCCCGGAACAGACCCAGCGGCCCGATCACGACAGCTACCAGCGCGGCGGCGGCCGCGAGACCCGTTGCGGCGCGCCAGAAACCTGCGCTCTGCCACAGCCCCGGTTTGGCGATTTCGCGTGGAGTGTCAATCGCCGACCAGCCCAGACGGCTGCGAATGCGTGGCCATACATGCGATGGGACATCGGTGCTGGCATGGGTGTCGAGCAGCGGCGACAGCCGGTGTTCCCAGTCAATGACAAGACGCGCGAAGCCCGGATCCTGATCGATGCGGGTCTGAACACTGCGGCGCTGCTCAGCGTTGAGCACGCCCAGCACATACTCGCCGGCAAGGATGTCGGCTGAAGGCGGCTCATGGCCGTCGAAATCCTGGTCGTGGAGGTCGCGGACGTTCATGGTTCCAGACACCCCCGCAGCTGCAGCAAACCTCGGCGGATCCAGCTCTTGACCGATCCCAGCGGAGACGCGATGCGCTGGGCCAGTTCTTCGTAGGTCGAACCTTCGAAAAACGCAGCGCGGATCAGCGATTGTCTGCGCGCGTCCAGCTGGCCCATGCAAGCTTCCAGACGGTCGCGTTCGTCTGCGGAGACCGCAGTCTGCAGCGGCGTAGCCCCGCTGTCGGCGATATCGTCGGCAAATTCAATGGGAACGAGCATGCCGCGCGCCGGTTGGGCGCGCAGCCGGTCGATGGCCTTGTTGCGGGCGATCATCGCCAGCCAGGCGATCGGGCTGGCGCGCGTGGCATCGAACTGGTGCGCTTTGTGCCAGATCGTGGTGAACACTTCCTGCAGCACGTCCTCAGCTTCGGTACGGTCGGATAACACCCGGACGCAGACGCTGAGCAGCTTGGACGAAGTGGCGCGATACAGCGATTCGAAGGCATTGCGACTTCCGCCGGCGACTTCGATCAGCAGTGCGTCGAGCCCAGGTGTGTCCTGGGCGGTGGTATCGGTACGCAGATCAGGCATCCGTAATCCTGCAGCATCGGGGGAGAGACAGCACTTCATGTTCCCGGACAACGTGCCCCACGGCAAGTGTTGAGCCGTCATTGTGCGTTTGCGCACGCTGGATACATGGCTGCCGTCGATGCTGGAGGTTTGGAGTGGAAGAGAGCTTTGAAATGCGTACATGCTCTTGAATACGGCCTGCCGCTCACCATGGATGCATGCCTTTCCTGCAAAAAAAGGCCCGGATCTCCCCAGGCCTTTTGACATGTCGCTGCGTCGGGTTTACCAGATCACGATCCGCTGGTCGCCGTCGCGCATCATCGCATCGCCGGCTTTGCACGAGAACGCAGCCGCGAACGCAGGGTGGTTCGAGGGCGAACCGATAGCGCGGAAGTTGGCCGGTGCGTGCGGGTCGGTGGTCAGACGCACCTTCAGTTCGTCCGGCGTGAAGTTGCGGCGCCACACGGTGCCCCAGTTCAGGAAGAAGCGCTGCTCGCGGTTGATCCCGTCGACATTGCCGTCGGGCTTACCGTCGGTCGCTTTCTTGAAGGCGTCGTAGGCCACCGCAAGACCGCCCAGGTCGGCGATGTTTTCGCCCAGGGTCAGATTGCCGTTGACCTTCATCCCGGGAGCGGCCTCATAGCCGTCGAACTGGCCCACCAGTTTTGTGGTGAGTGCCGAAAAGCCCTTGGAGTCGACCGGTGTCCACCAGTTCTCGAAGTTGCCGGTCGGCCCGAAACGGCTGCCCTGATCGTCGTAACCGTGGGTCATTTCATGGCCTATCACCGCGCCGATGCCGCCATAGTTCAGTGCGTCATCGGCCTTGGCGTCGAAGAACGGCGGCTGCAGGATCGCGGCCGGGAACACGATCTCGTTCAACTGCGGGTTGTAGTAGGCGTTGACGGTCTGCGGGCTCATGCCCCATTCGCTCTTGTCGACCGGCTTGCCGATCTTGCCTAGATTCCACTTGTAGTTGAACTGGTTGGCGGCCAATACGTTTTCGATGTAGCTGTCGCGGCGGGTGGTCATGCCGGCCCAGTCGCGCCATTTGTCCGGATAACCGATCTTGGGCGTGAAGCTGGCCCACTTGTCCAATGCCTTCTTCTTGGTGTCCGGGCTCATCCAGACCAGATTATCGATCCGCACCTTGAGCGCATCCCGCAGGTTCTGCACCAGTTCGGCCATCCGCGCCTTGGATTCGGCAGGAAACGCCACCTTCACGTACATCTGGCCCAGCGCTTCGCCAGCCTGGCTTTCGACAGTATCGAGCACGCGCTTCCAGCGCGGCTTCATTTCCTTCTGGCCGCGAAGCGCCTTGCGGTAGAAATTGAAGTTCTCCTGTACGAAGGCTTCGCTGAGGAACGGCGACGCGCCATCGACAGTCTGGAAACGCAGGTAGCTCTTCCACTGCGCGGCCGGCACATCGGCCAGCATCTTGCTGACTTCGGCATGGAATGCCGGGATCGCCAGCGAAAACATCTTCGGCGCGGCGAGCCCCTGCGACTCGAAGAATTTGGTCCACGGGAAGTTCGGCGCCAGCTTGTCGGCATCGGCAAGACTGACGGGGTTGTAGGACAGCTCGGCGTCGCGCGAGAGTTCTTCGCTGGACTTGGAAACCTTCGCCAGACGCGTTTCCAGCGCGATCACGTCCTTGGCCTGCTTGGCGGCGTCGGCGGCGGCGATGCCGGACAACTCCAGCACCTTGGCGATGTGCTGCTCGTAGGCGGCCAGTTGGTCCTTTTTGTCGGCATCGAAGTAATAGGCCTTGTCGGGGAGACCAAGCCCACCCTGAAAGGCGTATGCGATGTTCATCGACGAGTCCTTGAAGTCGCCGTTGGGGCCGAATCCGAACAAGAAACCTTCACCCTTGGCGGCGGTCTGGCGCAGATATTCGGCTACGGCCGGACCGTCGGCCAGCGCATCGATGGCGTCGAGACGGCTTTTCAGCGGAGCGATGCCCTGTGCGTTGATCTTGGCCTCGTCCATACCGGTGGCCCAGAAATCGCCGACGATTTTTTCGACGCCGTTGGCATCTTTCATGGCTGCGGCCTGTTCCACCAGCTGGTGCTGGACCGCCAGCGAGCGCTCGCCGAGCATTTCGAATGCACCCCATGACGTGCGGTCGCCGGGGATGGCGTTCGAAGCCAGCCATTTGCCATTGACGTAGCCGCCAAAGTCGGCACAGGCGTTTTTGCTGGCGTCCAGGTCGGTCGGCTTGAACTGGTTGAAGGGCGGCAGCTTGCTCTCGTCCAACATCAGTGCCGGCGGTGCCGTTTGCGCAGCAGGTTCTGCTGCAACAGGCGAGGCGGCATCTTTTTGACATGCGGCAAGGGACACAGCGATGGCCAGGGACAGCAGCAACACGCGCGGTTTGAGGATCGAAAAAGCTTGATCGTTCACAAAATCTCCGGCCCCGAGGGCTTGGCAGGGAGTGGCAAGGGAGTCATGGGCGCGCCATGATAGGGCGTCCCCGAACTGTAGCGCTTCCAGAAGCGCAGTTCGGGTGTCGAAGGTCATGCGCTGGCGCTCGTAGGCGGTGCAACCATGCGTTGGCGCATGGTCTTGCCGATCGTCTTGAATCGCAGGATGTCAGCCTGTCGCCTGTCCGTTCAGTCGATATATGCTCGTTCTTGATTACACATAACCTGATCGTTCTAGACGCATCCGGGTTCATTCGTTCAATTGATTTCTTGAGGGTATTTCTGATGAAAAAAGCAATTTTTCTAGCGGCTTGCGTCGCCATAGCGGTTCCGATGCTGTCGATATCGATGGATGCAGGGGCAGCCGGCAATCAACAGAAGCAGCGCTCTCATCGCGGCGAGCTGGCCCATCAGATCGTGATGAAATGGGGCAACCACGTCCAGGAAACCTATCGCGCCGACGTGGCCAAGTGGGCTTCAGACATGGTGCTAATGTTCAGGCGCGCTTCGCTCGATCAGCTGCAGCGCGCAGCCGATGCCGACAGTTTCGATGCCATGAACGAGGCGTTCCTCGCCAACGGCGAACGCAACGCGATAGCGCAAAACACGCTGGTGACCAGCGGCGGCCGGATCGCAACGCGTACCCTCGGCGAGATCGCCAATGATCTGGTATTCGTGCCGATCACGCCCTGCCGGATCATCGATACCCGTCTGGCCATCGGCCAGATTGCGGCCAACAGTGTGCGCAGTTTCGATGTGACTGCAGTGACCGACTACAGCTTCCAGGGCGGCGATTCCAGCAATTGCAGCGGAGCCGGCGCGGCCGGTTCGTTCGCGGCGGCCGCCATCAACTTCACCGTGGTCACCCCCACTGCGGCCGGTTACATCACCGCCTTTCCGTTTCTGGGCACCCAGCCGGTGGCGGCGACCGTTAATTACTCGGCTGGCAGCATTGTTGGCAATTATGCGGTGGTGAAGCTCGACCAGGGCGCATCGGCCAATGAGCTCAATGTCTATTCGTTCGCGCAGACCCATCTGGTCGCCGATCTCGTCGGCTATTTCATCAATCCGCAGGCCACGCAGTTGGATTGCATCGATGTCGTCTCAGCAGGCGTCAATATCGGCGCCGGCGGCACCGGTACCCAGACCACGCCCAACTGTCTGGTTGGTTACGAAATCACCGGTGGCGGCTGCACCTCGTCTACCTTCGACGGCAAGATCGTCACCAGCCGCAGCTTCGATGCCAGTACGACCAGCCAGAACCACTTCTGCGCGTTTCGCAACGAGGGCGCTGCTGTCGCCAACTTCGTCGCTTATGGCCGCTGCTGCCGTACGCCGGGGCGTTGATCCCTTCAGCAGATACACCCAAGGAGGCCCGCACCAGCGGGCCTTCCTCTTGTGGGCCGCCGCATCTTGCGCGATGGTGTCGATATCCCGAAGACGAAGGAGCGGTGCGCCATGCGAGTGTCTTTCCACGGTGCAGCCGGAGAAGTTACCGGTTCGATGCATCAAGTCGAGGCGGCCGGCAAACGGCTGGTGATCGACTGCGGCATGATCCAGGGCAGTCCCGAAGCCGAAGCCCGCAACGCCGAGCCGTTTCCGTTCCAGCCCAGCACGCTTGATGCGCTGATCGTCAGCCACGCTCACATCGACCATATCGGCCGTATACCGCTATTGGTGAAGCGCGGCTTCAGCGGGCCGATCTACGCGCAGAACGCGACTGCGGATTTGATGTCGATCATGTTGCTGGATGCTGCGGGCATTGCCGAAGGCGAGGCGATGCGCGCGAACCGCGGCCGTAGCCACGGCCAACCCGAAGCGGTGCCGCTGTACACCAAGGACGATGTGCGTGCGGCGATGCAGCGCGTCGAGCCGATTGCCTACAACACCCGCACCGAACTCTTTCCCGGCGTCGATATCTGTTTCCATGATGCCGGCCACATCCTTGGATCCAGCTGTGTGGAGATGTGGGGCGACGGCAGAAAACTGGTGTTTTCCGGCGACCTTGGTCCGCAAGGCACGCCGATCCTGCGCGATCCGGCGGTGATCGCCGAAGCCGATCTGGTGTTGATGGAATCCACGTATGGCGACCGCCTGCATCGCGACCGCACCGACACCATCCAAGAATTGGGTCGAATTCTCGATGACGCCTGGCATTCGGGCGGATGCGTACTGATTCCGGCGTTCGCGGTGGGCCGCAGTCAGGAGCTGCTGTACTGGTTCGCCAAGCACTGGGACGACTGGACGATGTCGCGCTGGCAGATTTTTCTCGACAGCCCGATGGCCGCAAAGGTGGTCGATGTCTACGATCGCCACCAGGCATTGTTCGACGAGAATGCCAAGCAGGTCTGGCGCAAGCGTCCCAACCCGTTCAAGTTGCCGAATCTGCACATCACCGAGACCGTCGACGAATCGATGGCGATCAACCGCATCGAACGCGGCGCGATCGTGATTGCGGGGTCGGGCATGGCCAATGCCGGGCGCATTCTGCATCACCTGAAACACCGGCTCGATCGTCGTGAAACTCACGTATTGTTCGTCGGTTATCAGGCGGAAGGCACAACGGGACGCCGGCTGGTCGACGGCGCCAAGTGGGTGCGTATCCACGGCCATGACGTGCGCGTCAACGCCCATCGCCACACCGTCGGCGGCCTGTCCGCCCACACCGATCAGCGCGGCCTCATGGACTGGTATGGCCAGTTCACGGCGCGGCCGCCGCTGGCGCTGGTACACGGCGAGGACAAGGCCCGCGAGGCTCTGGCCGGAAAACTGGGCGAGGCGTATGGCATCACCGCTACGCTGGCCCGTCCGGGCTTGCAGATCGAACTGTGAGCAAGTCGGATCAGAACGCCGATGCGGAGAGCCGCAGCGGTTTTTTTGCTGGCGCATCAGACACTTTTCGCGTAGTGTCCGTCCTGTTTCGCGCACGGCTGGCCCGTTTTCCATTGGCAGCCCGCTGCAGCCCCGGCTTCTTAAGCCCGGTTTCGCAGCACTCTCCGCACGTCTTTCGTCGCGCTGAACACGACCCGCCATGTGGCGCGTCGTTTCATTTTGCTCGCGGCGCGGTTTTGGAAAGCTCCGAGTAACGCCCCGCATTTGCATGCGGTGCGGCATTTACACTTGGAGTTACAACATGTCTTTCGAATCGCTCGGGCTTGCGCCTGCGCTTCTGCGCGCACTCGCGGAAAACAGCTATACCACGCCAACGCCGATCCAGATCCAGGCGATCCCGCTGGCGCTGGCCGGCCAAGATCTGCTGGGCGGCGCCCAGACTGGTACCGGCAAAACCGCCGCTTTCGCGCTGCCGCTGCTGCAGCGTCTGGTCGAAGGCAATAAGCCCGCGACCGGCCCGCGCAAGCCGCGCGCGCTGATCCTGGTGCCGACCCGCGAGCTGGCGGTGCAGGTCGCCGACAGCGTCCGCAGCTACGGCAAATACATGCGTCTGAATGTGACCACGATCTTCGGCGGCGCCGGCATGGGCCCGCAGGTCGACAACCTGCGTCGTGGTGTCGACATTCTGGTCGCGACCCCGGGCCGCCTGATCGATCACATGGAGCGCGGTTCGGCGAAGCTCGATGCTGTCGAAATTCTGATCCTGGACGAAGCCGACCGCATGCTCGACATGGGTTTCTTGCCGGCGATGAAGCGCATCCTCGGTCGCGTGCCCGCGCAGCGGCAGACGATGCTGTTCTCGGCCACGTTCGAGTCGCAGATCAAACAGCTGGCCATGGAATTCATGCGCAACCCGCAGCAGGTGCAGGTCTCGACGCAGAATGCGATCGCCTCGACCATCACCCACCGCGTGCACCCGGTCGATGGTTCGCGCAAACGCGATCTGCTGATCGATATCCTCACCAAGCGTCACGGCGATCAGGTGCTGATCTTCGGCAAGACCAAACATGGCTGCAACCGTCTGGCCGAACAGCTCGAAACCGCCGGTCTGCCCGCAGTGGCGATCCACGGCAACAAGAGCCAGGCGCAGCGTCAGAAGGCGCTCAACCAGTTCAAGTCCGGCAAGGCGCGCATCCTCGTCGCCACCGATGTCGCCGCGCGCGGCCTGGATATTCCGAATCTGCCGCTGGTGATCAACCATGATCTGCCGATGGTCGCTGAAGACTACATCCATCGCATCGGCCGCACCGGCCGCAACGGCATGCAGGGCGAAGCGCTGTCGCTGGTATCGTCGGAAGAAGCCGGTCTGCTGCGTCAAATCCAGCGCCTGCTGAAGTCGGATGTGGTCATGGATGTGGTTGAAGGCTTTGCGCCCAGAAATCCGCTTCGCATGGACGGCCCGATGCCGCCGATCAATCGTGGCGGCCATCAGCGTCCTGCAGGCAACACGGCTCCACGCAAGCCCAGCCATCGTCCGCACGGCAAGCCGGCCGATCGCGGCGCGCATGCGCACGCAGGCCAGAAACCGCATCGCAGCGGCGCGGCCAGGCCGGGCAGCGAGAGGCGTGATTCACGGGCGTGATCTTCACGCAACGCAGTCAAACAAGAGGGGCCGGCATTGCCGGCCCTTTTTTATTGTTCGGATCGCTTTTCTGTCTGCCGAGATTCGCGCGGAGACGTAGCATCTGCATCTACTTTTCGTCGTGGAATACGCGCGTTCACATATCTATGTGCGGAAATCCTTGTTCGGCCTTGCAATTCAATCACGTTAACTATAGTGTCAAAAAAATGTCACGTTTTCGACAGCCCGTCATTCAAGGTGTCGATTCGATGTTGGATAAACAACACGTTGTGCTGTGGAGACGGACGTTCTCTTTTTTGTTTCATGACAGGAAAAATAATTGAGCCATTCATAACCGGATTTCAATCCAATACCGCGCATGGATGTTTGCCGTACCCCGACGGATTTCACGGTGATGAGATGCGATTATGACTTTGTGATCTAACTGAAATAATTACCATTTTTTTGGCTTTTATATTCAGAATGGAGATTTTTACATATGTCGATACGTACTTTGAACATGCGTTTTGCATCACTGACTTTGGCTGTGTCCGCTACGGTGCTTTCCTCCCCTGTGTGGGCGGCTGGTCGCGTTAATGCGTCCGGCCTCGACAACAACTCGCCTGTCGATGGATTCATCGTCACATATCGTGCCGACGGCCCGATTAAAGCGAGTGCAATCGCTTTGCAGCGATCGCTCGATAGGGCTGCTTCAGCCGCATTCGGCAGTGCAAAGCCACTCAAACTGCGTCGCGAACGCACGCTCGGCGTCGGTGCCGAACTGATCGTCGCTGATCGCAGGCTCGGTCGCGTCGACGCTGAAACCTTGATGCTCCAGATCGCGGCCGATCCGGATGTCGTCGCCGTTGAGCCGAATATCCGGCTGTTCCCCACACTCACGCCAAACGACACTTATTACAATGTGCAATACGGTTTCCAGATCGGCATCGGCGGTACCAATGCCGATCAGGCCTGGAATCGCGGTTTCCTAGGCGCGGGCCAGATCGTCGCCATCATCGACACCGGTTACCGGCCGCATGTGGATCTCGGTGCCAATATCATCAACGGCTACGATTTCATCGGTGACACTTTTGTTGGCAACGACGGCAATGGGCGTGATGGCAGCGCGCTTGATCCAGGAGATTGGGTGACTATCGGGCAGTGTTTTGCAGGTTCCAATGCCAGAAACTCTAGTTGGCACGGCACCCATGTTTCCGGAACTGTTGCGGCATTGACCAACAATGGCGTCGGTGTTGCGGGTATGGCATTCAATGCGAAGGTGCTGGCAGTACGTGCACTGGGGCGCTGCGGCGGCTCGCTCGCCGATATTGCTGACGCGGTTGTCTGGGCATCTGGCGGTACGGTCTCTGGCGTACCGGATGTCGGCGTCAACAAAGCTGGCGTGATAAATATGAGTCTGGGCGCCCCGGGTTCCTGCGCGGGTTCGGTCATGCAGACCGCTATCAGCCAAGCTCTGCTGAACCGCACGACGGTCGTGGTGGCTGCCGGTAACAATAACGCCGATGCATCAGGCTTCACCCCGGCCAGTTGTACGGGCGCTGGTTTGATTGTAGTAGGTGCCACCGATTCGGCTGGTGCCAAAGCTGGTTTCTCCAACTTTGGTACGAGTCTGAGCATCTCAGCCCCGGGGGTGAACATCGCTTCAACTCTGAACGCAGGCACTACTATTCCCGCTGCGGATAATTATGTGTACTACAACGGGACATCGATGGCATCGCCGCATGTCGCCGGGGCAGTGGCTTTGATGCAATCGGCATACCTGCGGTCGCCGAAGAAGGTGGCTGAGATTATCCAGCGCACGGTAAAACCGTTTCCCGTCGCGTGTCCTCAGGGTTGCGGTGCAGGTATTTTGAACGCGGATGCTGCTGTCAGGGCAGCTGCCGCATGGCCAGTTGCGATGTTCAATCCGGTGGCCAGCACGACCTGTGCATCGAGCACGATGATCTACACGCTGAACAATACTTCGGTGGATCCGAACAACGACATCGTCGGTTATCTATGGAACTTCGGCGATGGCCGGACATCGACCGCGTCGTCCCCAACGGTAAAATATCCCCGTGCGACGACGTGGACGGTCACGCTTACCGTTACCGATGCCGCCGGAGATACTTCAAGCGAATCGATGCTAATCGGCTATCGCTGTCAAAATCCGCCGGGCAATCCGCCGACGACTTAATTGGAACGGAGAGTCGTGAATCATGAGAAGGGCCGGCATTGCTGGCCCTTCTTTTGCACAACTTCGTCAATGCCTCAACGCCTGTCCTTCGGCCCGCACTCTGTTTCTTTGCCCAACAGCCCGCCAATAAAGCTTGGCGCTTCGCATTTCTCTGGTAATGCGGGCGCGGGATTCCGCCGCGCTGCCTGCGCTGCTGCACGCGCCTGACGCATCTGCGCGAGTTTGATGCGGATCTGCGGCAGGGCGACCAACGCGGCTTTCTCGCCTTCAACGATCGCGCGTGCGCGCTGTTCAAAATCAGCTGACCCGATGTCGTTGACCTGTGGGCGGATGACGATATCGGCGCGGGCGAGTTCCTGCTCACCAAGTTTCTGACCCATGATCGTGATCGATTGGTTCACCACGCCGAGCAGGTTTGCCGGCGTCTTGCCGGTGGTGCGGGTGGAGATGTCCATGGCGATCACGAAATCCGCGCCCAGCTGTCGCGCTGCGTCCACCGGCACCGGGCTGACGATGCCGCCGTCGACATAATGGAACTCGCCGATTTTCACTGGCTCGAATACGCCCGGGATGCTGCAAGACGCGCGCACCGCCTGGCCGATGTTGCCGCGCACGAACACCGTGCGTTCGCCGGTTTCCAACTGCGTCGATACTGCGGCAAACGGTTTTTTCATTCGGTCGAACGCACGGTTACCTACCATCTTGTTGACGTAATCCTGCAGTTTCTGGCCGCGGACCAGCCCGCCGTTGAACAGGGTCACGTTGCGAATGCTGGCTTCGTCCAGCGCCACCGCATGCTGCTGCATCTGGAACGCATCCATGCCGCTGGCATAGAACGCGCCGACCACGCTGCCGGCGCTGGTGCCGGACACCACCTCGAGCCTGAAGCCATTGGCTTCGAGCATCTTGATCACACCGATATGGGCGAACCCTTTGGCCGCGCCGCCGCCCAAGGCGATACCGATGCGGAGTTTCACCGGCGGTGCGGGTATCGCAACGGGCGGAGGCGGCGTTGGCTTGGGGGTCTGACCGCAGCTGGCGTTAGGGTCAGGGCGAAGGCGAGCAGCAAAAAACGCATCCAGTTCATGGGACCGTTGTCGAAGACATCATCCGCCTATGATCGCAGGATTCGCCTGCGCCCTGAGGTGGACTGGAAGACCTTGCCCAGCTTCGACACAGCGTACCCATGGGTGAAATGACCGTCATATTCAGACGTGACCATCATGGCTTACGACCTCGCCTTGTTTATCGGGCACGCAAGACAGATATCGAATGTTCGTTGTCGCGGCAATCCGCGGCATTTCCAGGAGTACTCGATGACCAGCCTCTTTTCCCTCGCGTTCGCCAGCATGGTCGCCGGCGCTGTCCAGCCAGCTGCACCGGCCGACAAACCCATCTTGATCGTGCTGACCAGCCACGGCGTGAAGGGCGATACCGGCGACCCGACCGGGTTTTATCTGGGCGAAGTTACTCATCCGCTCGCCGTGTTCGAAGCGGCCGGTCTGAAGGTCGAGTTCGCTTCGGTGCAGGGCGGTGAGCCGCCGGTCGATGGCCTCGATCTCAACGATGCCATCAACGCCCGCTATTGGAACGACGCCAGCTTCCGCACTGCGATCCGCACCACCCCCAGCGTGGACAGCATCGATCCCGCGCGTTATGCGGCCGTGCTGTATGCCGGCGGCCATGGCACCGTATGGGATTTCCCCGACAGTGTCGGCGTACAGCGGATCGGCCGCGACATTTACGAGGCCGGCGGCGTGGTCGGCGCGGTCTGTCATGGCCCTACCGCGCTGGTGAATTTGAAACTCAGCGACGGCCGTTATCTGGTCGAAGGCAAGCAGGTCGCCGCGTTCACCGATGACGAAGAGCGTGCGGTGAAGCTGGAAAACGTGGTGCCGTTCCTGCTGGCGAGCACGCTGCAGCAGCGTGGCGCGATCCATCATGCTGCCGGTAATTGGCAGGTCAAGGTGGTGACCGACGGGCAACTGGTCACCGGCCAGAACCCGCAGTCCGCGCATGCCGTGGGTGAGGCGATCGTTGCCGCGCTGCAGGCGGTCGCCAAGCGCTGAGAGGGCACACGATACGGTGCGTCGCGCACCGTATCGTCTACCAGGCGACTCTCGATGCCATCGTTCAATTCCGGAGGGCAGGGTATGCGGCGTTTTTTAATGGGCGGGGCGGTGTTGGCGGCAGGTCTGATCACCACAGGCAGTGTTGTAGCGGCTGGTCGGTGCGAAGTCCGCAGCGGCGGCCAGATCATGCCGCTGATCGAGCTGTACACCTCCGAAGGCTGCAGCAGCTGTCCACCGGCTGATCGCTGGCTTTCTGGCAAGCTCCGCAGCGGCGAGTTCGAGGCGAATTGGCTTGCGTTCCATGTCGATTACTGGGATGAACTTGGCTGGCCTGACCGGTTCGCATCGCCGCAGCACACTGAACGTCAACGCCAACGCGTCAATGCGCTTGGGCAATCGACTGTCTATACCCCGCAGGTCATGATCGGGTCGCAGGTACAGACCACTTGGCGCGCTGCACCGATGGTGGCGCGTGCGCTGAATGCCGAACGCGGCGTGGCACGAGCTGCATTGGCGCTGCAGTTGGATCACGACGGCAATGGCCCGCATCAACAGATGCGCCTTGGCGCCATACGCATCGGGCAGGGTGTTGCGTCTGTACAGGTGTGGTTGGCGCAGACCGTCGATGGCGTGAAGACTGCGGTGCGCGCAGGCGAGAACAGCGGCACCATTCTCAATCACGACCGTGTGGTTACCAAATTGTGGGGCCCATGGACGCTTGGCGCAGCGCCATTAGCGAAAGTCATCGACATTGATCCGGGGCAGGGCGCCTGGGGCGTGACGGCATTCGTGCAGAGTACGAACGGCAAGGTGCTGCAGTCGTTGCGTCTGGCGTCAACGGATTGTCGCTGAAATCTTGCGCTGGAATGTGGCTGACAGATCCGCTTGATCTCCGCCGGCAGCGGCATCGCTGCGGTCGTCATTTTCGAATGCTGTGGACAGGATCGTCATCGCAACAATCAACACCCTATCTGCGCTTTCATGCGGCTCCCGGTGCCATTGGAGGCGGATCAGGTTTGGCAGCGGTGTGGTCCGATCGAAGCGGACGGGGTTTTCGCACATAGTCAAGGGCACGGATACAGCGGCGGAGTATTGCTGGCACCTGATAACCTAGCGTCATGCAGGAATCTCCACGGGACCTGCTGCACCGCATCTTCGGACATGCCGATTTCCGCGGCCCGCAGCAGGCCATCATCGAACACATCGCAGCCGGCGGCGACGCACTGGTGCTCATGCCCACCGGCGGCGGCAAATCGCTGTGCTATCAGGTGCCTGCGCTGCTGCGCGACGGTGTCGGCGTGGTGGTGTCGCCGCTGATCGCGCTGATGCAGGACCAGGTCGAAGCCCTGCGCCAGGTTGGTGTGCGCGCCGAATTTCTCAATTCGACCCTGGGTGCGGAATCGGCATCGCGGATTGAACGCGC
>JAYVSK010000189.1:0-14848 GCA_043775395.1 Lysobacter sp. | reverse complement strand
CCAGTGCAGCATCGTGTGGCCACGGCAGCGTGCCGTGCAGCATGACGATGTGGGTTCCATTGTCCAGGCGCTGCAGAAAAAGCTGCGCGTCGGCGAAGGTATATAACGCCAGCGATGGGGATTCCCCCAGTGATGACGGATCGTGATGGCACTCGCCCAGCGACTCGCGAAGGGCTGCCAGCAGCGCAGCCTCATCGCCATCATCAATGCGGACTTCGATGGTGCGATGCGTGCGTGCGCTCATGGCGCGATCAGATCGCGGCGCGCGTTGAGATAATCCGCAGCGGTGATGATCTTGCCGCCGTCGCGCTGCAGCGTGCGGATGCGCAGCGCGCCGTCGGCGCAGGCGATATCGATGCCGTCGCGGCCCGCCGCCAGCACCGTGCCCGGCGTTTGGCTGTGAGCAGTCGACAGTGCAATCGCGCCGTGAATGCGCAGGCGCTCGCCGGCCAGTTCGGCTTCGGCGACCGGCCACGGGTTGAACGCGCGGACCTTGTTCGCAAACACGGTCGCGGGCTTCGACCAGTCCAGCTTCGCCTCGTGTTTGTCGAGCTTGTGCGCGTAGATCACGCCTTCATCTGGCTGTGCGCGTGCAACCGGCGCGATGCCGACGCGCAGCAGGCCGAGACCGTCAGCCAATATCTGCGCGCCAAGCTCTGAAAGACGGTCGTGCAGCTGTCCGCCGGTCTCGTGCGCATCGATGGCCAGCGACTGCGACAGCAGCACCGGGCCGGTGTCCAGGCCTTTCTCCATCTGCATCAGACACACGCCGGTCTGGGTATCGCCCGCTTCGATCGCGCGCTGGATCGGCGCCGCGCCGCGCCAGCGCGGCAGCAGCGAGGCGTGCACGTTCCAGCAGCCGTATTTCGGAATATCCAGAATGCTCTGCGGCAGAATCAGGCCGTAGGCGACCACGATCATGATGTCGGGCTCAAGCGCGCGCAGCGCGTCGCGCGAGACTTTTTTCTTGAGTGTGTCCGGCTGCAGCACCTCGATCCCGCGCTGCAGCGCTTCCAGCTTCACCGGCGATGCGGTCAGCGCACGCCCACGCCCAGCGGGGCGATCCGGCTGCGTGTACACCGCTACGACTTCGTTGTACCGCGCAGCGGCGCGCAGGCAGGGGACGGCGAAAGTTGGGGTGCCGGCGAAGATGATTCTCAAAGGCAAGCTTCCATATCAGGACACCCTATTACTCCAGGGCAAAGTCGAAGGATGTTCTCCTCCCTTTGCGCACAAGCGCAGGGGGAGGTCGAGAGAGGGTGTCTCAGTGTTCAAAGCAACGGCACCCCTCCCCGGTCCTCCCCTTGGTCTTCGACCAAAAGGAGGGGGCACGAGCAAGCATGTGCAGGAATGTTCTCCTACCCTTGCGCACAGCGCAGGGAGGTCGGGAGGGTTTGATTTCCATGCAGAAAACAACAGCAGCACCTTCGCATTGCCTTTGGCAAAAGGGCGGGGCGCAGACTCACGCCGCGCTGCTGCGCCGCGCCTTCTCCAGCGTCTTGCGCACCCTGTCGCGCTTCAGCGGCGATAGGTAATCGACGAACAGTTTGCCTTCGAGGTGATCCATCTCGTGCTGGATGCAGATCGCCAGCAGGCCGTCGGTGCTCAGCTCGAACGGCTGGCCGTCGCGGCCGTAGGCTTTGACTGTGATCTGGTTGGCGCGGGTGACATCGGCGTAAATGCCGGGCACCGACAGGCAGCCTTCTTGATAGACCTGATGGCCGTCGGCCACGGTGATCTCCGGGTTGATGAAGACCAGCGGCTGCTGCTTCTCTTCGCTGATATCGATGACCATGAAACGCTGGTGCACATCCACTTGGCTGGCGGCCAGGCCGATGCCGGGAGCCTCGTACATGGTGTGGAACATGGCGTCGAGCAGGGTCTGGAAGTCCGGATCGGCGATTCGGGCAGGGTCGACAGCCTGTGCTTTGGTGCGCAGACGTGGGTCGGGGAATTCAAGAATTGAGAGCAGCGTCATGTTTGTGAAGATGGGGTGGCGTTTGGGCGCGGACAACCGCCATTGTAGCGTCTCCAGACTTGCCAAGAGCCGGGTTCTGTGGGCTATAGTGCGGTCGATGTATTGGGGAAAATCCCAAGGGGAGCAAGTAGATGGCCGTCATCCTTAAGCGCCTTTCTCACCGTCTTCAGGTGGTCTGCGTCGCCGCGTTGCTGACAGTGGGCACCTTCGCGGTCGCCCAGGAGTTCCGTGGCGATCACCCCGACACCTATACGGTGAAGCGTGGCGATACGCTCTGGGACATCTCTGGACGCTTCCTCAAGCGGCCGTGGCTGTGGCCCGAAATCTGGCAGGCCAATCCGCAGATCGCTAATCCGCATCTGATCTATCCGGGCGATGTGATCAGCCTCGCCTATCTCGACCGGGTCGGGGTCACCCCCGGTCCTCGCACCGAGGCGCCGGTCAACGCGATCTCGCTGTCCGAGATCGAGGCCTATCTTCGTGATCTGCGCGTGGTCGACAGCTTCAAGGAGCTGCCGTACGTCGTCGGTCTGGAAGAAGACATCACCCGCGCCGTGCGCGGGCACCAGGCGTATGTACGTGGGCTGCAGGGCGCGCAGATCGGCCAGCGCTACGCTGTGGTTCGGCCGACGGTGCGCTACGTGCGCATCGGCAAGCGCGAATGCTGCGACATGCTCAGCCGCAACGACTACGACTTCCGCGGCGGTCGCGTCCCCGGTTTCGGAACGTCGTGGAGCGACACCGCAGGCAACGAGATCGACGGCGAAGTGCTGGGCCAAGAGCTCAATCGGGTCAATGCCGGTACCGTCACCAAGCTGATGGAAGGCGATGTCGAAGTAACCACGCTGAAGCTGGACGATCCGAATCTGGAAGTGCGCGTTGGCGACCGCTTGATTGCGGTGGATGCCCAGCCCTACGACCTGCAGTTCTTCCCCCACCCGCCCAAGCAGGCTTTGGACGAGAACAAAGCCCGGGTGCTGGCGGTGGCCAACCAGCTGACCAGCGGCGGCCCGCACGACGTGGTCGCGATGTCGGTGGGTTCGCAGGACGGAATCGACAACGGCACCGTGCTGTCGATCTGGCGCCAGGGCACGAATACCGTCGATCGCGTCGAGGCCGGCTACTGGCGCGGCGATGAAACCGTCACCAAGGGCGCGCGCGTACAGCTGCCGGACGAATATGCCGGCCACGTGATGATCTTCCGCACCTTCGACAAGGTCAGCTATGGCCTGGTGATGAAAGGCACCAAGCCCAGTCGCGTCGGCTACCGCCTGAAAGGCCCGGATGCGATCTAAGCGCGCCAGTGAAATGTAGGCATTTCCCTACCGATTGAAGCGATGGCGCCCTAGGGCGCCATCGTCGTTTGCGGGCTACGGTAACGGCATGCATACACCCGATCAAAGCGGCATTGATGCCGATACCGACGCGCTGCTCGCGCTGACCCTGACCGGTGGGCCCGTAGCACCGCGCCGAGCCCTGCTGGAAACCCATGGTTCCGCCGCAGCCGTCCGCGCGCTACCGCGCCAGCGATGGCGCGAGGCGGGGCTGGAGACTGCGCAGATCCGCGCGCTGGAAGGCGATCCCGAGGCTTTGGCGCCGGGCGTGCTTGCGCGCTGCCGCGAATGGCTGCAGGCGCCGGCACACCGTCTGATCGGCTGGCAGGACGCCGACTACCCGCCGCTGCTGCGCCGTATCGGCAGCCCGCCGCTGGCGCTGTTCGTGGCCGGCAACGCCGCCTTGCTGTGGCATCCGGCGGTGGCGGTAGTGGGCAGCCGCAGCCCCACCGTCGGCGGCCGCGACAATGCCCGCAGCTTTTCGCGCGCGCTGGCGACCGCGGGGTTCGGGATCACCAGCGGGCTGGCGGCGGGCGTGGATCGCGCCGCGCACGAGGCCGCGCTGGACACTGGCGGGGTCACCATCGCGGTGCTGGGCACGGGCCCTGACGTGCCCTATCCGCAGAATCATGTCGCGCTGCAGGAGCGCGTCGCCGCGGCCGGGGCCGTGGTCAGCGAGCACCCGCCGGGCACCGAGGCCCGCCGCGAGCACTTCCCCAGCCGCAACCGCATCATCGCCGGGCTGACCCTGGGTACGCTGGTCATTGAGGCCGCCAGCCGCTCCGGCGCGTCGATTACCGCTCGGCTCGCCGCCGATGCGGGGCGCGAGGTGTTCGCGGTGCCGGGCTCGATCCACAACCCGATGGCCCGCGGCTGCCATCGGCTGATCCGCGACGGCGCCGCGCTGGTCGAATCCGCCGACGAGGTCATCGCCGCGCTGGGCTCCTGGGCCGGCGCGCTGCGCGGCGACTTGCAGCGCCGCCTGGGTGGCCCCATTTCCGGTGCGTGCGAGGAGCAGATGACGCTGCTGGCCCCCGCCGTACCCGACGACCCGGCCCACCACCGGTTGTGGCAGGCACTCGGCCATGACCCAAGCGATATGGATCAGCTGGTCGCGCGCACCGGATTGACGGCCGCAGACCTGTCCGCCATGCTGCTGCACATGGAATTGCAGGGGCGGGTGGCGGTCGAACACGGTCGCTACTGTCGTCGCTGATGCCTGTCGAAAGGCGCCGGCATCCATCCTTTCCAGTGCGCCGACGGACGCAAGCCAGGGGACATGAAAGAAAGCATTCTCGATGTGTTGCTGTATCTCTTCGAGCACTACATCGCCAACGACGCGGACCTGGCGCGGGACCGCGACTCCCTGCAGAACAATTTGCTGCAGGCCGGCTTCAGTCCCGCCGAGATCCACAAGGCCTTCGATTGGCTGGACGGTCTCGCGGAGCGTCGTCCCGGGCCGGCCGCGCCGCGCGCCGATGGCCCGACCCGCATTTATTTCGGGCCGGAACTCGACAAGCTGGACGTCGAATGCCGCGGCTTCCTGATGTTTCTGGAACAACAGGGCATTCTGGATGCCAATCAGCGCGAGCTGGTGCTGGACCGCGCGATGGCGCTCGACCAGGACGAGCTGGACATCGACGATCTCAAGTGGGTGGTGCTGATGGTCCTGTTCAACCAACCGGGGTCCGAAGCCGCCTACGCCTGGATGGAAACGCAGATGTTCGAGGACGACGGCGAGCTGGTGCACTGACGCACTGGTTCTGAACAGGCGGGACACGTTGGGCTGCGTTCGGGGAGCGCGCGGCCACCGGCAACAACGGCATTGCCGGAACGCACACGAAGGGGACAGCATGACCGATTGGTACTACCACGCACCGGGCCAAGGCCGGGTCGGGCCGCTCAGTGCCGAAGACATGCGCAGGTGCTTCCGCGAACGCCGGATTGCGCGCGACACCCTGGCGTGGCACGAAGGCCTGCGCGAATGGCAGCCGTTCGAGCGCTTGATCGAAGAACTCGGCCTCAGTGGCGTGCAGCCCGATGCTTCGCTGCCGCCGCCCGTACCACCGCGCCCGGCCGCGGCCACGGCGTCGCATGCCGGGCCGATGCGCAACATCGCAGCACCCGCGCCGTCGAACCGCACCGGCTGCATCATTGCGGCGATCGTGATTGGTCTGATCGGCCTGTTCGCGCTGGCCATGGTCGCCGCCATCGCGCTGCCGGCATACCAGGATTATGTGAAGCGCTCCAAGGCCGCGCAGAGCGGTCGAGCCGCCCCCGACAGCGCCGCGCCGCTGCCGCGGAATGCGCCGCACAAGGTTGCGACGTTCGACGCCGGGCGCATAGCCAAGACCGATGCGCTCGCCCGTGAACTGGTCACCGTCGCCATGCGCGAGTTCTATGCCGCCAACGGCAACGTCTGCCCGGACACGTTCGAATTCTACACGATCATGGTGCGCGTGCCGCGCTATCAGGGTAGCGAAAACCAGGGGTGGTTCGGTATCGATCCTGCCAACGCGGGCGAGGGCCAATGCGCTTATGCAGTGCGGTTCTACGGCCTGGGCCCGGAAGTGCAGGACAAGACGCTGCGTTATGAAGTGAGCATCGCGGGCGAAGCGGTGACCCTTGTCTGTCGCAACCACACTCTGCCATCGGGCTATCTGCCGCCGCTGTGCCACGTCGTCTGAGCGACGTGGTTTGACCCTGCCCGCTTGACCGGAACCTTGCCATGTCCTTGCCGCCCCCAATTCCGCCCCGCGCTTCCGCCCAGGTACAACCGCCGCCGGTGCAGGGGTCCACACAGATGCCCAGACAGGGCATGTCCGGCTGCGTCATCGCCTGCATCGTTGGCGCGATCGTGGTTGTGCTGGGGATCGCTGTGATCGGCATCCTCGCGGCGATCGCGATTCCCGCTTATCAGGACTACGTCACCAAATCGCATGTCGCGCAGGCCCTGCGGATGGCGCAGGACATCGAGGACGATATCGATGCCCATCGCGAAGAGTCCGGCGCCTGCCCGGACAACGTCGCGATCGGTCTTGCCGACGATGAAGTCTTCACGTTGAGCGGCGACAGCGCCGCAGCTGGGGGACAAGCCTCGGTGCTGGTTGGCGAGATCCAGGGCGGGCACTGCGGTATCGAGCTGCAGTTCGCCAACGTCAACGCAGCCGTGAACGGCAAGACCCTGCTTCTGGAATCGACCGATACCGGATGGACCTGCTTTGGCGGAACCCTGGACCGCAAACTCCGTCCGGCACAATGCCTTTCCTCCACGCCTTCCCCTTGACGGACCCAGCCCCATGACCGATTGGTACTACAGCGACGCGCAGCGCACCCAGCACGGCCCGGTGACCGCCGCCGATCTCGCCGCCATGCACACCAAAGGTCAGCTGCCGGCGGAAACCCTGGTCTGGCGCGAAGGCATGTCCGATTGGAAGCCTTGGCGCGAGATGATCCGGGAAGTGATCGCAGGCGACGCCCCGGGGGACGCCCGTGCAGAAGCGCTGGTCCAAGCTGCCGAGGCGGCGCCGGACGACGGCGCCTACCGCCCCTACGCTGTCGCTGAACCTTCGCCGTATGCGCCGCCGCAGGCGCGGGTGGACATGCAGCCGGGCATCGTCGCTGACGGCCGCGTGGTTTATGCCGGCTTCTGGAAGCGCGTCGCCGCCAGCTTCATCGATTCATTCATCGCCACGGCACTGAGCTACATGGTGCAGATCCCGATGATGTTGATCATGGGTTTCGGCATGGCCGGTTTCGGCAGCGGCGGGGACCCGTTCTCCACCGGTGCGGGCATCGCCATGATCGGGCTGATCTACGTGATCGCGATCGGCATCCCGCTGCTCTATTTCAGCTGGATGCACTCCTCCGCCAACCAGGCCAGCCTCGGCAAGATGGCGGTGGGCATCAAGGTGGTGCGCACCGATGGCCAGCGGATCACCTTCTGGCGGGCCTTCGGCCGGTACTTCGGCTACATCTTGGGCGGCTTCACGCTGGGCATCGGTTACGTCATGGCGGCGTTCACCGATCGCAAGCAGGCGCTGCACGACATGATCAGCGACACTCTGGTGGTCGACAAATGGGCGTATACCGACCACCCCGAGTGGCAGCGCGACGAGCTGGGCACGGTCACTATCGTCATTCTGGCTCTGTTCGGTCTGGCGATGGTCGCTATGCTGGTTTTCATCGCGGTGATGTTCGCGGCGATTGCCGGCAGCGGCTTTCGCTGAACCGTTTTGTCCGCCCTGGTCCCGGAGCAGTACGAGGGCGGGGCAGGGTCTCTGCTGCACGCTGCCGCTTGACACGGGCGGTCCGGACGTGACACCACTAAAAAAGAGAATTCACCGAACGCCCGGGCCATCCCCGGGCGTCGCCTTCTGGCCGGACGCCTGAAAATGTCCGTCCAGCGCTGCCGGCCGATGCCGGCGCGCCCCTTTTGGATTACCGCCCCCCAATGGCCAAAAACCTCCTCATCGTCGAGTCGCCCGCCAAGGCCAAGACGATCAACAAATATCTCGGCAAGGACTTCCATGTCCTCGCCTCCTACGGACACGTCCGCGACTTGGTGCCCAAAGAAGGCGCCGTGGACCCGACCCAGAACTTCGCGATGCGCTATGAGCTGATCGAGAAGAACGAGAAGCACGTCGAGGCCATCGCCAAGGCCGCCAAGGCCGCGCAGCATCTCTATCTGGCGACCGACCCGGACCGCGAGGGCGAGGCGATCAGCTGGCACATCGCCGAGATCCTCAAAGAACGCGGCCTGCTCAAGGACCGTACCCTCGAACGCGTGGTGTTCACCGAGATCACGCCGCGCGCAATCAAGGAAGCCATGGCCAAGCCGCGCGCCATCGCCATCGATCTGGTCGATGCCCAGCAAGCGCGCAGAGCCCTCGATTATCTGGTCGGTTTCAATCTCTCTCCGGTGCTGTGGCGCAAAGTGCAGCGCGGTCTGTCCGCCGGCCGCGTGCAGTCGCCGGCGCTGCGCATGATCGTGGAACGCGAAGAAGAGATCGAAGCCTTCATTGCCCGCGAATACTGGACCGTCGAAGCGGAGTGCGCGCATCCCACCCAGATGTTCACCGCCAAGCTCAACAAACTCGACGGCAAGAAATTCGAGCAGTTCACGGTCACCGACGGCGACACCGCCGAAGCAGCGCGCAAGCGCATCGTCGCCGCGGCGCAGGGCGTGCTGCAGGTGACTGATGTGGTCAGCAAGGAGCGCAAGCGCCGGCCTTCGCCGCCGTTCACCACCTCCACGCTGCAGCAGGAAGCCTCGCGCAAGCTCGGTTTCACCACCAAGCGCACGATGCAGGTCGCGCAGAAACTCTACGAAGGCGTGGTCATCGGCGAGGAAGGTGCGGTCGGTCTGATCAGCTACATGCGTACCGACTCGGTCAGCCTGTCGGCCGAAGCGTTGAGCGAACTGCGCGACGTGATCGCGCGCGATTTCGGCACCAAGGCGCTGCCAGATAAGCCGAACGTGTACCAGACCAAATCCAAAAACGCGCAGGAAGCGCATGAAGCGGTGCGCCCCACTGCGGCGCTGCGTACGCCTGCGCAGGTCAGCCGGTTCCTCAGCGACGACGAGCGTCGTCTGTACGAATTGATCTGGAAGCGCGCGGTTGCTTCGCAGATGGTGCCGGCCACGCTCAATACCGTATCGGTGGATCTTGCCGCCGGCGGCGAGCACAGTTTCCGCGCCAGCGGCACCACGGTAGTCGACCCGGGCTTTCTGGCCGTCTACGAGGAAGGCAAGGATCAGAAAAAAGAAGACGACGATGACGAAGGCCGCAAGCTGCCGCTGATGAAGATCGGCGACCGCATCCCGCTGGACCGCATCCATGCCGATCAGCATTTCACCCAGCCGCCGCCGCGCTTCACCGAAGCGGCGCTGGTGAAAACGCTGGAGGAATACGGCATCGGCCGGCCGTCCACATATTCGTCGATCATCCAGACCCTGCTGTTCCGCAAATACGTGGAGATGGAAGGCCGCAGCTTCCGCCCCAGCGACGTCGGCCGTGCGGTCAGCAATTTCCTCAGCGGGCACTTCACCCGCTATGTGGACTACGACTTCACCGCCAAGCTCGAAGACGAACTGGACGAGGTGAGCCGCGGCGAAAAAGACTGGATCCCGCTGATGGAGCGCTTCTGGGGCCCGTTCAAGGAACTGGTCGATGCCAAGACCGAGTCGGTCGACCGCAGCGAAGCCACCGGCGCACGTGAACTGGGCGTCGACCCCAAATCGGGCAAGCCGGTCAGCGCGCGTCTCGGCCGCTATGGCCCATATGCGCAGATCGGCACGCCGGACGATGAGGACAAGCCGACGTTCGCGAGCCTGCGCCCCGGCCAGAGCATGCACACGATCACCTTGGAGAGCGCGCTGGAGTTGTTCCGGCTGCCGCGCAAACTCGGCGAGGACAAGGGCGAAGAAGTCAGCGTCGGCATCGGCCGCTTCGGGCCGTTCGCCAAGCGCGGCAGCGTGTACGCGTCGCTGAAGAAAGAAGACGACCCGTACACCATTGATCTGGCGCATGCGGTCTTTCTGATCAAAGAAAAAGAAGAGATCGCCCGCAACCGGATCATCAAATCCTTCCCCGACAGCGACATCGAAGTGCTGAACGGCCGCTATGGCCCGTATCTCAGCGACGGCAAACTTAACGGCAAGATTCCCAAAGACCGCGAGCCCGCGTCGCTGACGCTGGCCGAAGTGATCGAGCTGATGGCAACCACCGGCAAGCCGATGCGTAAGGGTTTCGGAAAGAAAGCGGCAGCGAAGAAAGTGACGGCCAAGCGCACGACCGCCAAAAAAACCGCTGCACCCAAGCCGAAGACCGACACACCGGCGACCGCAAAAAAAACCGCGGCAAAGAAAGTCGCGAAGAAGGCCGCCAAAAAATCCGTCAAGAAGACGGCTGCCAAGGCATCGACGAAACGGGTCCCGCTGTACGACCATCCCGAACCCGCCAAATCGCTGTTGACCACCAACGCCGCCGTCAATGTGGGCGTGAAGCGGGTGGTGAAGAAGCAGACCGACGACGCGCCGTTCTGAGCGCGGCATCGGGGCGGGGACGCGGGCATGACCGGCACGCTGGATCACGCCGCCGCCGAACGCCTGCATGCCGGCGCGGTGATCGCCTATCCGACCGAAGGCGTGTGGGGGAATGGGCTGCGATGCATTCGATGAGGCGGCGGTGCATCGCCTGCTTGCGATCCAAACAACGTCCGGTCGACAAGGGCATGATCCTGATCGCCGGCGATCTGGCGCAGCTCGACGGGCTCGTTGACGGGGCACAGCTGCCGGCCGTGTGCGCGACGTGGACCGTCGCCCAGATCTGGGTGGTGCCGGCGCTGCCGAAGGTGCCGCGCTGGATCGCCGACAGCTCGCGGTCCGGGTCAGCGCGCTGTGTGCGGCTTTCGGCGGCCCGCTGGCCCCGCTGCTGCTGGCGCGGTTCGACGGTGTGCTCGACGGCGAAACCAGAGCGGGCTGGGACCGGCCGACCCCGATGCATGACGCGCGCAGCGGCGAGCTGCTGCGTTTTGACCGTCGGCCGAACACCTCCCCGCGCAGCTGTTAGCGTTCGCGATGGGCTGAATGCCTGCGAACATCGGGCGTCGCAGCGCTTCCCCCGGACGCTGGCGCGACGCAAGATACGCGCATGCGCCCGACTCCGACCGTTTCGCTCCTTGTGCTCACGCTGACCATGGTGATGTCTGTGGCGGCGCCCAAGGCACAGGCCTCCGATCCGGTCACCATCTACCGCTGCACCGATGGCAAGGGCAGGCTCAGCCTTCGCGATTCGCCCTGCAATCAAGGCGAGCGCCAGGAATCGCGCAGTATGCTGCGGCCCAAGGACGCGCCGCCACGGCCATTGCCGCCCCCGTCGGCGCCACCCAGCGTCGCAACGCCGCCGCAGCAGATCATCATTGTCAACACCCCGCGCCCGCTCTACGAATGCGCCACCCCCGACAACACCCGCTATCTGAGCGACACCCCCGAAGGCCGCGCGCGCTGGGTACCGCTGTGGCCGAATGGTTATCCCATCCCGTCGCAGACCGTCTATGAGCCGGGCCGGCTCAACGTCCGCGTCGACAATGGCCATGTCAGCGGCGGTTACGACAGCGGCGGCAGCCGGATACTGTTGCCGACCTATGCCGAACTGGGCGGCGGTACATGGGTGCGCGATCCCTGCCACGCGCTGCCGCAGGCCGAAGTCTGCGAACGCCTGCACGATCAGCGCGACACCCTGCGCCGCCGTTACACCATTGCCCAGCCGTCCGAACGCGCCGTGCTCGGCCGCGAGGAACGCAGCATCGACGACCGCCTCCAACAGGATTGCCGCTGATGCCTCTCAACAGGTCCGCGCTTGTCGGCGCGCCGATTGCAATGACGATCGCACTGGCGCTCTGTTCGACCGCGCGCGTCCACGCCCAGAACAACATCACCATCTACCGCTGCGTCGACGCCAGCGGCGCGGTCGCGCTGCAGAACAATATCCCGTGCCCCAAAGGCAGCCAGCAGACTGTGCGCCAGGTCGGCGTGCTGCCTACCCTGCCTGCGCCGCGCGCAGCGCCGGTCAAGGCCCCTGCTGCCGTTCCCACGCAGCCAACCGCGCCCGCGCCCCTTGCGGCGGCCCCTGCGCCGGCCGTGCGCGGAGCGCCACCGCCGCTGTTCCAGTGCAGCACCTGGGATCAGCGCGACTATCTGGGCGACACCGCCGAACCGCCCGCCACCTGCGCGCCGGTGCAGTCGGTGGGCATCGACGGCAGCGCCGAACTCGGCGCCGGCACCACCTGCGAAATGCGCCAGGACGCCTGCGTCCTGGTGCCCGCAGAACAGCTGTGCGCATCCTGGAAAAAACGCGTGGACGAAGCCGAATTCCGCTGGAAATTCGGCGGCGGTCGCAACGACGACCGCAAGGCGGAATTCGACCGGCTGTCGACAACCTATCGTCAGAGCACCTGCCTCGGCGGCTGAGCATCGTTCAACCGACCGGCCGCAGGAATGGCCGCAGGGTCAGCTCCAGCCAGTCCATGAATACGCGCACCCGGCGCGACAGATTGCGCCGCTGCGGGTACAGCAGCGTGACCGGCATCGGCTCGGCACGACAGTGCGGCATCACCTCGACCAGAGCGCCGCTGGCGAGCAGGCTCCGCAGCCCGCTGGCGGGCGCCTGGATCAGGCCCAGTCCGGCGACACAGGCTGCCTGATAGGCCTCGGCATTGTTGACCACCAGCGTGCCGGCCATCGGCAGCGTGCGATAGCGGCCGTCCTCGTTGCGATATTCCCAGCCCGCCTCGGTGCCGCCGAAGGTCTGGGCATAGTGGATCAGCGTATGCCCGGCCAGATCCTCCAGCATCTGCGGCGTGCCGCGCATCTGCAGATACGCCGGGCTGGCGCAGCTGAGAGTTTCCAGCGCGCCCAGCGGCCGTGCGATCAGGCTGCTGTCGGCCACCGTGCCCACGCGGATCACGCAGTCGAAGCCTTCGCGCACCAGATCGACCCGCCGATCCGTGCTGCTCAACTCCAACCGCAGCTGCGGATGCGCAGCCATGAACGCGGGCAGCGCCGGGATCACGATGTAGCGGGCCACGCCGCCGGGCATGTCCACGCGCAGCCTTCCGCTGAGCGACTGTCCGCTGCGCTGGAACATGGTCTGCACTTCATCCAGATCCGCTAGCAGATCCCGGCAACGTTCGTAGAACTGCTGGCCGTCGGCGGTCAGCCGCACCCGCCGGGTGGTCCGGTGCAGCAGCTGCGTGGCGAGTTCGGCCTCCAGCTTCTGCAGCGCGGTCGAGACGCTGGACTTCGGCAACCCCAGGCTGCCGGCCGCCTGGCTGAAGCTGGCCAGTTCGGCCACACGCATGAATATCCGCATCGCATCGATCGAGTGCATGGTGGTATGGCGTCGATTGTTCGTCGATTACGAACAGATCAATCGTATCTGCGATCTTTATCGACATCAATGCAACCAATACAGTGCCTGCATCGCCAATCCGGCGAACAATCGGGAATCCGACATGTCTACCCACCCCGCGCCTCCCCCCGTCGTGCTGATCACCGGCGGCAGCCGCGGTCTTGGCCGCAGCATGGCGCTGCAGCTTGCCCAACAGGGCAGCGATATCGTGCTGACCTACCGCAGCGAAGCCGGCGAAGCGCAGGCGGTGGTCGCCGCGATCGAGGCTGATGGTCGTCGCGCCGTCGCGCTGCCGCTGGATGTCGGCGACACCAGCACTTTCCCGGCGTTCGTCGAAGCCGCAGGCACCGCGCTGGCCGGCTGGGGCCATGAGCGCCTCGACGCCCTGGTCAACAATGCCGGTATGGGCGTCCACGCCGCCTTTGCCGACACCACTGAAGCGCAGTTCGATGCGCTGGTGAACGTGCACCTCAAGGGCCCGTTTTTCCTCACCGCCGCGCTGCTGCCGTTGATCGCCGACGGTGGTCGCATCCTCAACGTCTCCAGCGGCTTGACCCGCTTCAGTGTTCCGGGCTATGCCGCATATGCGGCGATGAAGGGCGCGATAGAAGTGCTCAGCCGCTATCAGGCGAAAGAGCTGGGCGCGCGCGGCATCAGCGTCAACACGCTTGCCCCCGGCGCGATCGCGACCGATTTCGGCGGCGGCGCGGTGCGCGACAACCTCCAGCTCAATGGCTACTTGGCCAGCCAGACCGCGCTGGGGCGGGTCGGTGAAGCGGACGACATCGGCGGCGTGGTCGCATCGCTGTTGTCGCCGGCCAGCCGCTGGATCAATGGCCAGCGCATCGAGGCATCGGGTGGGATGTTCCTCTGAGCCGCAGATGTTCCCGCCTTGTGGGCTGCTGGCCATGAATAAAGGCATGAGCAGCGTCCCGTCGAAGACCCTGCATTGGCTGCTTGTGATCACGCAGCCGCGCCACTGGCTGTTTATGATGGGTCATGACGTGATCAGCAGTGGGTGCATCCGGATTGACAGCGCCCGAGTCGACCTCGATAGATCAGGACGACTCTGCAGGCTGCACGGCGGCACGACGCAATCGACCCACACAGGTGATATCGATGGACGAACACAGCTACGCGGCACTGGTGCAATCGACCAAGCAGTTCGCACTGCTTGCCGAAACGCTGGAGCGCAACGCAAGCGCAACGATCGAGCAACAGAAACAGTCTGCGCAATACCTGCAGCAAACGGCCGAGCGCAGCAACGAACAGATGCAGTCCACGATCGGCAACGTGGGCAATCAGATGAATGCCTTGCTGCAGCAGGCGATCGACCAGACCTTCGCGCAGGGCATGCAGCAGTTCGACGCCGCGGCAAAAGCGATCGCAGCTGAAATGCGTCAAGCCGGCGAATCAATGCAGAAAGATCAGGCTGCCGTCGCCGCCAACATCAAGCGGCTGACCTGGAAACTGCACACGATCGCAATCGTATCGACCCTAGTTCTGGTGGCCGGTGGCGTGATGCTGATCTGGCAGCAGACCCGGCTCTATCAACAGGCCAGAGAACGTGCGATTGCCGCAGGTGTGGATGCGGAGATCGCCGAGGCGTATCGACAGGCCAA
>JAYVSK010000188.1:0-12540 GCA_043775395.1 Lysobacter sp. | reverse complement strand
CAGATCGAACGCTTTGAATCGCTGTGGCAATACCTGCAGGCAGTGCTGGCCTATGCGGTCCCGCCGGTGTGCGCGCTGTTTTTGATCGGCCTGTTCTGGCGCGGCGCGAATGCGAAGGGCGCGCTTGCATCGATCGTCGCCGGCCTGCTCGGCGGCGCCGTGCTGTTCTATGCGAACGTGATGGCGCCGACACCGCTGGGCCTGCATTTTTTGTATGTCGCGCCGCTGCTGTTCGCGCTGAGCGCGATCGTGCTGGTCGCGGTCAGCGCCGCTACTACGCCGCCGTCGATGGAGCAGATCGGCGCGATGCTGTGGACGCCTGCGTTCTACCGCGACGAAACCCGTCAACTGGCCGGTCTTCCATGGTGGCAGAACTACCGCGTGCTGTCGGTGCTGCTGTTGTTGCTGACGGCGTTGATTGTATGGAGCTTCCGTTGATGCCGCTGGTATAGCGAGCGGGCTGAAGCCCGCTTTACCGACGCTCTGCAAACGCCCCGTTACGCAGATGTGCTGAGAATCAAACTCGGCGCTGGCCTTTTTTGCGAGTACCGATCGAGACACGCAAAGCATGCGGGCTATCCTGTTCGATACTGGATTTCAACAATTGATATGGCTCCGATAAGGCGATAGGGTGGCCGCGATCTTGATGCGGAATACGACCTGCACAGGTGTATATAAATTGCGCGATCACCAGAGCTGCGGAAATTAAACCCCTCAGCTTCACTTCTATTGCCAAGGAGATTTATCGTTATGGAACAAAAGTATTCAAAACTTTCTGCAGCCATCGCTGCATCCATCCTGCTTGCAGCGGCTTCGACGTCTGCATGGTCCGCAGAACTGCGCACCAGCCGAAAACCGATCCAAGGCCAGTACATCGTCGTTATGAAGCCGGAAGCTGCAAGCCTTGCCGGTGAGCGCTCGAGCGCCGCACGTATCGGTACTGTCGCGCAGACGCTGGCAACCGATCATCGCGCAAAACTGGTGCGCACCTATCAATCCGCCCTGCGCGGGTTTGTCGTCCATGCTGACGATGCGGCCCTGGCGAAATTGCTCGCCGACCCACGGGTCGCGTATGTCGAAGAAGACGGCATGGCGCAGATGAATCCAATTCAGGGCGGCGCGACCTGGGGTATTGATCGCATCGACCAGCGCACGCTTCCGCTCAATTCCAGCTATACCTACGACGTCACTGGCGCGGGCGTGCATGCCTACATCATCGATTCCGGTATCAACACCGCGCACAGCGAATTCGCCGGCCGCGTCGGCAACGGCGCCGACTTCATCGGTGGCGGTGTCAACGATTGCAATGGCCACGGCACGCACGTTGCGGGTACTGTCGCCGGTACGACCTGGGGCGTCGCCAAATCCGCGATCGTCCATCCCGTGCGCGTGTTCGGCTGTTCGGGCGGCTCCGCATGGTCGACGATCATCGCGGGTATCGACTGGGTGGCGACCAATCGCCAGCTGCCTGCAGTCGCCAATATGAGCCTCGGCGGTGGCGGCAATACCGCGGTCGACGCTGCGGTCGAAAACCTGATTAATAGTGGTGTCACCGTTGTCGTCGCTGCGGGCAACGATGCGGGTGATGCCTGCACCAAATCGCCGGCGCGTGTGCGCAGAGCGCTGACCGTCGGCTCCATCGACATCGGCGGTTCGCGTTCGTCGTTTTCGAATTACGGCATCTGCGTCGATCTGTTCGCGCCAGGCGGCTCGATCACCTCGGCTTGGTATACCAGCAACACCGCAAGTGCGGTGCTGAGCGGCACTTCAATGGCGTCTCCGCACGTCGCGGGTACGGTTGCGCTGTTTCTGCAGACCAATCCCGGTGCGGGCACCGGTGAAGTCGTCTCAACGGTGGTCGGCAAATCGACGCTCGGCGTGGTCGGCAACGCTGGCCCCGGTTCGCCGAATCACCTGCTGTTCTCTCGTCTGAGTACGACGCCACGGGCCGCACTGTTCCGCTACGTGGGATATTCGGGCCATTTCTACACTATGAACTGGAATGAGCTGTCCGCTGCAGGCTCCGGCGGTTGGACCTACGAAGGCGTGGCGGGTTACCTCGTTTCAAACAATGCTGCGAATACAGCGCCTTTGTATCGCTATCAAGGCACCGGCCACTTCTACACCACCAACTGGGCTGAACTTGGAGCTGGTGGAAACGGATGGAACTACGAAGGCGTCGTGGGTTATGTCCCAACCATCGCGACCGCACAGACAGCCAATCTGTATCGTTACGTCAACGGCACCAGCGGAAACCATTTCTACACCACGAACTGGGGTGAACTGGGAGCTGGCGGGAATGGATGGAATTATGAAGGCGTTCAATCGCAGATCTGGACCCAGCCCTGATCGGTTGTTTCGCGTGCTGCGACACGGCTAGCGCTTAGCGCGCACGTCAAATGGCGGGCAGGCCCGGTGAACAGCCGGGTCCTGCTTCCCGATACCCAGCGCGGATCTGACCGATATGCAAACGGGTCTGCGCCATCGCTGCAATGACCGGCGACGCTATGCCGACGCCCTGACAATCAAACTCGGCGCCAGCGTGGTCGATTGCGGATGCTCGCCGCGAATGGCGGCGATCACGGTGTCGACCAGTTTGATCGCGCCCTGCGCCAGCTCCTGACGTACGGTGGTCAACGGTGGATTGGTATGTTCGGCCAGCAGAATATCGTCGAAGCCGACGATCGAGACATCCTGCGGTACGCGCCGGCCCGATTCGGACAGTGCGCGGATCGCGCTGATGGCGATCACGTCGGATGCCGCCATCACGCCGTCGAAATCGGCGCCGCTGTCGATCAGCGCGCGCACGCTGGCATGCGCGTCTTCACTGCCGAAATGGCTGCGCACATGCAGCTCGGCATGCGCTTTCAAACCTGCAGTGCGCAGTGCATAGCGGTAGCCTTCATGGCGGTGCCCGACTTCCGGCAGGCGCTCGTCGCCGAGAAACGCGATGCGGCGGCGGCCGTGGCGGATCAGGTGTTCGGTGCCGATCTGGCCGCCTAACCTGTTGTCGGTGCCCACCACCGGATATTTCTGCGCCGGCAGCCGCGTGCCCCAGGCGGTCAACGGAATGCCGGCGCGCGCGGCTTCGTTGATCGAGCCGTGTTCGAAGCTCTGACCGATCAGGATCACGCCGTCGCTGCGGCCCGGCTGCTGCAGTTTGCGCACCCAGCCGTCCTGGTGCGCGGCGACCTTCGACAGCAGCATGTTGTAGCCGCGGTCGCTCAGCGCATCGGCGAGATGCGCGAGCATCGTCATCATGAAGGGATCGACCAGATGCGGTTCGCGCTCGTGCACCAGCGGTACAGCGACCGTAATGACGCCGGTCTGGCGGGAACGCAGGCTGCTGGCGACCGGATTGACCGCATAGCCGGCTTCTTCCGCGAGACGCTGGATGCGTTCGCGGGTGCTGGCGGCGATCAGCGGGCTGTCTTTCAGCGCACGCGATACGGTGGATTCGGACACGCCAGCGAGTTTGGCGATATCCGCCATCTGCAGATTGTTCGGCGGTTGCGAGGTGCGGCGTCGGGATCCGGTCATCGTCCTAGAGTCTGACGATCCGCCCGCTGGAGCAAGCGCAATCGTTGCCGGCAGGGTATCGGCTGACGATACCGGCAGCTGCCCGGGGCGCTACGTACGGACGGGTCGGTTGCAATTCATGCCCGCATGGGGAAGGCTGCAGCCGTGTTCGCCCGAGGCATGCAAGCGGTGGCGGACGAAGGGGAGGATGCCGCATGAGGGCGGCTGATGATGGATGATGTTGCTGGAATCCTGATTTTGATCGGTCTTGCGCTACTCACGGTGCCCCTGCTGTTAGTGATGGCCCTGGTCAAGATCGGTAACGCAAAACTGCGGATCGATGCGCTCGAACGCGACATGCAGCGTCTTCAGGCGCGCGTCCTCAACGTCGAATCCACGCGCGCTGCGCCTGCCGTGTCGATACCGGCCGAGACGCCGGAAAGCCCAGTCCAATCCGCAGCACAACCACAATCCCCACCCCGAGCGCAGCCCGCCGCCGCGCCGCCGCCGTCTTCGCGCAGTGCGCAGGTCGAGCCGATGGCGGAAACGCCGATCACCGGTCGCGCCCGCTTCGACGTTCCCGAGTTCTCTTCGCAGCCACCGGCCAGCGCTGCAGCCACGCGCCCGAATCTGCCGCCGCCGCTGCCGTCGCAGCCTGCAGCGCCACAGCAAGCCGCCGCGCAGGCGCCGCGCCCCCAGCGCCCGCCGCCTACGCCGCCGGCCGATCCTTTCGCGCCGATCATCGACGGCGTGCGCGGTTGGTTCACCGAGGGCAATGTGCCGGTGAAGATCGGCATGCTGGTGCTGCTGGCCGGCGTTGCCGCGCTGTTGAAATACGCCAGCGATCAACATTGGCTGGTGGTGCCGATCGAACTGCGGCTGGCCGCGATTGCCGCCGCCGCCATCGGCGGGCTTGTGTTCGCCTGGAAGCAGCGGGAAACGCGGCGGCCGTTCTCGCTGTCGCTGCAGGGCGGCGCCATCGGCGTGCTGATGCTGGTGACCTTCGCTGCGTTCAAGCTGTATCACCTGATCCCCGCCAGCGCGGCGTTCGGTATCACCATCGCGCTGGTCGCCGGTGTGGGTGTGCTGGCGGTGCTGCAGGATGCCCTGGCATTGGCGGTGTTCGGCATCCTCGCCGGCTTTCTCGCCCCCATCTGGCTGTCCACCGGCAGCGGCAATCACGTCGCGCTCTTCGGCTATTACACGGTGTTGAACATCGGCATCTTCGGCATCGCATGGAACCGGCCGTGGCGTCTGCTCAATCTGCTGGGCTTTGTGTTCACTTTCGGCATCGGCACGCTGTGGGGCGTGCTGCAGTACACGCCCGAGAAATTCGCCACCACCGAGCCCTTCCTGCTGCTGTTCTTCGCGCTGTATCTGCTGATTCCGATTTTCTATGCGCGCGGACGCAGTCAACGCAGTCAACGCAGCCATCGCTACGATGACCGCAAGGGCAACGCGCATGCGCTGGTCGACGGCACGCTGGTGTTCGGCACGCCGCTGGTCGCATTCGCGCTGCAGGCGGGTTTGCTGCACGGCGGCGGGTTCGGCGACGGCCGGATGCCGCTGGCGTTTTCCGCGCTCACCGTGGCTGCGATCTATGCGCTGCTGGCGGCGTTCCTGCGCGGCCGCGACCGCTTCGCATCGCTGGTCGATACCTATGCAGTGCTGGCGGTAGGCTTCTCGACGCTGTCGGTGCCGTTGGCGCTGTCGGCGCGCGCAACCGCCAGCGTGTTCGCGCTGGAAGGCGCGGGGCTGGTCTGGCTGGGCGTGCGTCAGCAGCATCGTTTGCCGCAGATCGCCGGTCTGCTGCTGCAGTTGGCTGCGGCGCTGGCCTTTGTGCTGGGCATCGGCGGGATGAGCAGCGGGTTCTCGCCAAGCGGAGCGATGGTGCATACCGCGATTGCGAATCCCGCTTTCATGGCAGCGCTGCTGATCGCGTTGGCCGGTTTCGCCACCGCGTGGACCTACCGTCGCACGCTGGACAGCCGCCTGGTCGGCGTGCTCACGCTGTGGGCATCCGGCTGGTGGATCTTTGCGGGCCTGCATGAAATCGTCGAATACGTGCCGTACGCGCATCGCGTCGACGCGATGTTCGCGTTCCTCGTAGTCACCGGATGGATCGCCGCAGAGCTGCGCCGTCGTTTTAATGACATGCCTGCGCTGGGCGGCATCGCTGCGGCTGCGCTGGTGCTGGGCGGGCCGTTCGCGCTTGCGCAAAGCGGAATGCATGCGCAGCCGTTCGCCGAATGGGGCATCGCCGCATGGCTGCTCTACGCGGTCTTGGGTTGGCGCAGCCTGATGTGTCTGCGCGGCGCTGGCGCGGTCATCTGCGGCGTGGCCCACAGCGGCTGGTGGTGGTCATGGACGATCGCGGCGATGTGTCTGCTGCACGAGTGGGTGCAGAGTTCGAGCCTGGGTAACGGTTGGCTGGCTGCAGCGACCGGTGTGCCGCTGCTCGCGCTGGCCGCTTTGCTGCAGATACGCCCGGCGCTGGTGGCCCCGCCGCTGGCGAAAGGCTTCGACGCTTATCGCCGGCCGCTGCGGATGTCAGCGCAGCTGGCGCTGACGCTGTTCTGGATGATTTCGCTGCTGTTCCCCGGCGACAGCGCGCCGCTGCCGTGGGTTGCACTGCTCAATCCGCTGGAGCTGCTGCAATTGGCGGCACTCGCGCTGGTGGCGTGGTGGGCCTGGAGCGGCGACCGCAGCCAGGTGTCCGCACGCGTTCGTGTTCCGCTGTTCGCGCTGGCGGCATTTGTCTGGATCACCTTCGCGACGCTGCGCGCCACCCACCACTGGGGCGGCGCAGACTGGTCGCCGGCGATGCTGGACGACAACATCGTGCAGACCGCGTTGACGGTGGTCTGGAGCGTGCTGGGCGTACTCGGTTGGATCTTCGGTTCGCGTCGCGGCGATCGTCTGTTGTGGGGTGCGGGCGCGGTGCTGATGGGCGTTGTGCTGCTGAAGCTGGTGGTGATCGACCGCAATCATCTGGGCAATCTGTTCGGCATCGTGTCGTTCATCGCTTACGGCTTGCTGTGTACGGCCGTGGGCTATTTCGCCCCGGCACCGCCGCGGCGTGCGGCATCGGCGGAGGTTCCGGCATGAAGCGCGGATACAGAACAGTGTCGACATGCGCCATCGCGATGAGCGCTGCATTCGCGGCTGTCGCAGCGCAGCCCGAGGTGTCGAGCGCGAGCAGCGATTACGCTTATCGCTGGCCGCTGCAGGCCGAAGGCCAGAACGCAGCGTGGCAGTTCGAGCTGACGCCCGAGGTCTACGCTGCATTGATCGATCCGGGCCTGGGCGATGTCGATGTCGTCAACGCCGATGGGCAACCGGTGCCGGTCGCACGGTTGACCATCGACCCGACTGCGCAGCCGGGTGTCGCGCAGGTATCGCTGCCGGTGTTCGCGCTGTCGCGTCGCAGCGGCGATGGCGGTCGCGATGATCTGTCGCTGCGGCTCGAGCGCGACATGGACGGCCGCCTGCGTATGCTGCAGGCCGATGTCACCACGGCCGCAGCGCAAACCCAGATCGATTACGTGATGGACGCGGATATCAGCCGCGATCCGAAGCGGCCTTCATCGGTCGAGCGCCTCGATCTGAGCTGGCCAGACGGTGGCGATGTGCATGCGCGGTTCGCGGTGGAAGGCAGCGAAGATCTTGAGCAGTGGCAGACACTGGTCGATGCTGCAGCGGTCGTGTCTCTGCATCGCGGCGGTGCGGTGCTGCAGCGGCGTGATATCGCATTGCCGATCACCTCGCTGCGCTATCTGCGCCTGCGTCAGCTGGATGGCGACCCGCTGCCCGGCCTGCAGGTCAGTGCGCGACGCACCCGCGCCGGCGTCTCGTCGCCGCAGTGGCGGCGGCTGCGCGCCGGCTTCGTCGACAGCGGCCGGGATGAGGTCGACAACATGTTCGTATATCGCTATCGGCTGCCCGCCAAACTTCCCGTCGGCCGGATCGACGTCACGCTGGGCACCGACAACGGCACTGCGGAGGTGATCGTCGATGCGCAGAACGGCGCGGCGGACAACGCGCCATGGACGCCGATCGGGCGCGCGCTGCTGTTCCGTCTACAGCAGAACGGCCTGCGGATCGACAACGAAGACTATGTACTGACCGCACCGCTGGCTGCGCGCGACTGGCGGCTGCGCAGCCCGGTCGAACTGGTGCCGTCGCCGTCTGTCGAAGTGGCCTATCTGCCGGATCGCTTCGTCTTTCTCGCTCAAGGCCGTGGGCCGTACTCGCTTGTCGCAGGCAGCCGCAGCGCGCGACGGACATCCCTCCCTGTGGAAGAGGCGCTGGCGCCGCTGCGTGCCCGACTGGGAAAAGACTGGACGCCGCCTGTGGCGACCCTTGGCGCACGTGCGGCCGCTGCGGGGACTGCCGCGTATGCCAAACAGGAGACGCCCACCGACTGGCGCGGCTGGCTGCTGTGGGGGTTTCTGATTCTTGGTGCTGCGATCGTCGGCGGTTTTGCGGTGAGCCTGCTGCGGCAGAAGTCCGCTGGGGTGTAATGCCTGCTGTTCGACATAAACAGACTGCTGTTGAAATCAAGAGGACATGATGGGACGCCTCTTCCGCAGCATGGTTTTGTAGAAGCGAGCGCGATGGCGCGACGGCTGTGGGAGCAACGGCTGTAGGAGCGACGGAAGTCGCGACAGGTTTGCTGAAAGACTCGTCGTAAGCCATCGCGACTTCCATCGCTCCCACAGCCGTTGCTCCCACAACACCGAAGAGACGCAGAATCTCCCATCGATTGCCATTGCCCGGCAGCAAACCAGCGCCGACAATGCGCCTCTGCTTTCAAGGAGCCCCGCATGGCTATCGTCCGCATGACCGATCTCGATCTCGCCGGCAAGCGCGTGTTGATCCGCCAGGATCTCAATGTGCCGGTTGCCCACGGCCACGTCACTTCCGATCAGCGCATCGTTGCCTCGCTGCCCACGCTCCAGCTCGCGCTGGCGCGCGGTGCGGCGGTGATGGTGATGTCGCATCTGGGCCGGCCGAAGGAAGGCGTGTGGAGCCAGGCCGATTCGCTGGCGCCGGTGGCGAAGCGGCTGGGCGAACTGCTCGGCCCCGACGTGCCGCTGGTGAAGGATTGGATCGGTGGCGTCGACGTGGCGCCGGGCCAGTTGGTGCTGCTCGAAAACTGCCGCATGAATGTGGGCGAGGGCAAGGACGACGACGCGCTGTCGCAGCAGTACGCCGCACTGTGCGATGTGTTCGTGATGGACGCCTTCGGCACCGCGCATCGCGCGCAGGCGTCCACGCACGGCGTGATCAAATTTGCGAAGCAGGCCGCAGGCGGCCCGCTGTTGATGGCCGAACTGGATGCGCTGGCGAAGGCGCTGGAACATCCCGCACGTCCGCTGTTGGCGATCGTCGCCGGCAGCAAGGTCAGCACCAAGCTCGAACTAATGGCGTCGCTGGTGTCGAAAGTCGATCAGCTCATCGTAGGCGGCGGCATCGCCAATACGTTTATCGCCGCGATGGGCTACGGCGTCGGCAAATCGTTGGTGGAAATGGATCTGCTCGACACCGCGCGCCGGATCATCGCCGATGCCAAAGCGCGCGGCGCCGATATTCCGATCCCCAGCGATGTGGTGGTCGCCTGCGAATTCAAGGCCGATTCACCGGCGACCATCAAAGCCGTCGCTGCGGTGACTGCCGACGACATGATTCTGGACATCGGCCCCGACACCGCTGCGCGCTATGCCGCGCTGATTCACAGCGCCGGCACCGTCGTCTGGAACGGCCCGGTCGGCGTGTTCGAGTTCGACGCTTTCGGCAAGGGCACCGAAACTCTGGCGCGCGCGATCGCCGACAGCGCCGCGTTTTCCATCGCCGGCGGCGGCGACACGCTGGCAGCGGTCGACAAATACGGGATCGAGAATGACATCTCCTACATCTCCACCGGCGGCGGCGCGTTCCTCGAATTTCTGGAAGGCAAAACCCTGCCGGCGGTGGCTGCGCTGCAGGCGCGGGCGGATTGACGCCGTGTATGCGATCACGCGGTTCCCTTACCCCGCACAGCGGGGTGAGGGTGGCGCGTGAATGCGGTTTCCCAGCCCACTTGTTTGCATGTCCATCTGTCAATCATCGCAACAACATGGGCGTTTGAAATAGTTCAAACCGCATGAAGCACGGCACGTGAAGACTCCGCCGATAAGTGTTCCGCCAATCCATCGCTTCTCAAGTTGAATACGCGCATTGAAAACAATTTTTTTCGACCTCGACGGCACCCTGATCGACTCCGCCATCGGTATCACCCGCTGCGTTGCCTATTCGCTTGAACGCATGGGTCATCCCGGATTGTCGGAACAGACGCTGCGCGGCTGGATCGGCCCGGCGCTGCGCGTGAGCTATGGCCAGCTGTTCGACACTCCGACCGATGTCGAACGCGCGGTCGAGCTGTATCGCGAGCGTTTTGAAATCGAAGGCTGGCGCGAGCACAGCATCTACGCCGGCATCGGCGACGCGGTGGAAGCGGTGCACGCCGCTGGGCATCGGCTTGCCGTGGTCACCGCCAAGAACGAGCCGCATGCGCGCAAGATCGTGACCACGCTGCCGTTCGGCCAGCGCTTCGAGGACATCATCGGCGCCACCCCGGACGGCCGGCTCAGCCACAAGCCAGAGCTGATTGCGGAAGCGCTGGAGCGGCTTGATGTGCGCGCGGCGGAATGCATGATGATCGGCGACCGGCATATGGATATCGAGGGCGCGCTGCACCATGACATGCGCGGCATCGGCGTGCTCTGGGGCTTCGGCAGCGAGGCTGAGTTGCGCGATGCCGGTGCGTACGCATTGGTACGGACGCCGGACGCGCTGCCGGTACTGCTGAGCGGGATTTGAGCGGCGACATCTGCGGCTGTGATCGTTTGCAGCGCCAGCATCCGGTCATTGCCCCGGTGATTGCCGTGTTGGCGTGATAGCGTTATCGGAGCCTCGCTCCGACTACAGAGACATGACCGAACAACGTCGCCGCACCAAGATTCTCGCCACGCTCGGCCCCGCCACCGATGCCCCTGGCGTCCTCGACGCGCTGCTGCGTGCCGGCGTGGATGTGGTCCGCCTCAATTTTTCGCACGGCGATCCGTCCGAGCAGATCGCGCGCGCCGAAGCGGTGCGCGCATCGGCGGCGCGCGTCGGCACCGAGGTCGGCATCCTCGCCGATCTGCCCGGCCCGAAGATCCGCATCGAGAAATTCGCGAACAGCAAAGTGCAGCTGCGCGCCGGCGAACGCTTCGATCTGGTCGCCAGCGACGACGCGCCGCTGGGCGATGAGCATCAGGTCGGCGTGAGTTATCACGGCCTGCCCGGCGATGTCGTCCCCGGCGACACGCTGCTGCTGGACGATGGCGTAGTGCAGCTGCAGGTCACCGCGATCGAAGGCCAGCGCATCATCACTACCGTGCTCAACGACAGCGAACTGTCGAATCGCAAAGGTCTCAATAAACTCGGCGGCGGTCTGTCGCTGGGCGCGCTGACCGAACGCGATTGTGAACTGATCGCGGTCGCCGCGCAGCTCAACGCCGACTTCATCGCCGTGAGCTTCTGCCGCAACGCCGCCGACATGAACGAAGCGCGCCGCATCGCGCGCGCTGCCGGTAGCGCCGCTGCGCTGGTCGCCAAGATCGAACGCGCTGAAGCTATCGAAAATCTGGTCGAGATCGTCGATGCCAGCGATGTGGTGATGGTTGCGCGAGGCGATCTGGGGGTGGAAATCGGCGATGCCGAACTGCCCGGCCTGCAGAAGAAAATCATCCGCGTCGCATTGGAGCGCGACAAGGTAGTGATCACCGCCACGCAGATGCTGCAGTCGATGGTCAGCAGCCCGATCCCGACGCGCGCCGAAGTGCTGGACGTGGCCAACGCGGTGATCGACGGTACCGACGCGGTGATGCTGTCGCAGGAAAGCGCTGCCGGCATGTATCCGGTCAAAGCGGTCGAAGCGCTGGTACGCATCTGTCTGGGCGCCGAACGCCAGTTCGTACACGACACCGATTTCGAAGCTGCCCCACGCAACCTGCAGCGCGCCGATCAGGCGATTGCGATGACCGCAATGTTCCTCACCGAACACATCGGCGTCGGCGCGATCGTGGCGATGACCGAATCCGGCGGCACTGCGCGCTTTCTGTCGCGATTCCGCGGCAGAGCGCCGATCTTCGCCTTCGCCCGCGACGGCGGCGCGCGCCGGCGCATGGCGATGATGCGCGACGTATTCCCGATGGACTACGACAGCCGCGGCCAGACCCCGCGCCAGGCCGCGCGCGGCAGCATCCGCACACTGGTCGAAGCCAACCTGCTCAAAACCGGCGACCGCGTGGTGTTCACCAGCGGCGAACATATGGAAACCCACGGCGCCACGAATACGCTGCGCTTGCTGCAGGTGGGTGAGGACGGGATGGCGGAGGGATTGGGGGAGCTGTGAGTGCTGGTGACATCGTATTGTCGCGATGAGTCAGCGGGGTCGTGTTGCGCTTCAACTCGCTTCAGCGATTTTCAACGTCGCTGATCCTTACCGCTTGCATCGCACGACATGCTGAGAGTTGTATCGCCATGACAGGGTCGATGATGTGTTCCTTAATCCTTGCGCAGCGGGGAGAACGTGGCGCGCAGCGCCGAATGCGGGGCAGAGGCAGACGCAGACGCGATCCGTCTACTGCGAGCGCTTTTTGACGGTGGCGTCATCGAACATGCGATCGTGGTTTTGATGCTTATGGGTTAGGTTTTGATGTTGATGTTGATGGTGATGTTGATGGTGATGTTGACGAACGCGCGACATCCCGGAGGGATATCAGTTGAAGATTACCGACATCCCCTTCTGCATCACCGACTGGTCCGCGATCGCGCCCACCGAGCATGCCGGCGACACCGGCACCGCATATTGGCGCACGCAGCGCTTCGGTGATGTCCGCGTGCGCATGGTCGAATACTCGCCGGGCTATCTGGCCGATCACTGGTGCGAAAAAGGGCATGTGCTGCTGTGTCTCGCAGGCGAGCTGCGCACCG
>JAYVSK010000187.1:0-2861 GCA_043775395.1 Lysobacter sp. | reverse complement strand
GCATGAGCCTGCGCATGATCGTCGCTCTGTTGATTTTCGCCAATCTGATCTCAGCGATCGGCGTGGTGCATTCGCGCTATCGTCACCGCCAGCTGTTCGTCGAGCTGTCGCAGCTGGAAAACAGTCGCGACGAGCTTAATATCGAGTTCAGCCGGCTGCAGTTGGAGCAGGCGACGTGGGCCGAAAGCAATCGCGTCGATCAGATTGCGCGCAGCCGTCTGGGCATGAAAACGCCTGAACCTGCCGACATCGTAGTGCTGCGTCCATGAGCTGGCTTTCGAGCGCCTTATCATCCTTTCGCGAACGCTGGCAGCGCCGCATCGATCGTCGCGGCCCGGCACCGCGCGGCCGCGCGCAGTTCAATCTGCGCGGCAGGCTGATGCTGGTCACTGGCGCCTTGGGCGTCTGCGCATTGGCGCTGGTCGCGCGTGCGGCGCACATCCAGGTGCTGCACAACCAGTTTTACCGCGAACAGGGCAATGAACGCTTTCTGCGCGAGGTGGCGATTCCCACGTCTCGCGGCATGATCACCGATCGCAACGGCGAACCGCTGGCTGTCTCCACGCCGGTCGAATCTATCACCGCCAACCCCAAAGAAGTGCTGGATACGCCGAAAATGCTGCCGAAACTGGCGGCTGCGCTCAACACCGATGTCGACACGCTCACCCGCAGGCTGACCCAGCGCGCAGACAAGGAATTCGTCTATCTCAAGCGCCGTATCAATCCTGCCGAGGCCCGCCGTGTTCTCGCGCTGAATATTCCAGGCGTGTCGTCGCAGCGCGAGTACCGGCGCTTTTATCCACAGGGCGAAGCGATCGCGCATGTGCTGGGCTTCACCAATATCGACGATCAGGGCCAGGAAGGTCTCGAGCTGGCGTTCGAACGCACGCTGCGCGGCACGGCCGGCAAGAAACGCGTGATCCGCGACCGCCGCGGCCGTATTGTCGAAGAAGTCGATCTGCTGCGGCCGGCGGAACCGGGTAAAAACATCACCCTGACGATCGATCGCCGGATCCAGTTTCTCGCCTATCGCGAACTCAAGCGCGCCCTGCTCGATACCGGCGCCAGCAGCGGTTCGGTAGTGGTGCTGGATGTCGCCACTGGTGAAGTGCTGGCGATGGCCAACCTGCCGTCGTTCAACCCCAATGCCGTCAACGAGGCCAACCGCGACGCGCACCGCAATCGCGCGGTGACCGATGTGATCGAGCCGGGTTCGACGATCAAACCGTTGACCGTGGCCGCGGCGCTGGAAGCGGGCAAGATCACGCCGACAACGACGTTCAACACCAACCCCGGTTGGATCCCGAACGGCAAATACCGTACCACCGATACCCACAACTACGGCATCCTCGACACCACCGGAGTGATCCGCAAGAGTTCGAACGTGGGTGCGGCCAAGATCGTGCGCATGCTGCCCAGCAGGGATTTTTACGATTTCCTGGTGCGCCTTGGCTACGGCCGCAGCACCGGCAGCGGTTTCCCCGGCGAAAGCCCCGGCAGATTGCTGAAACCGGAGCGTTGGAGCGGTACCACCAAACAGACGATGGCCTACGGTTACGGGCTGAGCGCCACGCCGCTGCAGATCGCGCACATCTTCGCAATCTTGGGCAACGGCGGCCGCGCGGTCGTGCCGAGCTTCATCAAGGGCGAAACCGGCGAAGTTACGCAGGTGCTCGATGCGCGCGTCGCGCACGATGTGCTGCGCATGATGCAGACCGTGACCGAGCCGGGCGGCACCGCGCCACAGGCCGCGATTCTGGGCTATCACGTCGCCGGCAAGACCGGAACCGCGCGCATCAACTACAACGGCGTGTATTCGCGCCGCTACAACGCATTTTTCGCTGGGCTGGTGCCGGTCGACAACCCGCGCTTCGCAATGGCGGTCGTGCTGAAAGATCCGGAAACCAGCACCGGCTATACCGGTGGTCTGGTGTCCGCGCCGGTCTTCAAAAATGTCATGGAAGGCGCGCTGCGTTTGATGGACGTGCCGCCGGACGATATCGAGACCTGGCTGGCGGCGCAGGCCGCGGCCGATGCGAAACGGATGCGTCACGCAGGCATTGCTCCGCCAGCGCCGCGTGTGTTGCAGACGGTGCCTGTGCCCGCCGCGCTGGTCGAAGCGATCGACGCGCTGCCCGTTGCGGGAGGTGCGCAATGAGCCGTTGCATGCGCCTCGCGGAGCTGCTGCCCGATATCGCGGGCATTTCGGCGAATCTCGACATCACAGGTCTGGTGCAGGACAGTCGCGCGATCGAATCGGGCCATGCTTTCGCGGCGATTGCCGGATTCGGCGCGCATGGGCTGAAGTTCGTTGCGCAGGCCAGGCAGGCGGGCGCTGCGGCGATTCTGTTTGAGCCGCCGATGCCGGACGAATTCGGTCTCGTCAGCGATATTGATCTGCCCTTGATCGCGGTGCCCAATCTGCGCGCGCGTCTGGGCGCGATGGCGGACCGTTTCCATGGCGAGCCCTCGCAGACGATGACCACCGTCGGCGTGACCGGCACCAACGGCAAGACCTCCACCGTGCAGCTTTTGGCGCAGGCGTGGACGCTGCAGGGTCGTCGCGCCGGCAGTATCGGCACGCTGGGAGCGGGTCTGTACGGCGATGTCGTGCCCACCGGTTTCACCACGCCGCTGGTGCTGCAACTGCACGCGCTGCTGGCGCAATTGCGCGATGCCGGCGCCGATGCGGTGGCGATGGAAGTCAGTTCGCATGCGCTCGATCAGGGACGGGTCGACGGCGTGCATTTCAAGGTCGGGATGTTCACCAATCTCACCCGCGACCATCTCGATTACCACGGCACGATGGACGCCTACGGCGCGGCCAAGGCGAAGCTGTTCGCGTGGCCGGGCCTCGAATC
>JAYVSK010000186.1:0-3515 GCA_043775395.1 Lysobacter sp. | reverse complement strand
ATGAAACCGAGCCGCGTCGCCGCGGCTGTCGCCCGACCCGCTACGAATAAAGCGCAGCATTCCGGACCGCTAGACTCTTCACGAACCGCGCGACAGGTGCGGATACGCGTTGTACATGGGTGAGGGCCATCGCTGACTCCCTCCATCCGTGGCCGACAAGTCCATGCTTCCGTGCACGAACTTCCGATTGGTGCCCAAAGGGGGACTCGAACCCCCACGACTTACGTCGCTACCACCTCAAGGTAGTGCGTCTACCAATTCCGCCATCTGGGCAATGCTTGCGGTTCCGCGCAGTGCATGCGCGAAGCCACGATATTGTAAAGGATGCCAAGCAAAAGTCGCACCCTCGCCGATGAGATTCATGTGCCTGCAAACGTTGAAGCCAGGCAGCTCGTCATCGTTGCCGATGCATACGCCAATCAGGTATACGTCGACACAACCGGGCACGGATGCAGTGCGCCCGGAAACGCCTCGATCAGCCCCCCTGCGGCGCCGGCTTGGCCGGCGTCAAAACAGGTGCCGCCTGTGGCGACGCAGGTGCCGACTGCGTCGGCGCGACGGGCACAACCTGAGGCACTACGCTGGGGGCGGGCTTCGCGCCGGGTGTCGCCGGTACGGCCAAGCCCTTCTGGTCGGCTTTTGGCACTGCGATCTGCGACATCACGCCGAGATCCTGTTCGGTCACTGCCTTGGGTTTGGCGCTGTGGGTCGAATTCCAGGCCATGAACAGCGCGACCGCAAAAAATACGATCGCCAGCCATTTGGTCGACTTGGTAAGGAAGTTCGAGGCGCCGCGCGAGCCGAACACCGTAGCCGAGGCGCCTGCGCCAAAGCCGGAGCCCGCCTGCGCACCCGCGCCACGCTGCATAAGAATCAACGCGATCATGGCGATCGCAACCAGCACATAAAGAACATTGAGGATCAACAGCATCGTTGGCGCTCGAAAGAATGGGTTGCGGAATCGTCGGCACCCGGTCCGCAGCAGACCCCAGCGATCAGGTCCGTGCGGCCGCAATGATGGCAAGAAAATCGGACGCCACCAGCGATGCGCCTCCGATCAGCCCACCATCCACGTCGGGCTGCGAAAACAGCTCGACCGCGTTGTCCGGCTTGCAGCTGCCCCCATACAAAATGGACAACAGTCCGGCGATTGTAGCATCGCGTGCCGCAATTTCGCCACGAATGAAGGCGTGCACGGCCTGGGCCTGGGCCGGGGTGGCGGTCTTGCCGGTGCCGATCGCCCACACCGGTTCGTAAGCGATCACTGCGCCCGCAAAGGCCTGATCGCCAATTTGCTCGAAGATCGCGGCGAGCTGGGTCTGTATCCGGTATTCGGTCTGCCCGCATTCGCGTTCGTGCAGCGATTCGCCCACGCACAGGATCGGCGTGAGGCCGGCATGCTTGGCAGCGAGGAATTTTCGGGCGACCAGCGCATCGCTTTCGGCGTGATATTGACGCCGCTCGGAATGGCCGACCAGGCCGTAGCGGGCGCCGATATCGACCAGCATCGTCGCGGACACTTCGCCGGTATAGGCGCCCTTCTCGTTGGCGCTGACATCCTGGGCGCCGAACAGCAGGTGGCTGCTCTTGAAGCCTTCGATCAGTTCGCCCAGATAAGGCAGTGGCGGCAGCACCACAACATCCGCCCCGGATACCGGCAATGCCGCAACGATCGCAGTGACCAGCTCGGCGGCGAACGCCTTGCTGCCGTGGAGTTTCCAGTTTCCGGCAACGATATTGCGACGCATGACTTGCTCCAACGCGAGATGCGACAGGATAGCCGATGGCGAACCGCCGCCGGTTGCGCAGGTATGCTTGGGCATTCACAAGCCATTAGAGACGCAGGATGAGCCCGAACACCCAGGGATATGCACTCGTGACCGGCGCCTCCAGCGGTATCGGCGCCGCCATTGCCCGGGAATATGCCCGGCGAGGGGTGCCGCTGATCCTGACCGCGCGCCGCACCGAACGCCTGCAGGCCTTGGCCGCGGAGCTGAGCAGGCAAGTCGACGTGGTGACGCTGGCCGCCGATCTGGCAGACCCGGGCGCGCCGGCATCTCTGCAGGCCGAGATTTCATCGCGCGGATTGCATGTAGCGCATCTGGTCAACAACGCCGGTTACGGCGTGCCCGGGCGTTATTTGGCTTCGAATTGGAAGACACATGCCGGTTCGCTGCAGGTGATGCTAAACGGCGTCTGCGAACTGACCTATCGCTTCCTGCCGGCGATGGAAGCGGCTGGCTACGGACGGATCATCAATGTGGCGTCGCTCGCCGGACTGGTGCCCGCTTCGGCAGGCCACACCCTGTATGGCGCGACGAAAGCGTTCCTGATCCGCTTTTCCGAATGTCTGGCGATGGAAACCCAGCCCAAGGGCGTGCATGTCTGTGCGCTGTGCCCGGGTTTCACCTATACCGAATTCCACGATGTCAACGGCATGCGCGAGCGGGTGTCGAAGCTGCCGAAGCTGCTGTGGCTGGACGCCGACAGGGTTGCCCGCCTCGGGCTGGACGCGGTCGAACAGGGCCGGACCCGCTGCGTGACCGGGCGTGCCAACCGGGTGATTGCCGGGATCTCCAAATACTTGCCGGACGGACTGGCGCGATCACTGGTGGCAAGTCGCAGCAAGGAATTTCGCGACAGTGACTGAGCACAGACAGCTTGGAGGACAACATCGGCTAGAGTTCCCTCCATGAATTTCAGACCAGGTCCGCCGCCGCAGCGGCTACCCGTATTGCCCTATCGCAAACCCACCGAGGGCCGCGATTACTGGGTATTCGACAACGTCCTGCCGCAGGCCGGCGAGGTGCGCCGTCGCTGCCTGTCGCGCACCGACTGGATCGAAGGCTACCCGTTCAAACCCGAAAGCTGGCCCGGGATGCGGGTCATTCCGGGCCTGTTGCCGGAAGAACTGGCGGTGATCGAAGCGCACGTCCTGACGGCGATTGGCGCGAAACGGCTGTGGCTCAGCGAGACCGGCGACGCCAACGCACGCTTGAACCACAACTGCATCCAGGTGGTCGGCATCGACGAATGCGAGCCGCGCCCGCACACCGATTCACGCAAACGGTGCAAATACGCGGCAGTGCTGTATCTGAACCCCGATGTCCCCGACCATTGCGGGACCGGCTTCTACCGGCAGCGACTGCCGATGGGGCAACGCGGCGGCAACATGGCGGCGCCGCCGCATGCGAATCTGGTCGAAGCTCTCGGCACCCGTTTCGTACCGCCGGATTCGTTCGTCGAGGACCTGACCATCCCGCACCGCTTCAACCGGCTGCTGTTGTACAAGGCCAACCTGATCCATAGCGCGACCGGCTATTGGGGCAAGACCCTCGAAGAGAAGCGCATGGCCTCGGTGTTTTTCTGGATGGCGTGATGTCCCGTCGCCTGAGGGCATGTCATGCGAGCTTGATTTCCTTCAGCCGCTCTAACAGATAGCCGTGCGCGGTAATGGCTTCGGGATAACGCTTCGGGTTATCGGCGCTCACGCAGCTCGGCAGCACGTCGATCAG
>JAYVSK010000185.1:0-3714 GCA_043775395.1 Lysobacter sp. | reverse complement strand
ACGGCCAATCGCCATCACCTCGCCCACCGATTTCATCTGCGTGGTCAGACGCGCATCGGCGGTGGGAAATTTCTCGAACGCAAAGCGCGGAATCTTGGTCACCACATAATCGATACTGGGCTCGAACGAGGCCGGGGTCAGACCATTGGTGATTTCGTTCTTCAGTTCGTCCAGGGTGTAACCGATCGCCAGCTTGGCGGCGACCTTGGCAATCGGAAAGCCGGTGGCTTTCGAGGCCAGCGCCGACGAGCGCGACACGCGCGGATTCATTTCGATGACCACCACGCGGCCATCGTGCGCGTTGATGCCGAACTGCACGTTGGAACCGCCGGTATCCACGCCGATCTTGCGAAGCACCGCGACACTGGCGTCGCGCAGGCGCTGATATTCCTTGTCGGTCAGCGTCTGCGCCGGTGCGACGGTGATGCTGTCGCCGGTATGCACGCCCATCGGGTCGAGATTCTCGATCGAGCAGACGATGATGCAGTTGTCCGCAGTGTCGCGCACCACCTCCATCTCGAATTCCTTCCAGCCCAGCACCGATTCTTCGACCAGTACTTCGGTGGTGGGCGACAGGTCCAGGCCACGCTTGACGATATCGATCAGCTCTTCGCGGTTGTAAGCGATACCGCCGCCGCTGCCGCCCAGGGTGAAGCTGGGGCGGATGATGGTGGGGTAGCCGACACGCGATTGGATGTCCAGCGCCTGTTCCAGCGTGCGCGCGATCTCGGCTTTCGGGCACTCCAGACCGATCTCTTTCATCGCGATCCGGAACAGTTCGCGGTCTTCGGCCATGCGGATCGCTTCGCGAGACGCGCCGATCAGTTCGACGCCGTATTTTTCGAGCACGCCGTTGTCGGCGAGATCCAGTGCGCAGTTCAGTGCGGTCTGGCCGCCCATCGTCGGCAGCAGCGCCTCGGGCTTTTCCTTGGCGATGATCTTCTCGACCGTGCGCCAGTTGATCGGCTCAATGTAGACCGCATCGGCCATCTGCGGGTCGGTCATGATCGTCGCGGGGTTGCTGTTGACCAGCACCACGCGGTAGCCCTCTTCGCGCAGCGCCTTGCAGGCCTGCGCGCCGGAATAGTCGAATTCGCAGGCTTGGCCGATGACGATCGGGCCCGCGCCGATGATCAGGACGGTCTTGATGTCAGTGCGTTTAGGCATTTTCGTTACCTGATTGAAGCAATTGACGAATCTTGGGTATATCGCCGTCCTGGCTTTCGAATTCGAGTCCGTTCAACTCCGCACACACGTAATGGAAGACATCGAACTGACGCTTGTCGATTTTCTGCCCCTTGTCGCTAGCCAAACGATAGATTTCAGCGGATCGCCTTGCATCGTTTTCTCGAATATCAAACTGTTCAAAATTATTCAGAATGGCTTCGAGGTCCGCTACAGAAATTTTGCTGGGCTTTCTAAGCACTTCGTAGCGGATCAACGGCGATATCGCCAAGCGCACATCGGGGTCAAGCAAGAGCGCCTCCATTCGTCGCGCTGCTTCGGCATGTACCGGATCACTATCGGGGTCGCCGTCGAAGGCGCCAATCAGCATATTGGTATCCAGCAAGACCATCCTGGCCATCAACCCGCCCCCTCTCTTTTGATCAAATCAAGCAGCTTCTTTTTCGCCACTGATTGATCGTCAGACTCCATACCCTGCCTTTTCAGCGCGTTCAGGTCGACGTCAAAAGCGCTTTCTAATACATCGGCAAAGATACGCTTGTTGGGCGAACTAATTTTTGAACTTCGCACTACGCCATCATCGTCGCGGGCAAGCCGATAGGCCTCGCCGTCCGCCAACTGCGACAGCACGATGGGGGAATGTGTCGCGATATAAAAAGTCGTATTGGGCAGCGCTTCTTTCAAAATCGGGATGATTTTCGACTGCCACTCGGCGTGCAAATGGCTTTCGATCTCATCGATCAACACAACCCCGGCCACATGCCTGAGATTGGATTCGTTGGTAAAGCAAGCATAGCCAGACACAATTGCTTGAGTCAGCTTGATTAGCGATGCAAAACCGGAACTCAACTGCTGCAGCTCACGATGTTCGCCATCGATACGTAGTGCTACGCGGCCGGAACCATCGACCTGGAGTTCTTTTGGATCAATTCGACCATCGATGGCATTGAGTATTTGCAGAACCGTATCGATCTCGATTTTTCGATTATCGGCATCTTTTTGATAAGGATTGACCGATTGAGCTCTCGAAACAAACCAATTTTGAACATCGCCAGCCATGCCAAGTGTTGGCATTTTATTCTGCGTTATTGCATCAAAAATGGATTGAAAATGAGATCTTCTTCTTTCGTTGAAATCCCCCATCAAAGCAATGCCCCGGCTATTCTCATTGATAGAAGATCTACCTGACGCACCGATGAAAATAATTGGCGACTGATGCTGCGCTTTTGCAAATGTAGTGTCCACTAAACTTCTGATGTAGTGCGGAACAGATTTATCGTGGAAGAGTGACCCAAGCTCAACCGTGACAGAAGACATTGCCGGCCATCCATTCCTAAGCGGAGTATCTCCCGTTTGCTCAAGAAAGCTTTTATTAGTTAGCAATAGAGCTTGAGCAATCGCCTCAAGGCACTTGGTCTTGCCCACGCCGTTGGAGCCAAACAAGACGCGCACACGATGTTGAGGATCGAACCGAAGCTCGACGTTACCAACACCGCGCAACCCTTGTATGTCCCATTGATTGAACATGATGCACTCCAATGCGGTCGCGTCAGATGCGCCGCGCAGTTGAATCAAACGGCCGATGCCATCATCGCTACGAAACGATCAAACAGCGGCGCGACATCGTGCGGGCCGGGGCTGGCTTCAGGGTGCCCCTGGAAACTGAACGCCGGTGCATCGGTCAAGGCGATGCCCTGATTGCTGCCGTCGAACAGCGAACGGTGGGTCACGCGGACGTTGGCGGGCAACGTGGCTTCATCGATGGCGAAGCCGTGGTTCTGCGAGGTGATCATCACTTGCTTGCTGTCCAGATCGATCACCGGATGATTCGCGCCGTGGTGGCCGAATTTCATCTTCAGCGTCTGCGCGCCGGAGGCCAGACCCAGCAGCTGGTGACCGAGGCAAATGCCGAACATCGGCACCTTGCGGTCGATGAAGACGCGGATCGCGGCGACAGCGTAATCGCAGGGCGCCGGATCGCCCGGGCCGTTGGAGAGAAACACACCGTCGGGATTCAGCGCCAGCACCTCGTCTGCGGGGGTCTGTGCGGGCACCACGGTCACGTCGCAGCCGCGCTCGGCGAGCATGCGAAGAATGTTGTGCTTCACGCCGAAATCATAGGCGACGACTTTGAACTTCGGTTCTGCGGACACAAACGCGTTGCGGTCAAGGTCGAGCTGACCCTCGCGCCAGACAACACGTTCGCCGGTGCTGACCACTTTGGCCAGATCCATCCCCTTGAGGCCCGGGAATTTGCGTGCGGCTTCGAGGGCTTTCTCAACGTCGATGTTTCCCGCCATCACCGCGCCGTTCTGGGCGCCGCGATCGCGCAGCATGCGCGTCAGTTTGCGGGTGTCGATTTCAGAGATGGCGACGATACCGCGCGCTTTCAGCCACTCCGGCAGCGCGACCTGGCTGCGCCAGCTGCTCGGGCGCCGCGGCACGTCGCGCACGATCAGGCCAGCGGCCCAGACGCGCTGCGCCTCGTCGTCCTGCACGGTGCAGCCTGTATTGCCGATGTGCGGATAG
>JAYVSK010000184.1:0-28328 GCA_043775395.1 Lysobacter sp. | reverse complement strand
TCGAGGATATTCCAACGTGGCAAAAGTGACCAAGCGTTTCCAGTACGGCAAGCACACCGTTGTCCTCGAGACCGGCGAAATCGCCCGTCAGGCCGGCGGCGCAGTCATGGTGTCGGCTGAAGGCACCGTTGTGCTGGTGACGGCTGTCGCCGCGAAGACCGCGCGCGAAGGGCAGGATTTCTTCCCGCTCACCGTCGACTATCAGGAAAAGTTCTACGCCGGCGGACGTATCCCGGGCGGCTTCTTCAAGCGCGAAGGCCGCCAGACCGAAAAAGAAACGCTCACTTCGCGCTTGATTGATCGTCCGATCCGCCCGCTGTTTCCGGAAGATTTCAGAAATGAAGTCCAGATCATCGCCACCGTGATGTCGCTGAATCCGGAAGTCGATGGCGATATTCTGGCGCTGATCGGCGCGTCCGCCGCATTGGCCCTGAGCGGTGCGCCGTTCGACGGCCCGATCGGCGCTGCGAAGGTCGGTTACAAGAACGGCCAGTACATCCTCAACCCGAGCACGACCGAACTGGTCGACAGCGAGCTCGAACTGGTTGTCGCCGGCACCAAGAATGCCGTGCTGATGGTCGAATCCGAAGCGAAGGAACTGTCCGAAGACGTGATGCTGGGCGCGGTGATGTTCGGTCACCAGCAGATGCAGATCGCGATCGACACGATCAACGAACTTGTTGCCGAAGCCGGCAAACCGAAGTGGAACTGGCAGGCTCCGGCCAAGAACGATGCACTGATTGCCGCGCTCAAGGCTTCAGTTGGCGAGCGTCTCGGCGCTGCTTTCCAGGTGCGCGACAAGCTTGAGCGCAAAGACGCCATCTCCGCGCTGAAGAAAGACGTGATGGCCGGCCTTGTCGGGCAGATCGAAGCGCACGGCTGGAACGCGGGCGAAGCCTCGAAGGAATTCGGCGAGCTTGAATATCAGACCATGCGCAACTCGGTGCTGAGCACCAAGATCCGCATCGACGGCCGCGCGCTGGACACCGTTCGTGCGATCGCTTCGAAAGTCACGATTCTGCCGCGCGTCCACGGCTCCTCGCTGTTCACCCGCGGCGAAACCCAGGCGATCGTCGCGGTCACGCTGGGCACCGCGCGCGATGGTCAGGTGATCGATGCGGTCGGCGGCGAATACAAAGAACACTTCCTCTTCCACTACAATTTCCCGCCCTATTCGGTCGGTGAAGCCGGGCGCATGATGGGTCCGAAGCGTCGCGAAATTGGCCATGGCCGTCTCGCTAAGCGCGGCGTGCTCGCAGTGATGCCGACGATGGAAGCGTTCCCGTACACCATTCGCGTGGTGTCGGAAATCACCGAGTCGAACGGTTCGTCCTCGATGGCTTCGGTCTGCGGCAGCTCGCTGGCGCTGATGGATGCCGGTGTGCCGATCAAGGCGCCGGTCGCGGGCATCGCGATGGGTCTGGTGAAGGAAGGCGACGACTTCGTGGTGCTGTCCGATATCCTCGGCGACGAGGATCATCTGGGCGACATGGACTTCAAGGTGGCCGGCACTGAAAAGGGCATTTCTGCCCTGCAGATGGACATCAAGATCCAGGGCATCACCGAAGAGATCATGAAGACCGCGCTGGCCCAGGCCAAGCAGGGTCGTCTGCACATCCTCGGCGAAATGGCCCACGCCATGACCGCTCCGCGTGCGGAGCTGTCCGAATTCGCGCCGCGTCTGATCACCATCAAGATCCACCCCGACAAGATCCGCGAAGTGATCGGTAAGGGCGGTTCGGTGATCCAGGCGATCACTAAGGAAACCGGCACCCAGATCGATATCCAGGACGACGGCACGATCACCATCGCGTCGGTCAGCGCCGCTGCCGGCCAGGCCGCCAAGTCGCGCATCGAGCAGATCACCTCCGACGTCGAGCCGGGCCGCATCTACGAGGGCAAGGTCGCCAAGCTGATGGACTTCGGTGCGTTCGTTACCATTTCCCCTGGCAAGGACGGCCTGGTCCACGTGTCGCAGATTTCCAACGATCGCGTCGAGAAAGTCAGTGACGTGCTCAAGGAAGGCGATATCGTCAAGGTCAAAGTGCTGGAAGTCGACAAGCAGGGCCGCATCCGCCTGTCGATGAAGGCGGTCGAGGAAGGCGAAGGCCCCTCGAACGACTGATCGCGCCCGCGTTTCGCGAGTGAGTTCCGGTGCCCGCCATGCGAATGGCGGGCACCGTCGTTTACGGGGGCGGGCCGTGCGTCCTGAAAACGGCATGATGCGATCGGCGGCTTCCCCCTGCTGTGGGAGAATTGTTTGCATGCGAATCCATCGAAGCCTGTTGCTGACGCTGGCCTGCTTCTCTGCCCTGCAGGCGCAGGCGCAAAGCGATCCATCCGCAATCACGCGATCCGTACTGCCGTTGCAGCCGACCGAAATCGACAGCGTTCGCGTGGTCGGCGTACGCCGTCCTCTCAATACCGTGCCCGGTTCGGCGTCGGTGCTGACGGCCAGCGAGCTACAGGATGGGCAGCGTCGGGTCGATCTTTCCGAATCGCTGCAGCGGGTGCCCGGGGTGACTGCGCTGAATCGGCAGAACTATGCGCAGGATCTGCAGATCCAGTCGCGCGGGTTCGGCGCGCGTTCGACGTTCGGCATTCGCGGCATCCGTCTGATCGTCGACGGTATTCCCGCCAGCGCCGCCGACGGCCAGGCACAGGCGGCGGCTTTTCCGCTGTCGTCGCTCGATCGCATCGAAGTGCTGCGCGGGCCGCTGGCGCTGCAGTACGGCAATGCGGCGGGCGGTGTGATCATGGGCATCAGCGCGTTGGACAGCGCTCCCGGCGTTTCCGCCGAAGCATGGGCGGCCGATGACGGCAGCCGGCGCGCAAGCGTTCGCGTCGACGGCGGCGATGACGATGATGCCTGGCGCTGGCGCGCAAGCGGCAGTGCGTTCACCACCGATGGCGCACGCGCACATGGTGCGGCGCGACGCACGCAGCTCAACGCCATCGGCGAATGGTCGCGCAGCGAATTCGAACATCTGCGAGTGATTTACAACGGCCTGCGTCTGCCGCTGGCGCAAGATCCGCTGGGGCTGACCCGCGAGGCGCTCGATCGCGATCCGGATGGCACCGATGCCACCGCCGCACTGTTCGATACCCGCAAGACGGTCGGCGAAGACCAGTTGGGTCTGCAGTGGCGGCGCGATAACGACTCGGGCGGCGGTCAGTGGCTGTCGGCGTATCGCGTCGAACGCGCGGTCGAACAGTTTCTCGCGGTCCCGATCGCGGCGCAGCGCGCGCCGGGCAGCGCAGGCGGCGTGATCGATCTGCATCGCGCCTCGACCGGCATCGATCTGGGGCGCCGCTGGGCGAATGCGTACGGTTCAATCGCGCTGGGCGTCGAAGCGGTGCGTCTGGACGAACAGCGTCGCGGCTACGAGAATTTCATCGGCGGTCGACTGGGCGTACGCGGTCGTCTACGCCGCGACGAGCACAACCGTGTGGATGCCGTGGATCTTTACGCGGCGGGCGACTACCGGATCGACGACGATTGGACCGTGTCGCTGGGCGCGCGGCGCGCCTCGCTGCGTTTCGAAAGCAAAGACCGTTACTTCGCCAACGGCGACGACAGCGGCGGACGCCAGGATGCCCGGCTTGCGTGGTCGTTGGGCGCGGTACGCGCATTTGCGCGGGGCGAACTGTATGCAAGCGTCGGCCGCGGGTTCGAGACGCCAACGCTGAACGAACGGGCCTATCGACCGGATGGAATATCGGGATTCAACCGCCACCTGTGCGCTGCGGCCGTTCGGTCGTTTGAAGTCGGTGCACGCTGGCGTACGGGGCGTAGCGATACTTCGCTGTCCGCGTACCGCGTCGATGGCGAAGATGAGATCGTTCCCGCGCTCAGCCGCGGCGGGCGCGCCAGTTTCGCGAATGCCGGTGCGACGCGCCGGGTGGGCGTGGAGTTGGGCGCTTCGGGCGATATCGGAGCGCACTGGCGGTATGCGCTGGCGGCCAGCTGGATCGATGCGACATTCGTCGATGGTTATGCGTTCGCGGTGGCCAGCGGTACCCAGGTCGTTACCCGCATCGTCGATGCTGGCAATCGCATTCCGGGCATACCTCGCGCGGATGTTTTTGCCGAATGGGCCTGGCGTTCCGACGATGCGCGCTGGTCGAGCGCGCTGGAGACCCGATGGCTGGGCCAGATCGCGACCGACGACCGCAATACCGACGCTGCGCGGGCGCATGCGCGCTTTGCCTGGCGTGCGCAGTGGCGCGCTCGGCCCGATGCGGGTTGGTATGCGTTTGTGCGAATCGACAACCTGTTCGATCGGCGCGACGCGGGGTCGGTCATCGTCAATGAAGCGAATAGCCGCTATTTCGAACCCGCTGCCGGCCGCAGCGTGACGCTTGCGCTTGGGTGGTCGGGGCGGCGATAAGCTGCCCCGTATCAGCGGTGATCCGCTGCGCCAGGCCGCCCCGGGATTTTTCGATTACGACAGCCCAAGTGTGCTGAGCAGCCGCTGGAACCAGTTGAGTTCGTCGCGTTCGCGCGCACGCATGGCACGCGAGCTTTCGCGCATCAACTCGCCGTATGCGGGCTGCGGATTGGCCGGCAGATTGGCCATGACCTGGCCCTGTCCCGCCGCCACGTACTGCGGCGTGAGATCTGTGCCTTGGAAAATACCGAGCGGCGAGTACCCCGTGTAGCCTGGGAAAACGCTGCCGATCTGGTTGTTGCCCATGCGCCGGATCAGCAGCTCCGAGAACACTCGGCGGAAGTCTGTGGTCACCGGCACGTCGCCGAAATAGGGCGACAGCACCTGCGGATCGAGCCCCAACCATTGACCGTACAGCTGACGGCCGTTGACGGTACCGCCCAGTACCAGCATCGGATTGCCGTAGCCGTGATCGGTACCGCCGCTGCCGTTCTGGCGTACGCGACGACCGAACTCCGACTGTACGATCACCGTGACCCGCGCGGCTTCGCCCCCGGCGTTCATTTCGTTGTAGAACGCGGTGAGGGCTTCGGACAGCTCTGCGATCTTGTTCTGGTAGTAACTGTAACCGCTGCCAGCGGTGCCTTGGCCGTCGTGGGTATCCCAACCGCCCAGATCGAGCGTGGCAAAACGCAGGCCAAGATTGAAACGGACCGACTGGGCCACCGTCCACAGCTGACGCGCGAAGTTGGTGGTGGGCCACCCTGCGGGCAGCGTCGAGGTATATGCCTGCTGGCCGATCACCCGCAGTGCCGCATCCGCGCGCTGGCCGCCGAGTTCCACGCCGGTCTGACCGGTCCACATCGAAGCCAGCGTTTCATTCAGCCCTTTGGTGCCGGCGGTCATGCCGCTGCGGAACTGCTGCCACTGCCATGCGCCGCTGTTGAGCCCGAAATCGGTGGGGCTGGGCATCGACAGCGCCTGTGTTGAACCGAGCATGTTGCTGGGCTGGCGGCTGTTGATGCCCACCAGGGGCAACGTGGGGCTGCCCGAGATACCCGGTTGAGTATTCCATGCGCGGGTCATCCAGCCGGTGCCGGTGCCTTGCTGGCCGGGCGTGCCGAGATCCAGATACAGCTGCGCATCGAAATGGCTGCGCGTCACCACAGTGGGCATGCCGCAGCTTTGGACGACGGCGAGCTTGCCCGCATCCCAAAGCCCTTTCAGCCCCCCTGCGGAGGGGTGCAGGCCGAAGCCGGTGGCGGTGCCGTTGGCAAGTGTCAGCGGCAGCGCACTGTAGGCGCCGCTTGCGGCGATATTGAGCGATGGTCGCGCTTCCTCGTAAAAGGTACGGTCGTTGCCCGACACCGGCGGCACCAGATTCAATCCGTCGATACCGCCACGCAGGAAGACCAGTACGACGGTGTCGTAGGTGTTGGCAGCGGCCTGGGCCTCGCTGGAAAACAGCAGGCTGGGGCCGGCGGCGCCGATGGCGGCGGTCGCGCAGGCGCCTTTCAGGAATTCGCGACGATCGATGTGGAGATCGGACATGGGGAGTCTCCTCAGCGGCTCATGAATTCGGGGGACATCAGGATCAACGCGACCATACTGCGCAAGCGCTGCTGGTTGTAGTGCGCTTTCGTATTGGTGGCCGCCCAGGCATCGGTGTCGGTGATCACTTCGGTCGCAGTACCGTTCTGGGCCATGAACGCAACCAGCATCTGTCTGCGCGTCGCGGCGGGGATGTAACCGAGGAGGCGCTGGCACCAGTAGTCGACAAGATTGTTGGAAGTCCAACTGCTGACATTGCTGCGCGTGAGGTCGAGGATCGGCGCCATGAATACGCTGTTCTCGCTGGTTTCGCTGATCCAGTTCAGCAACTTCCAAGTCATCGCATAGCTGTTGGATCCTGACCAGGCAACGCTCCTGTCGGGATAACCGTTAGGCGCGGGCCATTCGTAAGGAGTGTGGCCGGTGAAGCCCATCCGCCAGAACATCTCATCGGTCTTGGCATCGCCGATGCGCGGGGTCCAGTCGGTGCCAAGCGTGCGCAGCGATGCGGCGACCAGTTCAAAGGGTCTGCGGTTTTTCAAGCCCCAACTGTTGATGAGGGCGTTGGACAGAAAAATATGGCGGAGCGTCAGCGCGATCTGGTTCGGGCTTTGCCAGTTCTGGCGGAAAACGACCGCTGCGCTGTCGATCAGCGCCTTGTCGGGCGTATCCGATACGAACCGGCGGATCAGTTTTTTGCAGATGAATGTGGCGACGCGCGGGTGGCTGGCGAGGCGGTCCAGAATATCGCGGCCGTCCTTCAGCGAGGGCTGTTCGGGATTGAGGAATTTGCCCAGCACGAACTTGGGGCCGGAGTCGTGCCACGCCGAGCGATAGACGAACGTGCCGTCGTCCTCGGTCGGATACTGCCAGTGACCGTCCTTGACCGACCAGCCGGTAAATGCAGAAGCGGTTTCATAGACATCCACATCGGTGTAGCCGATGGGATAGGCCGGATCTTCCGGACAGGGCGGCACCTGGAACGGATCCATGAAGCCGAGATAGTTCTCGGCGCCGAAGGTATGCAGCTCCAGCAGTTCGCGCGCGAAGTTTTCGTTGGGGCCGGCGCGCGTATTCGAAGCGTTGTCGAGGTAGTACATCATCGACGTGCTCTGCGCGACCGCTTCCAGCATTACCCTGAAATTGCCGAGCGCGTTGGCACGAATCACGTCGCGCTGGTAATGCACGAACACCGGACCGGAATCGTAGTCGGTGCCCATCACGTTGAAGTGGTTGTGCCAGAACCCGGCGGCCACTTCCTGTACCTGCCGTTTCGAATACACCGCGCGCACCAGCGCCGAGCGCTGCGCTTCCCAAGCGGGGCGCATGCGTACTTCATACACAGGCTCGGCCTGGATGTGGTCGGCCCACAGCTGGGTCAGGCTTTTGCCAAGCGTAGAGTAGCCGGCAGTGGCCAGACGGGAGTCGAGTGCGCTGTCGTTGATCGCAGCAGGGTTGAGCTGTTGATCGACGAAAGCGGTCAGCCTTGCGGTGTCGTTGGCGCCGAGCGCGTTGAATTCGGCGATGGATGCCGCCGTGGCGCCGAAGGTCAGATGATTCAGGGCCCGCACTGCGAAAGGTGCGCGCTGAAGCGTCATCACTTCGGCCTGCGAAATGTTCGCCGACGACTGGCCCGACATCCGCAATGTTCCGGGCAGTGCGGCTGTCGCGGAGGTTGCAGCCGCTTCTGGCAGCCGCGGCGGCGGTGACTTGAAGTTCAGCGATCCGGCCAGGCCGTAACGGCGGGCGATCACGGCGTGCATGGCTTTACGGCGCGAGTTCGAGAGCGGTCTTGCCATCGGTAAGCTCCAAGTCATGCCTCGTGGGAGGCAGCCAAAACACTATAAGCCGTATCCTCTTGCAGAACCGGGACGCTGCCGGATATGAACTGTGACAGAGGCCGCTATCCAGAAAGTCTAGTCAATATCAGGTCTCCCATGCGTTCCGGCGGTGTCAATACGCTTGTGTTATCGAACGATCCATAGCGATGTTCCGACGGCCGCTGGAATGCGATCGATCACGACAATCCCAGCGCATCCAGAAGCCGTCGGAGCCAATTGCGGTGGTCGCGTTTCCGGCCGCGGAGTGCCTGCGGACCTTCGCGCAACGAGTCGCCGTAGGCTGGCTGCGGATTGGCAGGCAGATCGGCCATAGCTTGGGTTTGTCCGGTAGTCGACACGTACTGCGGCACGAGGTCGGTGCCTTGGAAGAGACCCAACGGGGAATAACCGGTGTAGCCGGGGAAGACGCTGCCCAACTTGTTGTTGCCCATGCGCCGGATCATCAGTTCGCTGAACACACGACGGAAATCGGTGGTCACCGGAATGTCGCCGAAGTAGGGCGACAGGACCTGCGGGTCCAGTCCCAGCCATTGACCGTACAGCTGACGACCGTTGACGGCGCCGCCCATCACCAGCAGCGGATTGCCATAGCCATGATCAGTGCCGCCGCTGCCGTTCTGGCGCACGCGACGCCCGAACTCCGACTGCACGATCACCGTCACCCGGCCCATTTCGCCGGTGGCGCTGAGCTCGTCGTAAAACGCGGTCAGCGCCTGCGACAGCTCGGCGATTTTGTTCTGGTAGTAATTGAAGCCAGTGCCGGCCGTTCCCTGCGATTCATGGGTGTCCCAGCCGCCCAGATCGATCGCCGCATAGCGCAGACCCAGATTGAAACGAACCGACTGCGCCACGGTCCACAGCTGACGCGCAAAAGTGGTGGTGGGCCAGGCGACCGGTGTTGTCGGCAGCGTTGTGGTGTAGCCCTGCTGCGCGATCAGCCGCATCGACGCATCGGCGCGCTGACCGGAAATCTCGACGCCGGTTTGGCCCGCCCACAGGCTGGCCATGGTTTCGGTAACCCCCTTGGTCCCGACCGGCATGCCGGTGCGGAACGCCTGCCACTGCGGCGCGCCTGAGCTGATCGCGAAATCGCCGGGGCTGGGCATCGACAGCGACTGGGTTGAGCCGCGCATGTTGTTGGGCTGCCGGCTGGCCACAGCCAGCAGCGGCATCGAACTGCTGATGCCGTCGGCCGGCTGTGTCTGCCAGGCGCGGGTCATCCAGCCGGTGCTGACATTGAGCACGCCCGGCGTGCCTTGGTCCAGGAAGGCCTGGGCATCGAAATGGCTGCGTGTGACCACGGTCGGCATGCCGCAGCACTGGACAATCGCGAGCTTGCCCTGATCCCAGATGCCGTGAAGGCCGGCTGCGGACGGATGCAGACCGAAGCCGGTCGCGGTGCCGTTGGCGAGCGTCAGCGGCAGCGCGGCGAAGTCGCCGGTCGCGGCGATATTGAGACTCGGGCGCGCCTGCTCATAGAAGTTGCGATCGTTGCCGCTGACCGGCGGCACCAGATTCAAGCCGTCGAGGCCGCCGCGCAGAAAAACCATGACCACAGTGTCGAACGGATTCGCCGCTGCGTGCACTTCGTTCGAGAACAGCATGGTGGGCCCGCCGACCGTGCCGATCGCTGCCGCTGCGCCGCAACCTTTGAGGAATTCGCGCCGATCAAGATGGATATCGCTCATCGGGAAATCCTCAGCGGCTCATGAATTCGGGGGACATCAGGATCATCGAGACCATACTGCGCAGGCGCTGCAGGTTGTAATGACGTTTCAGATCGGTGGTCGCAGACGTGTCGGTATCGGTGATGACGTAGGTGGCGGGATCGCCGTTTTGTGCCAAAAACGCCACCAGCACCTGTCGGCGTGCGGCAATCGGGACATAGCCGAGCATCCGCTGGCACCAGTAATCGACCAGATTGTTTGCGGTCCAACTGGCGACATTCGCACGGCTCTGCGCCAGGATCGGCAGCAGCGGCGTCGACGCAGCGTCGGTGTCGACAGTCTCGGTCAGCCAGCTCAGCATTTTCCAGGTGGTGACCATGTTGTTGGAGCCAGCCCAAGTCACGCCCACATCGGGATAGCCGTTGGGTGCGGCCCAGTCGTAGGGGGCATGGCCGGTGGTGGCCAGGCGGCCCATGAAATCGTTGCTGCGGGTTTCGTTGCCGCCCTTGATGGTCCAGTCGCTGGCACCGGCGCGCAGCGCCGCGGTCAACAGCTCGAACGGCCGACGGTTCTTCTGTCCCCATCCATGGATGAAGGCATTCGAAAGCAGGATGTGGCGCAGGGTGAGTTTGAGTTGATCCGGGTTTTGCCAGTTGGCGCGGAAGATCGCCGCTGCGCTGTCGATCAAAGCCTGATCGGGCCGGTCGGAGACGAAACGGCGAATGAGTTTCTTGCAGATGAACTTTGCGACGCGCGGATGGCTGGCGATGCGATCGTAGATATCGCGACCGTCTTTCAACGCCCCCTGTTCAGGGTTGATGTACATCCCCAGCACCTGTTTCGGACCGGCATCGTGCATGGCCTGTCGATACGCGAACGTGCCGTCGTTTTCGGTCGGAAACCCGTTGCGGCCGTCTTTCACTGTCCAGCCGGTGAAGGCGGCGGCGGTATCGTAAACATCCAGGTCGGTATAGCCGATCGGATAGGCCGGATCTTCCGGAGCCGGCGGCACCTGCGATGGATTGACGAAGCCGAGATAGTTCTCTGCGCCAAACGCATGCAGCTCCAGCAGCTCGCGCGCATAATTTTCGTTGGGGCCGGAGCGCGAATTACTGGCATTGTTGAGGTAATACAGCATTGCAGTGCTCTGGCCCACCGCCTCGAGCAGGGTGCGGAAGTTGCCGAAGACATTGGGCCGGATCACGTCGCGGTTGTAATGGACGTAGACCGTCGCGGCCGTGCTGCTGGTGATGGCGACGTTGAAGTGGTTCTGCCAGAAATCAACCATCACTTCCTGCAGCTGGCGGCGCGAGTACACCGCGCGCACCAACGCCGCGCGCTGGGTCTCGCGCGCGGGTGCCGAACTGTCGGTGGTGATGATGCGGTGGTCGGCCCACAGTTGGGTCAAGGATTTGTTGAGTGTGGTGTAGCCGCCGCCGTTGAGGCGGGCGTCCAGCGCGCTGTCGTCGATGGCGGCCGGATTCAGCTGCTGATCGACAAATGCAGTGAGGCGGGCAGTGTCATTGCCGCCCAGCGCATTGAACTCTGCGATGGAAGCGGCATGCGCGCCGGCGGTCAGATGGTTCAAGGCGCTGACCGCGAAAGGCGCGCGCTGCAATGTCAGCAGCTGCGCCTGCGACATGTTCGCGGTGCTTTGGCCGGCCATGACTGGCGTGCGCACAGCGCCCGCATCGGTTGAGACGGAGGGAGTCGCGTCCGATCCGGACTGGCCCCCCGATCCGGATCGGATCTGCGGCATCGGCTGGAAATGGATCCGTCCGGTGATTCCGTTGCGGCGCGCGATCGCGGAAAAGAGTGCTTTGCGCCGCGAGGCGGGGATGATTGGTCTGGACATCGGGCATGCTCCGGTGGCGCATGGGCCCGCTGGCCGCATGCTTAACAATACTGACACCACCGACGTGACGATATCACCTGTTGTTCCGGATAAAGTTGTGACGTATCGCACGGTCCAGTCACGTGCTATCAGGACGTTGCGGATTCTTTACTGGGCGGTCCATCCGCCGTCGATCGGGAAAGAGGCGCCGGTCACGTTGTGGGCTTCGCGACGGCACAGCCACAGCACCATCGATGCGATGTCTTCGGGGAGCGACATCCGCTGGCTGGGCTGTTTCTCCGCGACCAATGCGCGAACGCCATCGTCGCGTGTGCCTCCATTGCGACGGGCTTCGATCTGCGGTTCGATCAGCGCGGTTTCCACCCAGCCCGGGCAGATGCAGTTGACGGTGATGCCGCCGCTGTCGCGCGTCCCTGCGGCGGCGTATTCCAGCGCTGCGACCTTGCTTAAACCCACGATGCCGAACTTGCTGGCCACGTAGGGCGCTTTGTTGACCGATGCCACCAGCCCGTGCACCGATGCGATGTTGACCACGCGCCCATATCCGCGTTCGGCCATGCCCGGCATTGCCAGACGCATGCTGTGAAATGCGGCGCTGAGATTGATCGCGAGAATGTCGTTCCACTTCTGCGTCGGCATGTCGGCCAGCGGCACCGCGTGCTGGATACCGGCATTGTTGACCAGCACATCGAGCGGCGACCACGTATCGATATCAGCCATCATCGTTTCGATCTGCTCCGGATCTCGCAGGTCTGCGCCGAAATGGCGCGCATCGACTGAGCCCGCGTCGCGCACCGCCTGCAGTGCAGCGTCGATCTGTTGCGGCGTGCCGAGACCGTTGATCGCGATCTTCGCGCCCGCAGCGGCCAACCCACAGGCGATGGCCAGGCCGATGCCGGAGGTGCTGCCGGTGACGAGCGTGGTGCGGGATGTGAGGAAGTGGTCGGACATGGCCGTCTCAGTAGAAAAAAAGGAAAGTGCAATCTCGCTGAGGAGAGTATGCGACATCATGCGTAGGGTGGGCCTAAGCCCGCATTGTGATGTTTGACATTGCGGCATGCAGTGATCGAAACCGTTCCTGGTCATTGCTATTTTCAAAGGAGCGTTTGCAATGGCGGGCCAGGGCAGCCCTACGGGACATATAGAATGCAGTTACACCAAAAATGCGGTTACACCACGGCGGTCGCATAGAACGCGGCAATGACCACAAACACCGCTGCGGTCTTGATCAGCGTGATCGCGAAAATATCTTTGTAAGTTTGGCGGTGGGTCAAACCAGTCACTGCGAGGAGGGTGATCACCGCGCCGTTGTGGGGCAGGGTGTCCATGCCGCCGGAGGCCATCGAGGCGACGCGATGCAGGACGTCCATTGGAATGCCTGCGGCGTTGGCGTTGGCGATGAACGTTTCGGACATCGCCGCCAGTGCGATGCTCATGCCGCCCGAGGCCGAGCCGGTGATGCCGGCCAATGCAGTCACGGTGATCGCTTCGTTGACCGCGCCAAACCCATATTCCGAAGCCGTGTTCATCGATGCCAGCATCGCACCGCCGATCGCACTCTTCGTGCCTCGGCAAACCACGGCGCGGCCTAGGTGGTGGTGCCGAAAAACGAGGTGGGGATGATGTTCTGGATCTGCGGCGTGCCCGGCAGTGCATCCATGGTGAAGGTGAATGCGCCCAGCGCGATGGTGCCCGGGATCAACTGCTTCGGAATGTCGCTCTGGCGGAACAGCTCGGCCGCGAACGGGTATACCGCAAACACCACTATGGACAGCGACACGCCGCCATAAGTCAGCACGGCGCAGACCGCGACGATCGACAGCATCGCGCGATCCGCGCCAAACAGCCGGATCACCGCGCTGACGATGGATTTGGAAAATCCGGACAGTTCGATCACCTTGCCGAAAATCTCGCCGAGCAGAAACACCAGGAAATACAGCTTAAAAAAAAGACCATCTTGTCCATGAACAGGCCGGTGAACATCGGCGCGACCAGCGAGGCATCGGTGAGCAGCACCGCGCCGAGAGCGGCGATCGGCGATCGGCGGCCCGCTGTTCGGCGACAACAGCGGTCTGCGTGCGCGGATCGCAGTCGCCAGCCTCAATCGCGACGGTTTCGGCGAGAACATCAACACGCGCCAGCAGGTGAGCGACAAGGAGATCAATGCGTTGCGTTTTAATCTGGGCGCATATTCGCAGGACGATTTCGACGTGCAGTTCGCGTTCGACTGGATCGACGATCGGTCCGGTGTGCGCGCCGCGCGGATGCTGGCGCCGAACCGTTTCGCGCCCACCGCACTGCCGCTGGCCGACCTTTACGCCGTGCGCAACGGCACGCCCAATACCAACAACACCGAACTCAAGGGCGTATCGGCGACCGTCAACTGGCGCCCGAACGACAGCTGGGCGTTCAAGTACGTGGCTGCCAAGCGCGAGTCCGATACCGAAACCAATATCGATTTCGACACACTGCCCAACAAGATCGCCGACGTGAAAGCGTTCTACAGCGATGCGCAGACCACACATGAAATTCAGGCGAATTACGACGGCGGCGGTCGCTCGCGCGGTGTATTCGGCGTCTACACATTCGATGGCCGCGCCGGTGGCCAGGTGCTCAATAATTTCTTCAATCGGCTGTTCGGCGACTTGGCAGCATGGGCAGTCTGTCGGCCCGTGTTGGTTACAGCTATCAGAGCGACGTGGTGGCCACCACCGAAGTAGTGCGCGACCCGGTCACCGGTACGCGGGCTACGCCGATCAGCCAGGATGTGTACGGATTGATCAATGCCGGCGTGATCTGGAAGCTCAATGATGCCTGGACGTTATCGCTGCAGGGCAGCAACCTTGCCGATGAGGAATATCTGACTACCGGCTACAACCTGGTGTCGGCGCTGGGCGTGTTCACCTGTTTCTACGGCCCGCCGCGCCAATACACGCTAAGCGCGCGCTACGATTTCTGATCCAGACTCTGCCGTGCGGGATGCGTGATTGCGGCGGACACGAGTCCGCCGCCACTTTTTGTAGTTTTTTTGTAGGAGCGACAAAAGTCGCGAAGCCCGTATCGCTGAAGCCAAAGCGAAATCCGCAAGCAGTATTGATGGCGTCTGTAGGGCTGGACCGCTATTTCGAGCGCACAAGCTCTCTGCGATGGGAGGCTGGATGGCAGATATCGTTGTCCGAGAACGGCTACGGGTTTCGCGACTTCCGTCGCTCCCACACAATCACTGTGCTTCGAGCGCATAGGCGCATCTGCGATATCCTCACGATCGGAAAGACACCGGACGCATCGGGGACATGCCTGAAATCACCATGCAGCCTGGAACCATGAGTACGGCGCCATGCTGAGCAGCGGCAGCGTCATCATCGCTGCGCTGCTGTGGCTGGGCATGATGTTCGCAGTCGCCGTCTACGGCGAGCGCCGATCGCAGGCATTCGCGCGGCGCGGCGCGTGGCGCACATCTACGCGCTGTCGTTCGCTGTGTACTGCACGTCGTGGACATTATTTTGCCGCTGGCGCGCGCTGGCGATGCGCTGCTGGGCGCGCAGGGCGTGCCGTCGGATCTGTATGTGCTGGCGCTGCCGCTGTCGCAGGGGCGCGAGGGGTTGGCGCTGCTCGCGTTTCTGGGCGGTTTGAGTGCCGGCACCGGCATGGTGATCGTCAGCACGGTGACGCTGAGTCTGATGATCGGCAACCACTGGCTCACGCCGCTGTGGCTGCGGGGCGTCTGGGCCCCGCGTCGCGCTCGCGCACCGGTCATGCCGTCGGATCAGCCCGATCTGCGCGGCGTCGTGCTGATGCAGCGACGCATCGGCATTCTCGCCATTGTGCTCTTGGCTTGGGGTTACAGCCGTCTGATCGCCGGCAACGATGCGCTGGCCGATGTCGGTGCGCTGTCGTTCTCGGCGCTTGCGGCGTTCGCGCCTGCGCTGGGATTTGCGCTGTGGCGGCCGCAAACGCCGCCGCGTGCGGTGCTGTTGGGCATCGATGCAGCGGTCGCGCTGTGGGCGTGGCTTGCTGCTGGTGCCGGCCCCGGTCGAAGCGCGCGGCCTGGATACGCACTGGCTGCGCGAAGGGCCCGGCGGCTGGTCGCTGCTCGCGCCGGATGCGTTCTTCGGCCTGACCGGCTGGAGCCGGCTCGGGCGCGCGGTGACCATGAGTCTGTTCGCGGGCGTGATCGTCACCCTGTCCGCATCGACGCGCGCTACCGCGTGGTGGCAGGCCGGCCCGCGTCGCGCGGGTGCGCGGGGGCTGTCTGTGGACTCGCTGCGCGACGCGGGCCGGCGCTTTCTGCCGCACGGCACCGTCGACGCCGCGCTGCTGGGCGCGCCTGCGGATGGCGCTGTGCCTGTCATGCAGGAAGCTCAGCTGGAGCGGGAATTGGCGGCGGTCTTGGGCTCGGCTTCGGCGCGCCTGCTGCTGGATGCCGCACGACGCGAGGCCGGACGCGATTTCGACACGGTGGCCGCGATCGTCGGCGAGGCCTCGCAGGATCTGCGTTTCAATCAGCGGCTGCTTGAAGCTGCGCTGCAAAACATGAGTCAGGGCATCAGCGTCGTCGATCGCGAACTGCGTCTGGTGGCCTGGAACCGTCGCTATGCCGAATTGTTCGGCTATCCCCAACCGCTGCTGCGCGTGGGCGTACCGGTTGCGGAACTGGTGCGCCACAACCTGCGCAACGGTTGGAATGCGAATGTGATCGAAAACGAAGTGAACAAGCGCGTACGCCATATGCAGGCCGGTACGCCCTCCGTCAGCGAGCGGGTTTTCCCCAACGGCGGTGGAATCGAAGACAGCGTGATCGAGATCCGCAGCAATCCGATGCCCGGCGGCGGCTTCGTCGCCACGTTTACCGATATCACTGCGGTTCCGCCATGCCGAAACGGCGTTGATCCGCAGCAATGAAACCTTGGAGCAGCGTGTCGCCGACCGTACCGCGCGGCTTGATCAGGCCCGCGCCGACGCCGAACGCGTTAACGACGCCAAGAGCCGCTTTCTCGCCGCCATCGGCCACGACCTGCTGCAGCCGCTGCACGCGGCGCAGCTGTTCACCGATGCGCTGGTGGAACAGCTTCCCGCGCAGTCGCAGCGGGCCACCGCGCAGCAGATCCGCGGCGCGCTGGATTCCACCGGTGATCTGCTGTCCGGGCTGCTGGACATGTCGCGGCTCGAAGCCGGCGGGCTGGTGCCGCAGCCGCGGATGTTTCCACTGACGGACGTGCTGGAACCGCTGGCATCGGAATTCCGCGCTCTGGCCGCGGAGCATGGGCTGCGCTTCCGCTATCGCGCCACCCGCGCCTGGGTGCATACCGATCCACAGCTGCTGCGCAGAGTGCTGCAGAATTTTCTCGCCAACGCCGTGCGTTACACGCAGCACGGCGGCGTATTGCTGGGCGTGCGTCGCGTCGGCGGAGCTCTGCGGATCGAAGTGCACGATACCGGCCCGGGTATTCCAGACTCGCAGCAGCGTTTGATCTTCGAGGAGTTCCGGCGCGGAGAAGGCGCGATCGGGCAGGGCTTGGGCCTGGGGCTCGCGATTGCCGACCGCATCGCGCATCTGCTCGATGCGCCACTGCGCCTGCGCAGCAAGTGCGGGCGCGGAACGCTGTTTTCGCTGAGCCTGGCTTCGATTGCGCCGCTGCAGCAGGAGGCGACGCCCAGCGCGGCCGGTTTCGAGGGGCTGCGCGTGCTGATCGTGGACAACGATTCGCAGGCGTTGACGGCGCTGCGCACGATTCTCGAAAGCTGGCAGTGCCGCGTCGATGCGGTGACGACGTATGCGGATGCCGATGCGCTGCTTGATTCCGGTGCGCATCACGCGCTATGGCTGTTCGACTACCATCTCGACGATGGCGATACCGGTGTGGCGTTATACGCACGATTGTCAGCACGGTTCGGCGTACGGCCGACTATGATTCTGAGCGCGGACGACAGCGGCGAAGTGCGCCGCATCGCGCTGGAATATGGCTTCGGTCTGTTGCCGAAACCTGTGAAGGCGTTGGCGCTCAAATCAATACTGCGACGGCTGTTGATGGCGCGATCTGCTTGAATCATCATGATTTGCTGCGCGGATGCGTACCCTGTACGAATATTTTCATGGAAGCCCCGCATGCCTTACACCCCGATTGTCGCTACGCTCGGCTATGTGCTGTCGCCTGATCGCAAACAGGTGCTGCTGATTCACCGCAATGCGCGGCCGGACGACCAGCATCTGGGCAAATACAACGGCCTGGGCGGCAAACTGGAAGCCGATGAAGACGTGGTCGCAGGCATGCGCCGCGAGATCCATGAAGAGGCCGGTATCCGTTGCGACGAGCTGACGTTGCGCGGCACGATCAGCTGGCCCGGCTTCGGCAAACGGGGCGAGGACTGGCTGGGCTTCGTGTTTCTGATCACCGCTTACAGCGGCACGCCGCATGAAACCAATGCCGAGGGTACGCTGGAGTGGGTGCCGGTCGAGCGCATCCTCGATCTGCCGCTGTGGGACGGCGACCGTCGGTTCCTGCCGCTGGTGTTCGATGACGACCCGCGAGGCTTTCATGGGGTGATGCCCTACCGCGACGGCAGGATGGTGTCGTGGGTTTACTCGCGGTTGTGAGCGTTGCGGAGTTTGATTTGCGAAGGTTCAATCGACAGTCAAGATATTCGCCCTAGCGCTGCTTCGGGCTACATTACGCGCTGATTTTCACCCGGAGTCTGCATGAAACAATTCTTCATCACCCTGATCGCCGTGTTGATCGGCGGCTTCCTGGCGCTGTTGGGCTACGATCGGTTCGTCGTCCAGCCGCGCGAGGCTGCAGCGGCCAAGGTTGAGACAGCCGCCAAAGCACAGACGTCTTCGGCAAACGCGCAGGTGGATCTGAAGCAGGCCCGCAGCGAGGCGCAGCAGGTCGCGGCGGAGGTCGAGGCCTCGGTGCAGCGCAGCGTCGACGGAGCCCGCAAAGCCATGGATGCACAGGCGAAAGATATGGATCAGCGCGGGCTGGCTGCGGAAGCCGCCAGTCGCGCGACCATGTTCCGGGTCGCGCTTACCGAGTATTACCAGAGCAACGGCCGTTGGCCGCGGGATGCCGATGAGGCCGGTCTGCCAGCCCCGACCGAGATGCGCGGCGGCGCCGTGCGCGAGATCGCCCTTGGCGCCAAAGGCGTGGTGACGGTGAGGCTGGACGAACATTTTCCCGCGGGCAGTACCATCGTGCTGCGACCGACCACGAACGGCGCATCGGGCATGATTGAATGGGTCTGCGAGGTCAACGCCGATGGCTTGAAGCAGGCGCTGCCCAAGTGCAAGCGCTGACGCTGCCAAAAGCGCTGGTTATTGACGGCGGACCAGCACCACGGTGATGTTGTCCGAGCCGCCGCCGTCCAGCGCGGCGGCCACCAGGCCATCTACGCACTCTTGCGCGCTGCATTCGGTATGCGACAGCACCTGCGAAAGATTGCCGTCGTCCACTTCCTCGGTCAGCCCGTCACTGCACAGCAGCAGCTGCATGCCCGGGCGCAGTTCGCCCGACAAGGTCTCGACGTTGAGGTTTTGCGGATCGGTCACGCCCAGCGCCTGTGTGACCACGTTGCGGTGCGGATGGGTGCGCGCCTGATCGACGGTGATCGCGCCCTGCGATATGAGCTCCTGCACGTAACTGTGGTCTTGCGATAGCTGGGCCAGCTGACCGTCGCGCCACAGGTAGGCGCGGCTGTCGCCCACCCATGCCACCTCGAAGCGGTTGCCCAGTACGCGCAGAGCCACCACGGTGGTCCCCATCGGCAGCGCATCGCTGCGCTGGCGCGAAGCGCGGATGATTTCCTCGTCGGCGGTGCGGATCGCTTGGGCCAGCGAAGCGCCTTGGCGGATCTCGCGGACGATGGTTTCGCGGGCCAGCGCGCTGGCGACTTCGCCATATTCGTGACCGCCCATGCCGTCGGCGACCAGCCACAGCCCGAGGTCGCTGTCACCGTAGTAAGTGTCCTCGTTGAGCTCGCGCCGCAGTCCGGCGTGGGTCAAGTGACCGAATTCGATCATGCAGCGGCCATGGGGAAGAGAGTCAGCCATATGTGGGTGGGTATACGTAATTGCGGGATGAGACCGGACGCGAGTGGAAAAATCAATCGCTTGGTTTGCATCCGCGCCCGTTCGGCGGCGCACGGCATGCCCGCGAAAGCTCCGACTTGGCCTGCCGATTTGTCGAACCAAGCGTTCTCATCCGATCCGCCATCCACACCAGACAAACAAAACACCCCACGAGGGGGCGCGTTGCTTATCTGGCGGAGAGGGGGGGATTGATTCGGCACATCCATGTGCCTCATCCCTGCGGGGCGGCTTCGCCGTTCAAATCGGCAGTCCTGCCGATTTGTCGAACCAGACGTTCTCATCCGATCCTCCATCCACGCCAGACAAACAAAACGCCCCACCAGGGGGCGCTTTGCTTGTCTGGCGGAGAGGGGGGGATTCGAACCCCCGGTACGTTCACACGTACGCCTGATTTCGAGTCAGGTACATTCAACCGCTCTGCCACCTCTCCGAAGGTGCTCGCAGTGCTGGACATCAGCCCACCGCTGCGGGGCATTATCATAAGGGGCGGGGCGTCCGGGGACAAGGCGCGTACACTGGCGGCTTCTTTTTCGCCGTTCCGATCACACCGCCATGTCCGAAATCCTCGCCCCCGTCTCGTTCGGCGAACTGCTCGACAAGATCGCCATCCTTCAGATCAAATCCGAGCGGATGACCGACCCGGCCAAGCTGACGAATGTGCGCAATGAGTTGTCTGCGCTCGAGAACAGCTGGATGGCGCACCCGGCCGCCGGCCACGATATCGGCCGCCTCCGCGCGCAGCTGAAAACAGTCAACGAACGGCTTTGGGTGATCGAAGACGATATCCGGATCAAAGAAAAAGCCCAGGCTTTCGACGAAGAATTCATCCGCCTTGCTCGCAGCGTGTACTTCGAGAACGACGAACGCGCCCGGATCAAGAAAGACATCAACCTCGCGTTGGGCTCGTCGTATGTCGAGGAAAAATCGTATCAGGATTATCGTGCCGGGCATGCTGCGCCGTGATCGGGTTTACCGTCGCAGCCATCACTTTTTTGATATTTGCGGGCGCTGTTAGCCGCGTTTTTTGATGCGACCAGATCAAACTTGGCTGAAGTGGTTGGACCTGGTTGAAGTAGGCTGGGCTGACAAGCCCAGCATTGCCACCGTGAAACGCATGCTGGGCTTGTCAGCCCAGCCTACGAATGCGGCCATACGAATGCGACCAGAGGCTGGTGGTGCATCACATTGATTTGCGTCAATTTCGAGTGTCGGTATACCGTTCAAACGCTGCGATTCCATCGTCCACTGTCACCAGATCCATCACCCCGTCGTGTTCAATCTTGGTGCCCCACTTGAGTTCGGCGGCAGGCTTGCCGAGATATTTCCGCGCTGCATCGTCGTAACGGTCGACGCAGAAGCGCACATCCGAATACGGGCCGCTGCGGCGCGGGTTGCTGGCGGCGTGCAGGCCGATGACCTTGGTGCCCATTGCGTTGGCGATATGCATCGGGCCCGAGTCGGGCGTCATCAGCAGGTCGGCGCGTTCGAGTAATGCGGGTAGTTGTTTGAGTGTGTCTTTACCTACCAGATCCAAGGCGGGCGACGCCATCGCTGCAAGAATCGCATCGCTGGTGTCGCGTTCGAGCTGGCTGCGCCCGCCGAGCAGCACGATCCGCCAGCCCCGTCCAACCGCGTGATCGGCAACCGCAGCGTAGCGTTCCGGCCGCCAGTTGCGCAGCGCGTGGCTGGAACATGGCGAGATCGCCAGGGTCGGCATGCCGTCGTCGGGCCACTGCGCGCGCGCCCACTCGCGCGCTGCATCAGGCACAGGCATCTTCCAGATCACTTCGGTCTGCTTCAACCCCAACGGTTCACAGAAGCTGCTGATAGCATCAAGTACATGGATGCCGGGGCGGTCGGGGATACGTTCGTTGACGAACAGACCGTGCAGGTCCTTGGAGCGCGACCGGTCGTAGCCGATTCTGCGCTGCGCCGGCAGGAAGGCTGACAGCAGGTTCGCCCGCGCCGCGACCTGCATCTGCAGCAGCGCATCGAAGCGCCGGCCCTTCAGTTCACGGCGCAGTCTGCGCATGCCGGTCACACCGGTTTTTTTGTCGTAGACGATGAATTCAACCTCTGATAGACCTTCCAGCAGCATCTGCTCGCCCTTGCCGATCACCCAGGTCAACGCCACTGCGGGCCATGCCTGGCGCAGGGTGCGGATCAGCGGAAGCACGTGGGTGACGTCGCCCAGTGCGGACAAGCGCAGCAGACAGATCGATGCGGGCGCGTTCAAAAGATTTTTCATCATCTGCAGTTGATAGACTCGGTCTATGGTCGCCTTCGATGCCACCGAAAGCCTGATGCCATTCCGCGATGCGCGCGGAGCGGGCGTTGGCGCGATTCTGTTCGATGCGACGTATCTGCGGCAAGCAAGCGTCCACGCGATGGAGCCGGCCTGGTTCGATCCGGACTGGTGGGGCCCACGCGCTGAAGCGGTCGGTAGCGGGGGCCGGGGCGGCGCATGGTTCGTCGCAGGTGGATCGGTCGAAGGCGGTTTCGGCCTGGCCGTGCTGCGCCATTACCTGCGCGGCGGATTCGCCGCCAGATTCACCCGCAACCGTCATGTCTGGCGCGGTGCCGGCAAGATCCGCAGCTTCGACGAGTTCCGGCTGCTGCGCGAGCTGCTGCGCCGGCGTCTGCCGGTGCCGCGCCCGATCGCCTCGATCTATTGGCGCGAAGGGCTGTTCTATCGCGCCGCAATTCTGCTTGAACGTCTGGACAATGTGCGATCGCTGGCCGACCGTGCCGCTGCATCCGGCAGCGCTGCGCCGTGGAAAGAAGCGGGTCAGATGATCGCCCGTATCCATCGCGCCGGGCTGGATCACGCTGATCTGAATGCCCACAACCTGCTGTTCGAAGACGATGGACGCGGCTGGGTCATTGATCTGGACCGCAGCCAGCTGCGCATTCCAGCCACAGCATGGCGCGAGGCCAACCTAGCCCGTCTGCGGCGCTCGCTGTTGAAACTGCGCGGCGCCCGCAGCGTGGCCGAGGTCGGGAAGGATTACGCCACGCTGCGCAGCGCGTACGATGCGCTCTGGCAGACAGGCACGTAGGCGAACGCACGATGAGTTGGGCTTTGCGGTTTCACGGCGTGGGCAATGCATCGGCGGTCGAATTGGGCTCCGCGATGGCGACCATCGAACGCGACGGGCTGCCGTGGCTGACCATCGACTGCGGCGGTGAGGGCCTCAGTGCCTATCTGGCGCACTACGGCGCCGTGCCGCGCGCGCTATTCGTCACCCATACCCATCTGGATCACGTCGGCGGCTTCGAGCGCCTGTTCATCGATACCTATTTCAATCAGGCGCGGCGTGGCCTTACACGCCTCTACGTGCCCGCGCACGTGGTGCCGCTGCTGCACAAGCGCGTGGGCGACTACCCGAACGTGCTTGCCGAGGGCGGCGCCAATTTCTGGGATGCCTTCCAGGTGATCCCGGTCGGCGATGCGTTCTGGCACGAGGGCCTGCGTCTGGAAGTCTTCGAGACCCGCCATCACTGGCCGCAGACCAGCTACGGCCTGCGCCTGCGCGGCAGCGTGGTGTGGACCAGCGACACCCGGCCGATCCCCGAAACGCTGGCCCGTTACGCCGATGCCGACGAACTGATCGCACACGACTGCGGCCTGCACGGCAACCCTTCGCATTCCGGCATCGATGATCTTGAACGCGAATATCCGCCCGCGCTGCTCGAGCGCTGCGTGCTGTACCACTACGCCAGCGCCGCCGATGGCGAAGCGCTGCGCCTGCGCGGACGCCGCATCGCCCATCCCGGGGAATGCATCGCACTGGCCGGACCGACCGCGGCGAAGGCCGAACCGTTCGACGCAACCGATGTGCTGCCGACGGTCTCTTGAGTCGCGATGAATACCGTCATCCGACCTGCCGATCTGCCTGCCGGCCTGCCTCGCGACCTGTTGGGCCGCCCGCTGCGCGATCTGCGTCTGTCGGTCATCGAAGCCTGCAACTTCCGCTGTCCATACTGCATGCCTGCGGACCGCGTGCCTGAGGACTACGGCCTCGACGCCGCGTCCCGGCTGTCGTTCGATGAGATCGAGCGCCTCGTGCGCGGCTTCGTGCGCGTGGGCGTGCGCAAGCTGCGCCTCACCGGAGGCGAGCCGCTGCTGCGCAGGCATCTGCCCGAATTGATCGCACGGCTCGCGGCGATCGATGGCCTCGACGACATCGCGCTGACCACCAACGGCAGTCTTCTTGCCGCACATGCCAGTGCACTGCGCCAGGCTGGTCTGCACCGGGTTACGGTGAGTCTGGATACGCTCGATCGCGAACAGTTCGCGACGCTGTCGGGCGGGCGAGGCGATCTTGCCGAAGTGCTGCGCGGCATCAGTGCCGCGAAGGCCGCGGGATTCGCCAACATCAAGCTCAACTGCGTGGTACAGCGCGGCGTCAACGATGATCACGTGCTGCCATTGGCCGCATTCGCGCGCGAGCAGGGCTGCACCCTGCGTTTCATCGAATATATGGATGTGGGCACCTGCAACGGCTGGGCGATCGAGCGCGTGATGCCCTCTGCCGAACTGCGCGATCTGATCCACGCGCGCTGGCCGCTGCATGCGCTGGGCGCGCAGTATCGCGGCGAAGTGGCCGCGCGCCATGCGTTCGACGACGGCTTCGGCGAAGTCGGCTTCGTCAGCTCGATCAGCGCGCCGTTCTGCGGCGACTGCCACCGCGCCCGGGTGTCGGCGGAAGGTCGTCTGTACACCTGCCTGTTCGCCGGCGACGGCACCGATCTGCGGCCGTGGCTTGGCCGCGACGATGCGCTCTTCGTCGAACGACTGACGGATCTGTGGCAAGCGCGCGGGGATCGCTACAGCGAATTGCGCAGCGGCCTGCGCAGTCCGCGCAAGCGCGTCGAAATGTTTCTGGTTGGCGGATGAATACGAAACAAAAAAAAACGGCGGTGCTGAGCCATCTCGATACGGCTGGCCATCCAACGATGGTCGATGTCTCTGCGAAAGCGGTGACTGCCCGCGTCGCGACCGCCGGCTGCCGGGTGAAATTTCCGGTCGCAGTTGCCGTGCAGTTGCGAAACAACGCCATGAAAAGCGCGAAGGGTGGAGTGGTCGATACCGCGATCGTCGCCGGTACGCTGGCGGTGAAGCGTACCCATGAGCTGATTCCGTTTTGCCATCCGCTGCCCATCGACGGCATCCGTTTCGCCATCGGCTGGCGCGGCGTACGCGAATTGGAGATCGTCTGCACCGTCAACACCACGCATCGCACCGGCGTCGAAATGGAGGCGATGACCGGCGCGACCGTCGCGGCGCTCACTGTCTACGACATGTGCAAGGCGCTGTCGCATGCCATCGTGCTGGGTCCGGCAAAACTGCAAGGCAAGCGCGGCGGCAAACGCGACTTCGGCGCGATTGCGGAGAAAATTTGATGGCCGCGATCACGGTGCTGTATTTCGCCAGCCTGCGCGATGCGGCGGGCATCGACAGCGCGCAGGTCGACCATGACGGTAATCTGCGCGCGCTGTACGTCATGCTGCAGACAAAACATGGGTTTATGCTGCCGGCCGAACGTTTGAGAGTCGCGATGAACGGCGCGTTCGCACACTGGGACGACGTGCCGGGCGAGGGCGCCGAAGTCGCGTTCATTCCTCCCGTCAGCGGAGGCTGAGATGATGCCGCGCTTCGCCATCGCCGATGTCCCGTTCGATATCGTGCCTTTACGCGCGCGCCTGCTGCACGCGCAAGCCGGCGCGTATGCGAGTTTCGAAGGTTGGGTCCGCAATCACAACGATGGTCGTGCTGCGCTCGGGCTGCGTTACGAGGCGTATGTCGCGCTGGCTGAAGTCGAAGGCACAAAGATCGTCGAGGAAGCACTGGAAACATTCGCCATCATCGATGCTGTCTGCGTGCATCGCATCGGCGATCTGGATATCGGCGATCTCGCTGTCTGGGTTGGGGTCAGCGCTGCGCATCGCGATGCGGCCTTCGCTGCCTGCCGCTGGATCATCGATGAAGTGAAAGCGCGTGTGCCGATCTGGAAGCATGAGCGCTATGCGCAAGGCGATGCTGCGTGGCTGCATCCGGATTGAACCGGCTGCGAGCGCATTTTCGGCGTAGGTATTGTAACGTCAGTATTGAGGTGCTCTTACCCTCACCCTAACCCTCTCCCGCACGCGGGAGAGGGGAGCTTGCGCGTCGCGCAAGCAAACGCTAAAGCTAAAGCAAAGGCTAAAGGCAAAGGCAAAGAAAAAGGCAAAGAAAAAGCCTGTGCGCCGGTGAGTTGGCCGTTTGGCCGGCCCGCGCCGCTCAGGTCACACTGTCGAGCAATCGTTTCGCCGCTGCGCGCGCTTCTTTGCTAACTTCCACGCCGCCCAGCATTCGCGCCAGTTCCTCCTGGCGTTCTTTCGGCGTGAGTTTCTGCACTGCGCTCTGGGTCATACCGGCGGCTTCGGCTTTGCTGACGCGGTAGTGGGCATGGCCCTGCGCGGCGACCTGCGGCTGGTGGGTGACACACAGCACTTGGCGGGTTTCGCCCAGCGCGCGGAGTTTCTGGCCGACGATCTCGGCGACCGCGCCACCGATGCCAGAATCCACCTCGTCAAACACCATGGTCGGCACTGCGTCGAGGCCCAGCGCGGCGACTTCGATCGCCAGCGACACCCGCGACAGTTCACCGCCCGAGGCGACCTTGCGCAGCGAGCGCGGCGGTTGGCCGGCGTTCGCCGACACCAGAAATTCCACGCGCTCCGCGCCCAGCGGGTCGGGGCGTTCTGCGTCGTTGGGCTCCAGCGCGATCTCGAAGCGACCGCCGCCCATGCCCAGTTCGGCGATGAGCTCGGTGGTCGCCTGCGACAGCGCAGCGGCCGAGATGCGACGTGCCGCGCCCAGCGTCGCAGCAGCCTCGCGCCAGCGTGCCGTGGTGTGGGCGATCTCGTCGTCCAGGCCGATCAGGCGGGTGCTGGCATTGCGCAGCGCTTCGAGCTCGTGCTTCAGACGGTCGCGCACCTCAAGCAGCGCCTCCGGCGCAACCCGGTGCTTGCGGCCGAGATCGTGCAGGCGGGTCAGGCGGTCTTCCAGGGCTTCGAACTGATCCGGATCCAACTCCAGATCGTCGCGGATACGCTGCAGTTGCCGGGTGGCTTCATCGATCTGGATGGCGGCGGCGTCCAGCATGCTGTCCACTTCGCCCAGCCGCGGTTCGTCGTTGCGGGCGCGAACGATATCGCCGCGCAGCTGCTGCAGTGTCTGCAGTAGCGACGGCGCATCGTCGCCTTCCAACCGGGTCAGCGCGTGTTCGCAGGTCTCGATCAGAGTGGCAGCATTGGCGTGGCGGCGGTGGCTTGCGAACAGGTCGAGAATCGAGGCCCGCTCCAGCGTTTCGCACTCCAGTTCGCGCCACTGGTGATCCAGCAGTTCGATGCGGTCGGACACGTCGCCTGCCCGCGACAGCGCATCGCGCTCGCGCAGCAGCGCAGACCAAGCATCGGCGGCCTCGCGGACCGCTGTCAGAGGTATGGCGTGGCGGCCGAACGCGTCCAGCAGTTCAAGTTGGCTGGGTTTGGACAGCAGCGCCTGATGTTCATGCTGGCCGTGGATTTCGACCAACATGCCGGCAAGCTGCGCCAGCTGCGTTACCGTCACCGGCCGGCCATTGATCCAGGCGCGCGATCCGCCGTCCGACCTCAGCGTGCGCCGCAGCTGGCAGCCATCGTCGTCGTCAAGCTCCTGCTCACGCAGCCATGTCAGCGCCTCAGGGCGGTCGGTGAGATCGAATTCGGCGTTCAACTCGGCGCGCCCGGCGCCGTGACGGACCATGCCGCTGTCGGCGCGCAGACCCGACAGGAAGCCCAGCGCATCGACCAGCAGGGATTTGCCCGCGCCGGTTTCGCCCGAGATCACGGTCATGCCGGGGCCGAATTCAAGTTCAGTAGCGGAGACGACGGCGAAGTCGCGGATCGAGAGATGGATAAGCATGAGCCGGGATTGTGCCTCAAAGTCGGGCGCGCCGATGCGCGGCGAGCGCCGGTCGCGAACGCGGATCCAGTCGAAACTTCAGCGCAGGCGCGTCTCACCGGTCGAGACCATGCGTATCGCGCTTGCACGCAGTTCGATCTGCGCCTATACCAACAACCGATGAACCGTCCCGCCGACGCCCTGCTCGATCCGCGCGCCCGCCTGCTGCTGCGGACGTTGATCGCGCGCTACATCCGCGATGGCGAGCCCGTGGGTTCGCAGACGTTGGCCCGGCACGCGGGTCTGGACGTCAGTTCAGCGACCATCCGCAGCATTCTGTCCGAGCTGGAGGATGTGGGCCTGCTGTCGGCGCCGCATACCTCGGCCGGACGGGTGCCGACGTCGCAGGGCTACCGGGTCTTCGTCGACAGCCTGCTGCAGATCCAGCCGCTGGCCGATGGCGAATTGGCGCGGCTGCGCTCGGAACTGCCGTCCGGTGCGGGCACCAACAGCCTGCTGGGCAGCGCTTCGGAGCTGGTGTCGGCGATGACTCATTTCGTCGGCGTGGTCAGCGTGCCCAAGCGCGAACAGTTCGCCTTCAAGCACGTCGATTTCGTGCCGCTCGATGGTCGACGGGTGCTGGCGATTCTGGTTTTCGCCGACAACGACGTGCAAAACCGCATTCTCCACACCCGCCGCGACTACGAACCAGGGGAACTGGAGCGCACCGCGAATTATCTCAATACTCACTATGCCGGTCGGCCACTGGCGGAGGCGCGCACCCTGCTGCTGGCCGAACTGCGCAGCGCCAAGCAGGAAATGGAAACGTTGATGACCCAGGCGCTGGAGCTGGCCGATCAGGCGCTGGCCGCAGACGCCGAGGACATGCTGGTGGCCGGGCAGACCCGGCTGATCGGCGTGCAGGATCTTTCCGATCTCGACCGTCTGCGCGAGCTGTTCGAAGCGTTCGCCAGCAAGCGCGAGATTCTGCAGGTGCTGGAGCGCAC